>NZ_JBJGXU010000012.1:0-143609 GCF_045447305.1 Pseudomonas sp. D47 | reverse complement strand
TACGCAGCCGTTACCCAAATAACGGATATGTACCCCGCGCCCCCGCGACAACCAAAGAATCCAACCCATAAAAAATGTGTAGATACCTATGGCTATCGCAGGCAAGCCAGTTCCCACATTGACCGTGCCCACTTTTGATCGAAACGCCTGCTGTCGTCGTACAACTACCACTTGACACCCCAAGAAAACCCCGTAAACATCCCGCAAAATGTTGTACGACAACGCATAACAAATAATAAAAACAACAAAAGCACAAGGGAGCTTCACTGTGAGTCAATTCGCCCGCAATTCCTCCTCGCGTATCGGCCTTCTCGGTCTCGGCAGCCTGGCGTTCACCCTTCCCCTCAGCGCCCATGCCGATGGTTTTCTCGAAGACGCCAAGGCCACGCTGAACCTGCGTAACGCCTACTTCAACCGCAACTTCACCAACCCCACTTACCCGCAAGCCAAGGCCGAGGAGTGGACGCAGAACTTCATCCTCGATGCCAAATCCGGCCTCACCCAAGGCACCGTGGGTTTTGGGCTTGATGTGCTGGGCCTGTATTCGCAAAAGCTCGACGGCGGCAAAGGCACGGGGGGCACTCAGTTGCTGCCGATCCACAGCGATGGCCGCCCCGCCGACAATTTCGGGCGCCTGGGCGTGGCCCTGAAAACCAAACTGTCGAAGACCGAACTGAAGGTCGGCGAGTGGATGCCGGTGTTGCCGATCCTGCGCTCCGACGACGGCCGCTCGCTGCCCCAGACCTTTCGTGGCGGCCAGGTCACCTCCAATGAAATCGCCGGCCTAACCCTCTACGGCGGGCAGTTTCGCGGTAACAGCCCCCGCAACGACGCGAGCATGCAAGCCATGTTCATGAACGGCAAAGCCGCGTTCACCTCCGACCGTTTCAACTTCGGCGGCGGCGAATACAGCTTCAATGACAAGCGAACCCAGGTCGGCGTGTGGTACGCCGAGTTGGCGGATATCTACCAGCAGCAGTATTTCAACCTGACCCACAGCCAGCCGGTGGGCGACTGGACCCTGGGCGCCAACCTCGGTTACTTCAACGGCAAGGAAGACGGCAGCGCCCTGGCCGGTGAGCTCGACAACAAGACCCTCTCTGCCCTGCTCTCGGCCCGCTACAACGGCAACACCTTCTACGTCGGCCTGCAGAAACTCAGCGGCGACAGCTTGTGGATGCGCGTCAACGGCACCAGCGGCGGCACCTTGGCCAACGACAGCTACAACGCCAGCTACGATAACGCCAAGGAAAAATCCTGGCAGGTGCGCCATGACTTCAACTTCGTGGTGCTCGGCATCCCGGGGCTGACCCTGATGAACCGCTATATCAGCGGCAGTAATGTGCACACCGGGGCGATTACCGACGGCAAGGAATGGGGTCGCGAATCAGAACTGGCCTACACGGTACAGAGTAGCGCGCTGAAGGATTTGAATGTGCGCTGGAGGCATTCGACGATGCGTCGGGACTTCAGCAACAATGAGTTTGATGAGAATCGGATCTTCGTCAGTTATCCAATTTCCTTGCTCTGACTCGGTCAATGTGGGAGCGGGCTTGCTCGCGAAGGCGGTGTATCAGACCCAGATAAGCCGACTGACCCACCGCCTTCGCGAGCAAGCCCGCTCCCACATTTTGATCTTCACTCGTCAGGAAGAGCGTTGACAAGCCAGGGACTCCCTAACGATACTTCCGCCAAGTCATACGACAACCTACAACAACAATGGAACCCTCATGACCACCTCCCCAACCACGCCTGTTCCATTCAACCGCCTGTTGCTCACCGGTGCCGCCGGCGGCCTGGGCAAAGTCTTGCGCGAACGCCTGCGCCCTTACGCTCAGGTGCTGCGCCTGTCGGACATCGCCAGCATGGCCCCGGCTGCCGATGCTTCCGAAGAAATACAACCTTGCGATCTCGCCGATAAACACGCCGTGCACCACCTGGTGGAAGGCGTTGACGCCATCCTGCACTTTGGCGGTGTTTCGGTGGAGCGTTCCTTTGAAGAAGTGCTCGGCGCCAACATCTGCGGCATTTTCCATCTCTACGAAGCCGCGCGCCGCCACGGCGTGAAGCGCGTGATTTTCGCCAGCTCCAACCATGTGATCGGCTTCCATAAACAGGGTGAAAAGCTTGACGCCCACTCGCCGCGCCGCCCGGACAGCTACTACGGCCTGTCCAAGTCCTACGGCGAAGACATGGCGAGTTTCTACTTCGACCGCTACGGCATCGAGACCGTGAGCATCCGCATCGGCTCCTCATTCCCCGAGCCGCAGAACCGCCGCATGATGCACACCTGGCTGAGCTTCGACGACCTCACCCAGCTGCTCGAACGCGCGCTGTACACGCCGAATGTCGGCCATACCGTGGTCTATGGCATGTCGGACAACCTCGACACCTGGTGGGACAATCGCTACGCCGCGCACCTGGGTTTTGCGCCCAAGGACAGCTCCGAGGTGTTCCGCGCCCAGGTCGAAACCCTGCCACCAGTCGCCGCCGATGACCCGGCCAAGGTCTATCAGGGCGGCGCATTCTGCGCGGCGGGGCCGTTCGGTGACTGAGCACACAGCAACCCAAGGGAATGAGTGACCATGACGACTGAATTGATCGTCGACGCCTGTAATGCCGTGGGCGAATGCCCGGTGTGGGTGCCCGAGGAAAACGCGCTGTATTGGGTGGATATTCCCAACGGCGGCCTGCAACGCTGGAGCGCCGCCAGCGGGCACGTCGCCGCGTGGAAAGCCCCGCAGATGCTCGCCTGTATTGCCCGCACCACGGCGGGCAACTGGGTCGCCGGAATGGAAACCGGCTTTTTCCAACTCACCCCGCACCACGACGGCAGCCTCGACACCACGCCTCTGGCCAGTGTTGAGCACCCACGCGCGGACATGCGTTTGAACGACGGCCGCTGTGATCGCCAGGGCCGTTTCTGGGCCGGCAGCATGGTGCTGAACATGGGTTTGAATGCGGCCGAGGGCACGCTGTACCGCTACGCATCGGGCGCGGCGCCGCATGCCCAGCTGGACGGGTTCATCACCCTTAATGGCCTGGCCTTCAGTCCCGACGGCCGCACGATGTATGCCTCGGATTCACACCCGTTGGTGCAACAGATCTGGGCCTTCGATTACGACATCGAGACCGGCACCCCGTCCAACCGCCGAGTGTTCGTCGATATGCATCCACTCCCCGGCCGCCCCGACGGCGCAGCAGTCGACGCCGATGGCTGTTACTGGATCTGCGCCAACGACGCCGGGCTGATTCACCGCTTCACCCCCGACGGTCGCCTGGACCGCTCCCTCAGCGTGCCGGTAAAAAAGCCCAGCATGTGCGCCTTCGGCGGCAGTCGCCTGGACACGCTGTTCGTCACCTCGATCCGTGATGACAAGAGTGACCAGTCGCTGGCAGGCGGCGTGTTCGCCCTCAACCCTGGCGTCCAAGGGCTGCCCGAACCCCACTTCATCCTCTAGCCGCGGTGCCGTGATGATTGAACTCAAAGACACCCTGACCCACCTCACCCTGGCCCCGGCCGTAGGTGGCAGCATCGTCAACTGGGCGGTGCGCGCCACCGGGCAGCCACTGCTGCGGCACAGTGATGAGCAGGCGATGAACACCGGCTTGCCGGGCAAGCTGGGCTGTTACCCGCTGGTGCCGTGGTCCAACCGCATAGCCCAAGGCGGTTTCGATAACCCTCACGGCTGGCTGGCGCTGGCGCGGAACAGCCTCACAGATCCGTTGCCGATTCATGGTTCAGCCTGGCAGCAGGCGTGGCAGGTGGTTAGCCAGACGGCGCACGAAGTGGTGCTGGAGGTGGTCTGCGACACGCCGTTCGCCTACCGCGCCGAGCAGCGTTTTCGGTTGCACGACGGTGAGCTGAGCATCGCATTACGCGTGACGCATCTGGCCGAAACGGCGGCGTGGCATGGCCTGGGGTTGCATCCCTATTTGCCGCGTCGAGCGGGTACGCGCTTACAGGCCAAGGCTGCGCAGGTGTGGATGAGTGATGCGGCCAAGTTGCCGACGGGATTGGCGCCGGTGCCGCAGGCTTGGGACTTTCAGGTCTTGAAAACCCTGCCCGAAGGGCTGGTGGACAATGGGTTCTGCCAGTGGGATGGGCATTGCCGGATCGAGCAGCCGGAGTTGGGCTATGCGCTGGAATGCCAGGCCACAGGTGCCGATTATTTCCTGCTGTACTGCCCGCCGGGGTTGGGGTTCTTTTGTGTTGAGCCAGTGAGTCATCCGGTGAATGCGCATCACCTGCCCGGCAGGCCGGGTCTCAAACTGCTGGAACAAAACCAGTCAACCCACCTGGATTTCACTCTGAAATACCGTCCGTTGTAGGGGCAGGCTTTTGTGGCGAGGGAGCGTGCTCCCTCGCCACAGAGAGCATTCCCACTTTTGTGATCTGTGTTGTGTCAGGGCGCAGTGTTTTTGAGGCGCCCGGCGGTATCGATACTGACTACCACCGACAACCCCGGCCGCAACCGCTCAATCTCAGCTTGATCCGGGTTCACCGTAATGCGCACCGGCACCCTCTGGGCGATCTTCACAAAGTTGCCGGTGGCGTTGTCCGCCTGCAACAGGCTGAACTCCGAGCCGGTCGCCGGGGAGATATGCTGCACCGTGCCGTGAAACGTGCGGTGATTCAGCGCATCCACCGTGAAGGTCACCGGTTGGCCGACCTGCACATTGTCCATCTGGGTTTCTTTCATATTGGCGATCACCCACAGCTGCGGCGGCACCAGCGCCATCAACTGCGCGCCGGAGTTGACGTAGGCCCCCAGGCGCACACCGATCTGCCCCAGTTGGCCGTCACGCGGCGCGATGATGCGCGTATTGGACAGGTCGATTCGTGCCAGCTCCACCGCCGCATCGGCACTCGCCACAGCGGCTTCCAATGAACCTCGATTGACGATCACCGTTTGCAGGTCCTGGCGGGCAATTTCGAGGTTGGCCTGGGCCTGGGCCACGGCGGCGATGGTCTGTGCATTGGCAGCGCGGGTCACGTCCAGCTCACGCTTGGACACCGAGCCATCGCTGATCAGCTCTTCGTTACGGCGCAGGTCGGCGGTGCTTTTGCGCGCCTGGGCCTGGCTGTCGACCAGCGCGGCCTGACGCAGTTTGATGGTGGCTTCGGCGCTGTTGCGTTGCTGCACCACATTGGCCAGCGCAGCCTTCTGCACCGCCAGTTGCGCCAGCGCCTGGTCGAGGCGCTGCTTGTAGATACGGTCATCCAGGCGCACCAGCAGGTCGCCGGCCTTGACGAACTGGAAGTCCTGCACCGGCACTTCGTGCACGTAGCCGGCGAGTTGCGGGCCGATAATCGTCACTTGGCCGCGCACCAGCGCATTCTCGGTGGTTTCCACCGCGCTGCTGAACGGCGGCAATTGCCAGGCATACAGCACGATCAGCACGCCGACGATAGCAATCGCGGCAAAGCCCAGGGACGAGATGATGCGCACCCGCAGCGAGCGCGGCTCGGTGACCGAGGCACCCGGCGGCGTGGTGCCTTCCGGGGTCGAGGCGATGGCGTTGGTAGTAGTCGTTGTACGGGTAGTCGGTTCGGTCATGAAGTAACGCCGCTGGGTTGAACGGGAGGGGCTGCTGCCTTGGTAGTACTCATCAGCCACAGGCTGCGGGTGAAGATCCAGAGCATGGTGAGGATCGCGATAATCGCAATCAGCATGAACACATCGTTGTAGGCCATCACATTCGCCTCACGCGTGGCCGCCGTGGCCAGGCTGCGAATGCCCATCAGGTTGCGCAGTTCAGGGTCGGCGATCACGCCGCCATACGCCGAACCGCCGCTCTGCACGCGCGCGGCCACACGCGGGTCAAGCAAGGTCAGGTGCTCGACGATCATGCTGGAGTGGTACTTCTCGCGCACGATCTGGAAGGTGCCCAGCAAGGCCGCGCCAATCAGGCCGCCGAGGTTCTGGCAGATACCGAACATCACCGAGAAACTCACCAGGTTGCGCGGGTTGGTCAACACGTTTTTCGTGCCCAGCACCATGGTCGGCCCCAGAAAGAAGGTGCCGCCAAAGCCTAGCAGGAACTGGCTGATGTACAGGTTTTCCGGGCGGGTCAGGTTGCTGGAGAAACTGTCCATCACCGAGCCGGTGGCCATCAACGCCAGGGAGATGATCAGCGGCATCAGCAGGTGCGCCGGGTTGATCGTCAGCGCACTCACCACCAGCCCGGCAATCGCCCCGGCCAGCATCACCACGTACAGCGTGTGCATCTGCTGGTAGCTCATGTTCAACATCTGCATGAACCCCACAGCGCCGGTGGACTGCTCTGACAGCACCATACGAATCAGCACCACCGCCAGCGCCAGGCGAATCATCACCCCGCTGCCCAGCCAACGCGTCATCAGCAATGGGTTGGCACGGTTATGCTCGATGGCCAGGCCGGCCATGATCAACACCAGGGAACAGGCCGAGGCCACGCCGATCCACGGCGCTTCCAGCCACCAGTCGATGCGCCCCAGGGACAGCACTGCGCACAACAGCGCCACGCCGGTGGCGAGGATGCCAAAGGTGAGGAAGTCAAGTTTTTCAAAGGTCTTGAAGCGATCGCCCGGCGGCAATTTGAGCAGGAATACGCAGCCCAGGCAGATCAGCGCCAGGCCCAGCTCGAACAGGTACAGCCCGCGCCATTCGGCAATTTGCAGCAAGTCTTCAGAGAACAACCGCGCCAGCGGCAGCGCCAACTGCGCAGTGCCAAGGCCCAGCACCAGGGCTTTCAAGCGCCACTTGGCTGGGAACGCCTGGATCATGTAGTACAAGCCCAGCGAACTCAGCGCCGCACCCACCATGCCGTGGGCCGCCCGTACCGCGATGGCCGAACTGAGGTCGTTGACGAACAAGTGGCCGAAGGTCACCAGCGCATACAACACCAGGAACACTTCGGTAAACGCGCGCAGGCCGAACTGCTGGCGAAACTTCACCAGCAGCAGGTTCATGCACACGTTGGTCATTACATAGGCGGCGGGCAGCCAGGCCATCTCGGCGGTGGTCGCGCCCAAGGCGCCTTGCAGGTATTGCAGGTTGGCGATTACCAGCGCGTTGCCGAGCCCGCCGGTGATTGCCACCAGCACGCCGACCAGCGCGAACAGCCAGCGCTTGTGCGTGGGGTGCAGCGGCGTCGACGGCGAACCGGGCAGGCTCGGGCGCTCGTGGGGCTGCCAGGTGTGGGGAGTGTATTTATCCATTCGATGACCTTGATGAGCCGACGTGCAAGGTCGGTGAAGCCGTTACTCAGGGACTAGTAAACCTGAGAGACGTTCATCTTGCCATGTCTCAAGCGCGCACCGCCCCTTCCGCTTGAGATCACCTTTGTTTTGCGTAGCACATTACAGGTCAGATCCAGCCGAGCCAGCTCCAGTAAGTCGCCGCGAACACCAGCATCAGCGCATAGCCGATCAGCGTCACCAAAATCCCGACCTTGGCAAACTGGCGCGCCGTAAATGTCCCCGTGCCCAGGCACACCATATTTTGCGGCGCATTGATCGGCAGGATAAACCCGTAGCTCATCACAAACCCGAGCAGCATGGTCATGCCCAAACGGTTGAACTCCCCCGGCAAGGTCTGCAACACCGCGATCAGGATCGGCAACAGCGCCGAGGTCAACGCGGTGGCGCTGGCAAAGCCCAAGTGGATCACGATCAGGAACGCGCCCAGGATCGCAAATACCCCCAGCGGCCCGACCTGGTCCAGGCCTGTGTGTGCAACCACCTGCGAGCCCAGCCACTGCCCGGCCTGGGTGGTCAGCAGCGCCGTACCGAGGCTGATGCCGACGCCGAACACAATCACCGTGCCCCACGGGATGCGCGACTGCACATCCTTCCACGTCATCACGCCGATACCCGGCAGCAGCAGCACCACCAGCCCGGCGTACGTCGTCGAGGTGGTATCAAAATTGTGCAGACGGCCTTCGGTGGCCCAGGCCAATAACAGCAACACGGACACCGCCAGCAAGCGCTTCTGTGGGCCGGTCATGGGGCCAATGTCCACCAATGACTGGGCCACCGCCTCCTTGCCGCCGGGGATGCTGTCGCTTTCCGGCGGCAGCAGTTTGAGCACCAGCACCAGCAACACTGCCGACATGATCAGCGCCCAGGGTGCACCTGCGATCAGCCAGTCGATCCAGGACACCCGCTCACCGAGCATCTTGTCCATGAAACCGACGGTCAGCAGGTTCTGCGCCGCGGCGGTCTGGATGCCGACGTTCCAGATGCTGGTGCCCTGAGCCACCACGATCATCAACCCGGCGGCGATATTCGAGCGTTTGTCGACACCAAACGCCGCCACCACGCCCATCATGATCGGCACCACACAGGCACTGCGCGCCGTAGCGCTGGGCACCACCAGGCTCAACAGAATGGTGACCGCAATCGCCCCCAGCAAAATGCCGCGCGTGCTGGTACCGACCCGCGTCAAGGTGACCAGGGCGATACGTCGGTCCAGGCCCGTGTGGGTCATGGCCGCTGCAATGAACAACGCGCCCGCCACCAAGGCCAGCGCCGGGTTGGCAAACCCGGTCAAGGCCATGCTGATCGCCGGGCTGGAGCCGATCAGGTGCGCCGGGTCTTGCAGTGAAGGCGCGGTGCCCAGCAGAAACGCCATCAGCGAGGTGATCATGATCGCGCTGGCTTCATAGGACACCGCCTCGGTGATCCACACCACCACCGCAAACGCGAGGATCGCGAGCATTCGATGCCCGGCTACGGGCAAGTCAGCCGGCAGCGGCAACAGCAGCACACCGACCATCACCAGCACGGCGACCACCAGGCCCAGGGGTAACTTAAATGATGCAGCGGTTGTTGCGGGCGCGCTCATGGGGCTCTCCGTCAGCCTTCAAATCAGGCGCGGAGCATGACGCAAAATGCCGCAGGCGGTGTTGACGGGTATCAAGTCCCCAGGCCATGCATGCCGCCTTCTTTCAGACCTTGTTTCAGAGCAACGCCTTGACCAACATGCCGACGGCCACCACCACACACAGGCTGGCAAACCCAACCTGCAAGGTTCGCGCCTTGATCACCGAACACAGGCGCCGTCCAACCAACATGCCGACAATGCTCGCAGCGATAAACACCCAGCCTACAGGCTCAATACTCACACCGGCATGCATCGCACCCGCCACGCCAATGAGCGAGATCAGGCTGATCACCATCAACGAGGTGGCGACGATCCCCCGCATCTGCACATCGGTCAGCTGCTTGAATGCGGGCACGATCAGAAAACCACCGCCCACGCCGAGCAAACCCGACACCGCGCCGGTCACCGCACCCAGCGCGGCTAACGTAGTACTGCACTTGGCGGTCCAGGCAAAGCGCCCGGTTTGCTGATCGAGCATGCAGTTCTTCTGGCCCCACGACGCGGCACCATGGTCACTCGGCCCGGCCTCGACCTTTTCGCGCTGCAACATACGCCAGGCCACCAGCACCATCAGCGCGCTGAACAGGCCCATCAACACGGGCTCCGACAGTTGGTGGGCAATGAACACCCCCAGTGGCGAGAACAGCGCGCCGAGCAAGGCGATCAGCAACGCGGCGCGATAACGCACCAGGCCATGGCGCAACCCGTCGATTGCACCCACCGCTGCCGCCGCGCCCACGGCGAGCAGCGACACCGGCGCCGCCTGGGTCATGGTCAAGCCCAAGCCCAACACCAGCGCCGGCACCCCGAGGATGCCACCGCCCGCGCCGGTGAGGCCCATGACCAGGCCCATCAATACGCCCAACAGACTTGCCAGCAGCATTTAATCCACCTTGCTCAGGCGGGTCAGCCACTCACGGCCCTTAAGCATGCCGTTCCAGTAGAACCACGGCAGCAACGTGGCCTTGAGGAACCACATCGAACGGCGCGCCTGGGTCGGGTCCAGCGGGAGGGTCGGCAGCAGTTTGCCGCCATAGCCGAACTCGGCCAGCACCACCTTGCCCTTCTCCACTGTCAGCGGGCAGGAACCGTAGCCGTCGTACTTGAGCGGCAGCGGCGCCTGTTTGCGCAGGGCCAATAGGTTTTCGGCCACCACCACAATCTGCTTGCGCACGGCGGCGGCGGTCTTTGCGTTGGTGGTGCCGCACACGTCACCCAGGCCGAAGATATGCGGGTAGCGCAGGTGTTGCAGGCTGTGGGGGTTGACCTCGCACCAGCCGGCGGCGTCGGCCAGCGGGCTTTGGCGGATAAAGTCCGGGGAGACTTGCGGCGGCACCACGTGCAGCAGGTCGAAGGACTTCTCTTCAACGCTGACATTGCCCGCTGCGTCCTTCACCTCGAACCAAGCCTTGCGTGCCGGGCCATCCACCCTGATCAGGTTGGAGTTGAACGCCAGGCGCGCGTTGTACTTCTCGACGTATTTCATCAATGGCGGCACAAAGGTCGCCACGCCAAACAGTGCGGCGCCGGCAAGATCGAACTCGACATCGATGTTTTTCAGATTGCCTTGCTTGAGCCAGTGATCGCAGGACAAGTACATGGCTTTTTGCGGCGCACCCGCACATTTGATCGGCATGGCAGGCTGGGTAAAGATCGCCTTGCCGCTCTTGAGTTGCTGCACCAACTGCCAGGTGTAGGCGGCGTGCTCGTAGCTGTAGTTGGAGGTAACGCCGTGCTGGCCGAGGGTGGCTTGCAGGCCTTCGACTTTCTCCCAGGCCAGGCGCAGGCCGGGGCACACGATCAGGTTGTTCCAGGTGACGCGCTGGCCGTTGTCGAGCACCAGGGTTTGCTCGTCGGGCAGCAGTTCGGTGACGGCGGCCTGTACCCAGGTGACGCCATTGGGCAGTACGTCGGCCAATGGGCGCCGGGTCTTTTTGACGTCGTAGGCGCCGCCGCCGACCAGGGTCCAGGCCGGCTGGTAGCAGTGGTATTCACTCGGCTCGATCAGGGTGATGTTCAGGTGCGGATCACGCTTGAGCAGGCTGGCCAGCAGGCCGATGCCCGCCGAACCGCCGCCAATGACTACGATGTCGCCACTGATGGTGGGGCCACAGTGTTGGTCGTTCATGTCAATCGCCTTTTTATACATGCACACAAGGGTCGCTGCCGGATGGCGTCACGCCCAGCTTTTGATGACCGCACCGCAGTACAGCCCGGAGAGGGTCTTCATTACTTGAATCACTTCATGGCTGGCCAGCCCGTAGAAAATGTATTTGCCTTCCCTACGGGTAGCGACCAACCCTTCGTCGCGCAAAATGCCCAACTGTTGTGACAGCGTAGGCTGTCTTACGCCGGTCATGGTTTCCAATTCACCAACGTTGCGCTCACCCTGGGTCAACTGACACAGGATCAACAAACGGTCCTCATTGGCCAATGCCTTGAGCAAGGAGCAGGCCTTGGACGCCGAGGCGCGCAGTTGGGCGACTTCGCCTTCACTCAGAGTAGATTCCATTTGCTTCGGGTCCTTTCTGTCACTTAAGCTCAAAACATTATGTGTAAACGTAAATTGATTGTAACCATTTTTTTCACCACCGAGGGACAGCCGCCATGCCAGCGTTGATTCAAGATTTTCTGGACGAGGCATCGTCGACCTTCACCTATGTCATCTATGAAACTGACGGCGGCCCCTGCGCTATCGTCGACTCGGTGCTCAATTACGACCCAGCCTCCGGGCGCACCCATACGGCCCAGGCGGACAAGGTCACAGCCTTTGTGCGTGAGCACGGCTTGCAGGTGCAATGGCTGCTGGAAACCCATGCGCATGCTGATCACCTGTCTGCCGCGCCGTACCTGCGGCGCACCTTGGGCGGCAAGATTGCCATTGGTCAGTCGATCAGCAAGGTGCAAGGGGTATTCAAGAATCTGTTCAACCTGGAGCCCGAATTTCGCGTCGATGGCTCGCAGTTCGACCATTTGTTTGCGCCGGATGAGATCTTTCATATCGGCAACGTGAAGGCCCAGGCGCTGCATGTACCCGGGCATACGCCGGCGGACATGGCTTACTTGATCGACGACCGGTTGATCCTGGTGGGCGACACGCTGTTCATGCCCGATGTGGGCACTGCGCGTTGCGACTTTCCTGGCGGGGATGCGCGGCAGTTATATGCGTCGATGCGCAAGTTGCTGGCCTTCCCGGATGAAACCCGGCTGTATGTCTGCCATGACTATCCGCCGCAAGGCCGTGAGGCCAAGTGCCTGACCACCGTGGCGGAACAGCGCGCGGGGAATATCCATGTGCATGACGGTGTGGATGAGGCTGCGTTTGTTGAAATGCGCACCACGCGTGATGCCGGGCTGGGGATGCCGACGCTGCTGTTGCCGGCGATCCAAGTGAACGTGCGGGCCGGGAATATGCCGCCGGCGGAGGAAAATGGCGTGGTCTACCTGAAAATTCCGCTCAATCAACTTTAAGTCGGCTGATCGAAATAGGACCCTTTGACGCGCGCAAGCCCTGACCACAATTCGTCGAGGTGCTTGAAGCCCCACGCTTCAGCAGTTTCTCGGCCGACGATCTTGTCGGGCTGCTTGGCCAGGTTGACCACCACCTGGGTAATCGGCAAGCGGGAACGCGTGGAAAAGAACACTTTCACGATCGGCGTCAGCAATGCGCCAGGGTTTTGTTCGATGACCACGCCGATACGGCCACTCTCCAGTCGAACCAGGGCGCCGACCGGATAAATGCCCACGCACCGGACAAACGCCTGGAACACCCGGGCATCAAAATGGCCTTTCCATTCCGCCATTTTCTGTATCGCCTCGTCAGGCCCCCAGCCATGTTTGTAGGGGCGCTCCGAGGTGATCGCATCGTACACGTCACACACTGCGCCCATTTGCGCAAACAGGCTGATCTGGTCCTGAACCAGGCCGTGGGGGTAGCCGCTGCCATCGCATTTTTCATGGTGATGCAAGCACACATCGAGCACCAGTGCGCTGATGTGCGGGCACTGGCGAAGCATGTCTGCGCCCTGTACCGGATGCAGACGCACCGAGGCAAACTCAAGCGCTGTCAACGTGCCGGGCTTACTCAGGATCGCTTCGGGAACCGCCATCTTGCCGACATCGTGGAACAGCCCTGCCAGCCCTGCCTCCTGGATCAGGGCGGGCTCCAATTGCAGCTGGCGCGCCATTGCAATCATCAACCCACACACGGCCACCGAGTGCATGTAGGTGTATTCATCGGCGGTCTTCAGGCGTGCCAGGCTGATGAAGGCGTGAGGATGACGCAGCAGTGATTGGGAAATATCGTCCACCAGTTGAGTGACTTCGGTGGGGTCGACCGCCTTGCCCATGCGCAACTCGCCGAACATGGTGATCACCGCGCGCTTGGCAACCCCACACAACTTTACCGCGCGAGCCACTTCCGCCTTCATCTCGTGGCGGGTCAGTACCTCGCGGGGCTTGCCCGCCGTGGGCGCTGGTGTCACCGCGACCGTAGCGCTCGGCGCTACGTCGCAGCCTTTGAGTGTATCAATCCATACGCCTTGAACCGGCGAGTCCCGCAGACGCTGCAGGTCCTCGGTTTGTTTGAGGAGAAAACGGCTTTTCCAAAAGCCATGCTTGATCCAGGCGCCCTCAAGTTTATGGATGTACATGCCCAGGATCACTTGCGACACGAGAATGCGTTTCAACATAGGCCATGCCTCACTGTGTGCAGGTTCAGGCTATCGAAAAACGGGCCACGATCTGCTTGAGGTCTATCGCCAGTTTCGACAGCTCGTGGCTGGCGATGGAGGTCTGTCCGGCGGCTGACGAACTCTGGATCGACAGGTCGCGAATACTGATCAGGTTCTGATCCACCGAGCGGGCCACGTGGGCCTGTTCCTCGGAAGCCGTCGCGATCAGCAGGTTCCTTTCATTGATATCGGCAATGGCCTCGGTAATCTGAATGATGGCATGGCCGGCTTCGTGGGCGATTTTCAGTGAGTCCACCGCTTCATTGCGGTTCATGCTCATGGACGCTACGGCCTCGCTGGAACAGGTTTGTATCTTCGCAATCATCTGCTCGATTTCCTGGGTCGAGGTCTGAGTCCTGTGGGCCAGTGCCCGCACTTCATCGGCCACCACCGCAAAGCCGCGCCCTTGCTCACCGGCCCGCGCCGCCTCTATGGCAGCGTTCAGCGCCAACAGGTTGGTCTGTTCGGCAATCGAGCGGATCACTTCCACCACCCGTGCAATGTCCTGCGCCTGCTTGGCCAGGCCTTCAACTTCCACACCGGTCTGCTGCACCGTGGCGCTGAGTTTTTCGATCGAGGCAATGGTCTGGGTAACACGCTCCTGGCCGATTTTCGCCGAGCGCTGGGAGTCCTGAGTCGAGTGGGAGGCCGAGACCGCATTGCGGGCCACCTCCTCCACTGCGGCGGTCATCTGATTAACCGCCGTGGCAGCCTGGTCGGTTTCGTGGCTCTGGCGCTCAATGCCGGCACTGGACTCACGGGTGATCGAACTCATCTCTTCGGCAGCCGACGCCAATTGCCCGGATGCATCGCTGATTTGCTGCAGGGTGTTCTTGAGGTTCACCTGCATGGCAGCTGTGGATTGCTGCAGCGCCGTCAGCTCATCCTGGCCGTCTACGGTAATGGCCACGCGTAGATCCCCTTCGGCGATCTTTGAGGTCGACACCAGCAGTTCACGTACCGGGGTAATAATACTGCGGGCAAACAGACCGGCGACTACAACCGTCAGCAGCACTGAAACAGCCATCAGCGCCCAGGTAAACAGGCGCGTCGCGTTGTGCTCGCTGGCGGCCACCTGCACCGCTTGCTGCGACCCGCGTTCATTCAACTGGATCAGCTCGTTGATCGAGTCTTGCGCCTTTGAGGCAATGGGGCTCAGGGTGTCGCGCATGAAGACCGCGAGCTGCTCAGTGGACGCCGTGGAAGAGAACCCAAGAAATGCGTCGACCTTCTGGTCGTAACTTCGAATACTACTGAGGGCTTGGTCATATTTGGCCTGCTCCTCGGGACTCGACACCATGGGCGCATAGCTCTCAGCGACCTTGATCAGGTCTGCTCGCAGGCTTCGTATTTTTTCCAGTGAACCTGGGTTCTGCCGGGCGGCGTCCATCGCAAAATTGCGCAGCTCCAGGCGCAGCTTATACAGCGCCGAGTCGATTTTCCCGGCCAGACGAATACTCGGCAGCCAGTTGGTTTCAATTTCAACCGTCGATGCATAAACAGTATCGATTTTTACCAGCGTCATGCCCCCCTGAATTAATAGCAGAATGCACACCACGCCAAAACAAAGGGCAGCACGAAAGTTTAACTTCAAGGATCTCATGGACATCTCTACTCACCTCTTGCCCGGGCTCAATTAGTTAAATGGCCTATGGCTACTATCGTGGGGAAGCATGTGTGAAAAATATGTGACTGTCCACGTAGAATTTTATTATTCGGATGAGAATAATTCTTACACTTCCGTTAATTAGCTAACAAACTAAACTCGCCCAACCCAAGCGCGTTTTCAGCTGGGTAATTCGACGTTGGCTTCTTCGTTGAGCAGCGAATACATCGCATTACAGGACCGATCACAGTTTCGCCCGACCGTTTCCAGATGACGTTTTAAAGAGGCGCTGATTGGCGGCGAAACGCAACTTATATTTTCAATGAGCGCAGCCATGTCTTCCAGCGCTGCGACAATGGAAAGCTGAGTTAGATTAAAGTCGTAGAGCGCGCGGCATATTAATTGCTGATTGTCCATGACGTGTCTCGCCCTTTAAAAACAGAGCTTAGCAGGCGCAGGGGAGTACTCGGACAAACACCAACTTATATTGACTACGGTCAATTAAAAATGGGCACGGCAAGAGGGGCCACGGCGGCGCCTGGCGGCGCCGCTGGCTACTGCCGCTCAGACCATCAAGCCACCTGGCGGCAATGGTAGCGCCGTCTTGTAGCGCACTTGCTTGAGCGCAAAGCTGGAGCGAATATTGGCCACGCCCGGCACCTTGGTCAAAAAGTCCATCATGAAGCGCTCCAGCGACTGAATCGTCGGCACCAGCACGCGGATCAGGTAATCCGGGTCGCCGGCCATCAGGTAGCACTCCATCACTTCGGGCCGGTCCGAGATCGCGCCTTCAAACTGCTGCAACGCCAGTTCGTTCTGCTTCTCCAGGCTCACATGGATGAACACGTTGACGTGCAGCCCGAGTAAGTCGGCGTCAAGCAGCGTGACTTGGTCGCGAATCAGGCCCAATTCCTCCATCGCCTTGACCCGGTTGAAACACGGCGTGGGCGATAGGTTGACCGAGCGGGCCAGGTCGGCGTTGGTGATGCGGGCGTTCTCCTGCAGGGCGTTAAGAATGCCGATGTCGGTACGGTCCAGTTTGCGCATGAGACAAAATCACCTGTTTATTATGGTTATGCAGTTTTTTTATCCTCAAATGATCGCGAGCGCAATGAAACAGAGATAAATATTCTTCTACGCCACGCCTATGATGTTTGTAGGACAAGATTTCTCTTACCCGGAGACTGACTGTCAGCTAGCGCGCCCACTACAAGAAATTCACAAGATCGAGCGTAGAAGCCATGACTCAGCAGTACGAACCACTGCGCCTGCACGTTCCCGAACCCTCGGGCCGCCCAGGCTGCAAGACCGACTTTACCTACCTGCGCCTCACTGACGCCGGCCTGGTGCGCAAACCCGCCATCGACGTAGAACCTGCCGACACCGCCGACCTGGCCAAGGGCCTGATTCGCGTGCTCGACGACCAGGGCCAGGCCCTTGGCCCGTGGGCCGAGGGCGTTCCCGTCGAGATTCTGCGTAAAGGCATGCGCGCCATGCTCAAGACGCGGATATTCGACAACCGCATGGTCGTCGCCCAGCGTCAGAAAAAAATGTCGTTCTACATGCAAAGCCTTGGCGAAGAAGCCATCGGCAGCGCCCAGGCCCTGGCCTTGAACATCGACGACATGTGCTTCCCCACCTACCGCCAGCAAAGCATCCTGATGGCCCGCGAAGTGCCGCTGGTGGACCTGATCTGCCAACTGCTGTCCAACGAGCGCGACCCGCTCAAGGGTCGCCAACTGCCGATCATGTACTCGGTCAAAGACGCCGGCTTCTTCACCATTTCCGGCAACCTCGCCACCCAATTCGTACAAGGCGTGGGCTGGGGCATGGCCTCGGCGATCAAGGGCGATACCAAAATCGCCTCGGCCTGGATCGGCGACGGCGCCACCGCCGAATCCGACTTCCACACCGCCCTCACCTTCGCCCACGTGTACCGCGCGCCGGTGATTCTCAACGTGGTCAACAACCAGTGGGCGATCTCCACCTTCCAGGCGATTGCCGGTGGTGAAGCCACCACCTTCGCCGGACGCGGCGTGGGTTGCGGCATCGCCTCGCTGCGTGTGGACGGCAACGACTTTATCGCGGTGTACGCCGCCTCCGCCTGGGCTGCTGAGCGTGCGCGCCGCAACCTGGGGCCAACGCTGATCGAGTGGGTCACCTACCGCGCCGGCCCGCACTCCACCTCCGATGACCCGTCCAAATACCGCCCCGCCGATGACTGGAGCCACTTCCCGTTGGGTGACCCGATTACCCGCCTCAAGCAGCACCTGATCAAGATTGGCCAGTGGTCCGAAGAGGAACACGTGGCGGTCAGTGCCGAACTTGAAGCCGAAGTCATTGCGGCGCAAAAAGAAGCCGAACAGTACGGCACCCTTGCCGGCGGCCAGATTCCAAGCGCTGCGACCATGTTCGAGGACGTCTATAAAGAGATGCCGGAGCACTTGAAGCGCCAGCGTCAAGAGTTGGGGATCTGACATGAACGATCACAACAACAGTATTGAACTGGAAACCGCCATGACCACCACCACCATGACCATGATCCAGGCCCTGCGCTCGGCCATGGATGTGATGCTTGAGCGTGACGATAACGTGGTGGTGTTCGGCCAGGACGTCGGTTACTTCGGCGGCGTGTTCCGTTGCACCGAAGGTTTGCAGAACAAGTACGGCAGCTCGCGGGTGTTTGACGCGCCGATCTCGGAAAGCGGCATCGTCGGCGTCGCGGTGGGCATGGGTGCCTACGGCCTGCGCCCGGTGGCGGAAATCCAGTTCGCCGACTACGTCTACCCCGCTACCGACCAGATCATCTCGGAAGCGGCGCGCTTGCGTTATCGCTCGGCCGGGCAGTTCACTGCGCCGCTGACCATGCGCATGCCCTGCGGTGGCGGTATCTATGGCGGCCAGACCCACAGCCAGAGTATCGAAGCAGTGTTCACCCAGGTCTGCGGCCTGCGCACGGTGATGCCGTCCAACCCGTATGACGCCAAGGGCCTGCTGATCGCCTCGATCGAAAACGATGACCCGGTGATTTTCCTAGAGCCAAAGCGCCTGTACAACGGCCCGTTCGACGGCCATCACGACCGCCCGGTAACCCCGTGGTCGAAGCACCCGCAAGCGCAAGTACCGGACGGTTACTACACCGTGCCGCTGGACGTGGCCGCCATCGTGCGCCCGGGCTCGGCCGTCACCGTGCTGACCTACGGCACCACCGTGTATGTGTCGCAAGTTGCCGCCGAAGAAACCGGCATCGACGCCGAAGTTATTGACCTGCGCAGCCTGTGGCCGCTGGACCTGGAAACCATCGTCAAGTCGGTGAAAAAGACCGGCCGTTGCGTGGTGGTGCATGAAGCCACCCGCACCTGCGGCTTTGGCGCCGAGCTGGTGGCGCTGGTGCAAGAGCATTGCTTCCACCACCTGGAAGCGCCGATCGAACGCGTCACCGGTTGGGACACCCCCTACCCGCACGCGCAAGAGTGGGCGTATTTCCCAGGGCCGTCCCGCGTGGGCGCGGCGTTGAAACGGGTCATGGAGGTCTGAATGGGCACGCACATTATCAAGATGCCGGACATTGGCGAAGGCATCGCAGAAGTTGAACTGTCTGTATGGCATGTAAAGGTTGGCGACCTGGTGGTTGAAGACCAAGTGCTGGCGGATGTGATGACCGACAAGGCGATGGTGGACATTCCCTCGCCGGTGCACGGCAAGGTGATTTCCCTCGGCGGCGAGCCAGGTGAAGTCATGGCCGTGGGCAGTATTTTGATCAGCATTGAAGTGGAAGGCGCGGGTAACGCCAAAGATGTACCGGCGGTGGCTGCACCGGTAAAAGCTGCGCCTGCACCCGCTCTGGTTGCTGAAGCCAAGCCTGCGCCAGCGCCAAGCAAGCCCGCGCCAGTGGTGGCGGCTCAAGCACCCGTGGCCCGTGAAGCCGACGAACGCCCATTGGCCTCGCCTGCCGTGCGGAAACACGCGCTGGATGCTGGCATTCAGTTACGCCTGGTGCAGGGCTCTGGTCCTGCGGGCCGGATTCTGCACGAAGATTTGGAGGCTTTCTTGCTCCAGAGTCCGGCGCAAACTAAAACCGCTGCCAACCCCTACGCCGAACGCAACGACGAAGAACAGATCCCGGTGATCGGCATGCGCCGCAAGATCGCCCAGCGCATGCAGGACGCGACCCGGCGCGCCGCGCATTTCAGCTATGTGGAAGAAATCGACGTCACTGCCCTCGACGAGCTGCGCGTGCACCTCAATGAGAAACACGGCGCTGCACGCGGCAAGCTGACATTGCTGCCGTTTATCGTGCGCGCCATGGTCGTGGCGCTGCGGGACTTCCCGCAGATCAACGCGCGCTATGACGACGAAGCCCAGGTCATCACCCGCCTCGGCGCGGTGCATGTGGGGGTCGCCACCCAGAGCGACGTGGGCCTGATGGTGCCGGTGGTGCGCCATGCCGAAGCCCGCAGCCTGTGGGGCAATGCTGAGGAAATCACCCGTTTGGCCAGCGCCGCGCGCAATGGCAAGGCCAGCCGCGATGAGCTGTCGGGGTCGACCATTACGTTGACCAGCCTGGGCGCGTTGGGCGGCATCGTCAGCACACCCGTGCTGAACCTGCCGGAAGTGGCCATCGTCGGCGTCAACCGCATTGTTGAGCGGCCGATGGTGATCAAGGGCCAGATCGTAATCCGCAAGATGATGAACCTCTCCAGCTCCTTCGATCACCGCGTGGTCGATGGCATGGACGCGGCGCAATTCATCCAGGCCATTCGCGGCCTGCTCGAACAACCCGCCAGCCTGTTTTTGGAGTAAGGCATGTCTCAGACACTACACACCACGTTGCTGATTATCGGCGGCGGCCCTGGCGGTTATGTGGCGGCGATTCGCGCCGGTCAGTTGGGCATCCCGACCATTCTGGTGGAAGGCCAGGCCTTGGGCGGCACCTGCCTGAATATCGGCTGCATCCCCTCGAAAGCCCTGATCCATGTGGCCGAGCAGTTCCAGCAAACCGTGCACCACAGCCAGGGTTCGCAGTTGGGCATCGAAGTGGACGTGCCGACCCTGGACATCCGCAAAAGCGTGGAATGGAAAGACGGCATCGTCGACCGCCTGACCAGCGGCGTTGCCGCACTGTTGAAAAAACACAAAGTGCAGGTGATTCACGGTTGGGCCAAGGTTGTCGATGGCAAGACCATTGATGTCGGCGACCAGCGTATCCAGTGCGAACACCTGCTGCTGGCTACCGGCTCGAAAAGCGTCAACCTGCCGATGCTGCCGAATGGCGGGCCGATCATCTCCTCCACCGAAGCGCTGGCCCCCACCCGCGTGCCCAAACGCCTGGTTGTGGTGGGCGGCGGCTATATTGGCCTGGAGCTGGGCATTGCCTACCGCAAGCTCGGCGCTGAGGTCAGTGTGGTCGAGGCGCAGGAGCGCATCCTACCGGCTTACGACGGCGAACTGACGCTGCCGGTGGCTGAATCCATCAAGCACTTGGGGATCAAGCTGTACCTCAAGCACAGCGTGACCGGTTTCGAGAACAACAGCCTGCAAGTGCGCGATCCGAATGGCGACACCTTGTCACTGGAAACTGATCAAGTGCTGGTGGCCGTCGGTCGCAAACCCAACACCCAAGGCTGGAACCTCGAAGCGCTGAACCTGGACATGAACGGCGCGGCGATCAAGATCGACAGCCGTTGCCAGACCAGCATGCGCAATGTTTGGGCGATTGGCGACCTGAGTGGCGAGCCGATGTTGGCGCACCGGGCCATGGCCCAGGGCGAGATGGTCGCCGAACTGATCAGCGGTAAAACCCGCGAATTCAACCCGGCGGCCATTCCAGCCGTGTGCTTTACCGATCCGGAACTGGTGGTGGTCGGCAAGACCCCGGATGAAGCCAAGGCGGCGGGCCTGGACTGCATCGTGTCGAGTTTCCCGTTCACGGCCAACGGCCGGGCGATGACGCTGGAGTCGAAAACCGGCTTCGTGCGTGTGGTCGCTCGCCGTGATAACCACCTGATCGTCGGCTGGCAAGCGGTAGGTGTTGGCGTGTCCGAACTGTCCACGGCCTTTGGCCTGAGCCTGGAAATGGGTTCGCGCCTGGAAGACGTGGCCGGCACCATCCACGCCCACCCAACGCTCGGCGAAGCGGTACAAGAGGCGGCCTTAAGGGCCCTGGGCCACGCGCTGCACCTGTAAAACTACAGTGAGGCCATCGCAGGCAAGCCAGCTCCCACACGGGAATGCATTCCAAATGTGGGAGCTGGCTTGCCTGCGATAGCGGTGGATCAGCCAACACACAGGCTGAACGGCCCACCCACCTGCTCCCACACCGGCCAATAATGCAGTATTGTTGCGCCCATCCAGAAAAAAACCGACAAGCCTGCCTTCGACCAGGCGGTTGTCCAGAGATAGAGGGTGTCATGGGTAACGAAAGCATCAATTGGGACAAGCTGGGTTTTGACTACATCAAGACCGACAAGCGGTTTCTCCAGGCCTGGAAAAACGGCGAATGGCAAGCCGGCACCCTGACCGACGACAACGTGCTGCACATCAGCGAGGGCTCCACGGCCCTGCACTATGGCCAGCAATGCTTTGAAGGCCTCAAGGCCTACCGCTGCAAGGACGGTTCAATCAACCTGTTCCGCCCGGACCAGAACGCCGCCCGCATGCAGCGCAGCTGTGCACGCCTGCTGATGCCGCACGTGCCCACCGAAGACTTCATCGAAGCCTGCAAACAAGTGGTCAAGGCCAACGAGCGGTTCATCCCGCCGTACGGCAGCGGCGGCGCGCTGTACCTGCGCCCGTTCGTGATCGGCACCGGTGACAACATCGGCGTGCGTACCGCGCCGGAGTTCATCTTCTCGGTCTTCGCCATCCCGGTCGGCGCCTACTTCAAAGGCGGGCTGGTGCCGCATAACTTCCAGATCTCCACTTTCGACCGCGCCGCGCCACAAGGCACCGGCGCCGCCAAAGTGGGTGGTAACTACGCCGCCAGCCTGATGCCGGGTGCCGAAGCGAAAAAATCCGGTTTCGCCGATGCGATCTACCTGGACCCGATGACCCATTCGAAAATCGAAGAAGTCGGCTCGGCCAACTTCTTCGGGATCACCCACGACAACCAGTTCATCACGCCGAAGTCGCCTTCGGTGCTGCCAGGCATCACCCGCCTGTCGCTGATCGAACTGGCCCAGTCCCGCCTGGGCCTGAAAGTGGTCGAAGGCGAAGTGTTCATCGACAAACTGGATCAGTTCAAGGAAGCCGGAGCCTGCGGCACGGCCGCTGTGATCTCGCCCATCGGCGGCATCCAGTACAACGGCAAACTGCACGTGTTCCACAGCGAAACTGAAGTCGGCCCGATCACCCAGAAGCTCTACAAAGAGCTGACCGGCGTGCAAACCGGTGACGTCGAAGCGCCAGCAGGCTGGATCGTCAAGGTCTAAGCCCAAACGCCAGCAACACCACAAAACCCATGTGGGAGCTGGCTTGCCTGCGATGGCGGTCTATCAGTGACTCAATAAGTTGACTGATGCACCGCCATCGCAGGCAAGCCAGCTCCCACAGTTGATTTCGGCGTTCTCACACATCCTTGGGGATGTTCACGGCTATCTTCTTACCCATACTAATCCTCGGCTCCACTCCATATCCCAACGCCTCATAGAACCCCGCCACCCCATCATTGCCGCCAGTAATCTGCAAATTGATCTTCATGCACCCCAACGCCGTCAACGCCTGCTCGGCATACCGCACCAGCGAGGAGCCCAGGCCGTGACGCCGATAGTCAGCGTGCACCGCCACCGAATACAGCCAACCACGATGCCCGTCGTAGCCTGCGAGAAGGGTGCCGATCACGGCTTTTTTATCCGTCGCTACGAAAAACAACCCATCGTTAACCGCCAGCTTCTTATCAATCGCCAACGTCGGCAGGTTGTGCGCGGTGTCATACCCAAACGCCTCCTGCCACAGGGCCACCACTTGCGCACGGTGCTGACGATCACGATACGGCCCGATGGGGTGGCGGGATAACAGCGCCTTCTCCATCACCAGCGTGCGCTCGTTACCGTGATAGACATCGCGCACCGTGTGGAAGCCCATCTTTGTATAAAACGGCTCGGCGGTCAGCGAAGACGGCACACTCAACACCGTCACCCCGGCTTCCCGGGCACGCAGTTCGATCTCAATCATCAGCAGCCGCCCAATGCCCTGCCCTTGCAGCGCCGGGTTCACAAACACCGAGCGCACCACATTGCCATCAAGCGCGGCAGTGGCGACGATCACCTGACCATGAGTCGCCACCAGCACCACCCGCCGCTGGAGCAAGGCCTGCACGGCGTACGGGGTAAAGTTGCTCGCCACCCGCGCAATCACATCCGCCGGGTAATCCCGCGCATTACTGCTGTGCAAGGCCGCCAGGATGACCTGGCTGATCCCCTCGGCATCGGCTGCCTGGGCGAGACGAACGGCGGTAGACATGATTCCTCCTGACGGACAGCGCTATAACAGCCCCAACAATACCAATGTGGGAGCTGGCTTGCCTGCGATGGCGGTGTGCCAGCCAAGAATATGGCACTGATACACCGCTATCGCAGGCAAGCCAGCTCCCACAGTTGACCTCATTCCAACCCTGACAGCCGATTCGGCTGCCCCACCCCACTTTTCAGCTTTCCCGGCTGAGCCGCCCCGCTGTTTCAGCCGGGATTCCCCCATCACAACGCACAAAATACCCCCACAGCTCAGCCCCCATGGACCCGTGCACCCATGCAAACAACAAACACCGTCCTGATGATTCGCCCGGCGCGCTTTGCTTTCAACCCGGACACCGCGATCAACAACCGCTTCCAACGCCCGCCCCTGGACCCACTCAGCGCACAGCACAAAGCGCTGGAAGAATTCGACCGTTATGTCGACACCCTGCGCCAACACGGCGTGGAAGTGTTGGTGGTGCAGGACACCCCGGCGCCTCACACGCCCGACTCGATCTTCCCCAATAACTGGTGGAGCAGCCATGCCGACGGCAGCCTGGTGCTGTACCCGATGGAAGGCCAGAACCGACGATTGGAGCGCAACAAAGGTGTGCTGCACGTACTGGAGCAGCGCTTTGCGATCAAAGACACCATCGACCTCAGCCACCTCGAACAACAGAACATCTTCCTCGAAGGCACCGGCAGCATGGTGCTCGACCGCCAACACCGCATCAGCTACGCCTGCCACTCCGGGCGCACCCACCAGGACGCCCTGCGCCAGTTCGCCGACCGCCTCGACTACCAACTCTGCGTGTTCCACGCCGTCGACCGCCATCACGCGCCGATCTACCACAGCAACGTGATGATGAGCGTCGGCCGTGACCTCTCGGTGGTGTGCCTGCAAGCCCTGCCTGACGCCGACGAACGCCTGGGCCTGGAACGCTCCCTGCGCGATACCGGCAAAGACATCCTCGCCCTCGACTTCGACCAGTTGGAAGCCTTCGCCGGCAACATGCTCGAAGTCCATGACCGCGACGGCCAGCCGCTTTTGGTCATGTCCGCCAGCGCCTGGGGGGCCCTGCAACCAGCCCAGCGCCAGCATGTGGAACGCCACACACAGCCGGTGGTGGTGAACATCGACAACATCGAACGCATCGGCGGCGGCAGTGCCCGCTGCATGCTGGCGGAAGTGCACCTGCCCGCCCGCCCCTCATTTCAATAAGGAGTCTTGCCATGACCCGCTATATCGACGTCAACGACCTCTGCTACCTGGTCTCGCAAAAAGGCCTGCAAACCTGCATCACGGAAATGGCCGAGTACATCCGCGCCGACTACCTGCGCTGGCAGGACTTCGAAAAATGCGCGCGACTGGCCAACCACTCGCCGGACGGCGTGATCGAGCTGATGCCGGTGTCCGACACCTCGCTGTACGCCTTCAAATACGTGAACGGCCACCCGAAAAACACCCTGGCCGGCATGCTCACCGTGATGGCCTTCGGTGCCCTGGGCGATGTGGACACCGGTAAGCCGGTGCTGCTGGCGGAAATGACCCTGACCACCGCGATCCGCACCGCAGCCACTTCAGCCTTGGTCGCCCGCTACCTGGCGCGCGACAACAGCCGCAGCATGGCACTGATCGGCAACGGCTCGCAGAGTGAATTCCAGGCCCTGGCTTTCCACGCCATGCTCGGCATCAACGAGATTCGCCTGTTCGACATCGACGCCAAGGCTACCGCCAAGCTGGCGGCCAACCTCAAGGCGTTCCCGGCGATCAAGGTGATCCTGGCCGGCAGCGTGGCCGAAGCGGTGAAAGGTGCGGATATCGTCACCACCGTGACGGCGGACAAGGCCTACGCGACCATTCTGACGGATGAAATGATCGAACCCGGCATGCACCTCAACGCCGTGGGCGGTGACTGCCCGGGCAAGACCGAGCTGGACCGACGTATCGTCGAACGCGCCCGGGTGATCGTCGAGTACGAACCGCAAAGCCGCATCGAAGGTGAGATCCAGCACATGCCGGTAGATTCGCCGGTGACCGAGCTGTGGCAAGTCATCAACGGCCAGCAACCCGGCCGCGAAAACGCGCGCCAGATCACCCTGTTCGACTCGGTGGGTTTTGCCATCGAAGACTACTCGGCGCTGCGTTACGTGCTCGACGTGGCCAAGGCACTGGATATCGGCAGCACGCTTGAGCTGGTGCCGGACCTGGCCGACCCGAAAGACCTGTTCGCACGCCTGGCGCAACAACCGCGCGCACAGCAGAAAAAGCGCGCCTGAGACCGCTCTGGCCTGCCGCTTTGCGCCCAGGGCGGGCCACAACTTACACCTTAAAAAGCCGATTCAGCGCATGCCGCAGCCGATTCCGCTGCATTGCGCTTTTTAACAGCGCAATTCGCGCTTTATGCACGGGGTAAACGACACAAAAAACGCACCACCATGAAGCATTCTCTGTGCCCAGCGGACTCACTGCGCTGAACACACCTGTTGTGCCAGGCGGGCGTGTTGTGGCGAGCGGGCTTGCCCCCTCGCCACAGAAAAACGCCTTCACAACAACAAAAGCCACACCGAAAGAACGTTGCTTTATCCAATAACTGCCCTGACATCAATTACAAAATATAGGGACGCCCCATGACTCCACTGCGATCACTCTTCGCTGCGTTGCTGTTGCCACTGTGCGCCAGCGCCGCCCACGCCCAAGACTGGAAAGAAATCCGCTTCGGCGTATTCCCCGAGTACCCTCCCTTCGAATCCGTAGCCGCCGACGGCAGCCTGCAAGGTTTTGATATCGAGTTGGGCAACGCCATCTGCGCCAAGCTCGACGTCAAATGCACCTGGGTGCACAACGAATTCGACGGCATGATCCCAGCCCTGCGCGCGCGCAAGTTCGACGCGATCATGTCCTCCATGGCCGTGACGCCGGCGCGCGAAAAAGTCATCGACTTCACCGACCGACTGTTCCTCAGCCCCACCTCGGTGATCACCCGTAAAAGCGCCGACTTCGGCGACACCCCCGAATCCCTGAAAGGCAAGCAAGTCGGCGTGCTGCAAGGTTCGCTGCAAGAAGCCTACGCGCGGGCGCACCTGGCCAAGCTCGGCGCCCAGATCAAGGCGTACCAGTCCCAGGAGCAGAACTACGCCGACCTGCAGAACGGCCGCCTCGATGCCACCCTCACCGACAAGCTCGAAGCGCAGCTCAACTTCCTGTCCAAGCCTGAAGGCGCCGACTTCAAGACCGGCCCGGCCTTCAAGGACCCGACCCTGCCCCTGGACATCGCCATGGGCTTGCGCAAGAACGACGCTGAGCTACGCGCGCTGATCAACAAAGGCATCGCCGCCGTCCAGGCCGATGGCACTTATGCGCAGATCCAGAAGAAGTACTTCGGCGATCAAGATATCTACAACGAGTAACCTGTGGGAGCGGGCTTGCTCGCGAATGCGCAGTGTCAGTCGCTGAATGTGTGCCTGATAAACCGCCTTCGCGAGCAAGCCCGCTCCCACAGGGGAATGTCTGCGTCCTTTAGAGATACCCCCCATGAACGAACTCCTCAACCTGCAAGGCTACGGCCCGATGCTCGCCCAGGGTGCCTGGATGACGGTCAAGCTGGCGTTCCTGGCGCTGGCACTAAGCCTCACCCTGGGCCTGATCGCCGCCAGCGCCAAGCTCTCCAGCGTCAACTGGCTGCGCGTGCCGGCCACGCTCTACACCACACTGATCCGCAGCGTGCCGGACCTGGTACTGATCCTGCTAATTTTCTACAGCCTGCAACTGTGGCTCAACGACCTGAGCGAAGTGTTCGGCTGGGACTACTTTGAAATCGACCCGTTTACCGCCGGGGTGATCACCCTGGGCTTTATCTACGGCGCGTATTTCACCGAGAACTTCCGTGGCGCGATCCTCAGCGTGCCGGTCGGCCAACTGGAAGCCGCGACCGCCTACGGCTTGAGCCGTTGGCAGCGGTTTCACCTGGTGCTGTTCCCACAACTGATGCGCTTTGCCCTGCCGGGCCTGGGCAATAACTGGCTGGTGCTGCTCAAGTCCACCGCACTGGTGTCGATCATCGGCCTGTCGGACCTGGTTAAAGCCGCGCAAAACGCCGGCAAGAGCACCAACGAACCGTTGTATTTCCTGATCCTTGCCGGCCTGGTGTACCTGGTGATCACCACCCTCTCCAACCGCATCTTCAAGCGCCTCGAGCGGCGCTATAACCTCGGCATCAAGGGGATGGCACGATGATCGAACTGTTCCAGCAATACGGCCTGGCCTACCTGTTCAGCGATGGCGCGGGGTTGTCCGGTGTGGCCATGACCTTATGGCTGTTTATCATCTCGGTGGTCGCAGGCTTTGCCCTGTCGATCCCACTGGCGCTGGCCCGCGTGTCGGAGCACTTCTGGCTGCGCTGGCCGGTGGAGGTCTACACCTACCTGTTTCGTGGCACGCCGCTGTATATCCAGTTGCTGATTTGCTACACCGGGCTGTACAGCCTGGAAGTGGTGCAGGACAACGCCCTGCTCAACCAGTTTTTCCGCAATGCGCTGAACTGCACGCTGTTGGCATTTGTGCTGAACACCTGCGCCTACACCGTGGAAATCTTCGCCGGGGCGATCCGCAATATTCCCCATGGCGAAATCGAGGCGGCGCGCGCCTACGGTCTGCACGGCTGGCGGCTGAACCTGTTTGTGGTGGTGCCCGCCGCGTTGCGCCGAGCGTTGCCGGCCTACAGCAATGAAATGATCCTGATGCTGCACGCCACTTCCCTGGCATTCACCGCTACCGTCGCCGACATCCTCAAGGTGGCCCGCGACGCCAACGCCGAGACGTTCCTGACGTTCCAGGCGTTCGGTATCGCCGCCCTGCTCTACATGCTGCTGTCCTTTGCACTGGTGGGCCTGTTTCGACTGGCCGAACGTCGCTGGATGCGTTTTCTTGTTCCTACCCGAGGCTAACCCATGAATCAGTCCGCGCAGGCTCTGGCTACTTATCCTGTTGATGTAGCGCCTTCTGCACAAACCGTCGCCCACACGGCCGCGATCAAGCTCCAGGTCGAAGGCATTCACAAACGCTACGGCGACCACGAAGTGCTCAAGGGCGTGTCCCTCAATGCGCGCCAGGGCGATGTGATCAGCCTGATCGGCGCCAGCGGCTCGGGCAAAAGCACGATGCTGCGCTGCATCAACTTTCTCGAACAGCCAGACGCCGGGGTGATTACTCTCGACGGCATCAGCATCGAAATGCAGCCAGGCCGCGCCGGCACCCGCGCGCCGCAGCAGGCGCAATTGCAGAACCTGCGCACGCGCCTGGCCATGGTGTTCCAGCACTTCAACCTATGGAGCCACATGACCGTGCTGGAAAACATCACAATGGCCCCGCGCCGCGTGCTGAATGTCAGCGCGGCCGAGGCAGAAAAACGCGCGCGCATGTACCTGGACAAAGTCGGCTTACCGGGCCGTGTGGCAGACCAATACCCGGCGTTTCTCTCCGGCGGCCAGCAACAGCGCGTGGCCATCGCACGGGCGCTGGCGATGGAGCCGGAAATCATTCTGTTCGACGAACCAACGTCAGCGCTGGACCCTGAACTTGTAGGAGAAGTCCTCAAAGTCATACAGACGTTGGCCGAGGAAGGTCGTACCATGCTGATGGTCACCCACGAAATGGGCTTTGCCCGCCAGGTGTCCAGCCAAGTGCTGTTCTTGCACCAGGGCCGTGTCGAGGAGCAAGGCGGCGCCGAGATTCTCGACCACCCCAGCAGCGAGCGCTTGCAGCAATTTCTTTCCAATCGTTTGAAGTGAACTCATGGATACCAAGGCCAACGGACCCCACTCTTCCCCTGCGCTGGACCGCATCGATGAGGCCATCATCGACGTGTTGCGGCACCAAGGGCGTATCACCTACGAAAAACTCTCGTCGCTGGTGCATTTGACGCCCAGGCCCTGCCTGGAACGGGTGCGCAAATTGGAACGACGCGGCGTGATTCGCGGTTACGGGGCGATCATCGATGTGCAGATGGTCTCGCCGGGGCTGTCGCTGCTGGTGCTGGTGGCCTTGTCCAATCAGAGCGGGCGCTCGGCGCAGAAGGCTTTCGAGGCGTGCGTCAAAGCTTGCCCGCAGGTGTTCGAATGCCAACTGATCAGCGGGCCGTTCGACTACAGCCTGCGCATGCGCTGCCGCGATATGGAGCATTACCGGGTGCTGACGGAGACGTGGTTGAATAATGACGAGTTGCACATTGATAAGTTGGTGGCGCATCCGGAGTTGGCGGTGGTCAAAAACACCGCGACTGAGCTGGCCTGAACACCGTCCATCGCTATAAATCGCTCCCACGCAGAGCGTGGGAACGACCATCATGTTGCAGTTTGAAACACCACGATGTTATACCGAGCTTACTGCTGGTTGGCCGTTTCAAGGATGAACACCATCAAAACGTCATTATTGATTTGCGCACTGTTCACTTGCCTCCTCTCGCCTGCCGCTCAGGCAGCCCCACCCGGCAGCGACGCTTCAGCCGCGTGGTTTAAGGTAGTCGTCGGGATATTGTCGGGGGCTTCTTGTCAGAATCGCCTGGTGCCTGCAGAACGAGAACGGTGTATTCGCAAAAACCGCGAACAGGCCTGTCGTGATTTCCCGGAGGGCATCGAGAAAGAGAACTGCCTGAAAGAGCTGCCTGGCGTTGCAAGCCAACCCACCCCTTCAGGCACTCAACCTTCCGGCGCCGATTACGCATTGAAGAATGTGATACCTGCCAGCACTCAAGACTTTCGCCCGCCGGTTAAAACCGATGACCTGGATTCGCCGCTGAAGCAGTTCATCAGCCCTCCCGCGCAAAGCCCCACCCCGCGCACGAACTAAACAACAGCTCCCGCATTGATAGGGTTCGCAATTCGCTTACCGGGCTTGGCGCCTACAAGCTTCGCCTGCCCATCTTTCTGTTTGCCCGTCCGCGCCTCACTGATCAACCCCGGGATCAACTTACCCTCCGGCAAGTTCTTCCAGAACCGGCTGGGCAAGTGCCCCTCCATTACCTTGGGGTTCAAGCGCGCCGGGTTGAAGATGTGGCTGTAGTAGGTCAGCCACATGGCGCTATGCGGGTCTTCGACATTTTGCGCCAGTTGCTGCCACGCCTCGGGGCACTGCCGTTGATGAATCAACTGCTCACCATCGTAGTAAACCCCATCCAACGGCGTGGCGATCATCCAGCGATGGCGGCCCATGCGCCCGATAAAGTGCTGGCTGGCTGATTTCAATATGTCGTGGGCCGGCTCATGCCAGGCCACGTACTCCGGCAGCTCAGGGCCAGCCTCTGCGGGCACGGCAATAAACCGCACAAATGCATGCAAGTGATGGGCTTCGCGGCTGACCTGCTTGATCCGCCGCTGTAATTCGCTGCCCAGTTTGTCACCTGCCAGCATGGCCGTACGGTCGCCATGACTGACCCGCCACAACACCTCGTAGAGCAAACTCCAACGCTGATCGCCGTGATAGCAAGCCGCCGATTCCAGCAGTTCCAACAAGGCTTTGGGAATCCGCGCCTGGAACGGCCCAAGCTGTTCAGGAATGGACTCGTCGGTGGCAAACAGGTCCGCCACGTGCACCTCACCCCAGCTTACTTTGCTGGGGTCGACCTGATGGCTGAGCAGCCAGCGCGCCTGCTCACGCCAGGTGCTGAACAGGTTGTCGCATTCCAGGCTGATCATCCCCACAACCCCATTTGCTGTGGCTGCGGGCGATCGCGCAGTTGCTCGCGCAGCAGCACGCTGGTGCTCTCGGCCTGTTGCGGGTGGTAGTCGCTGGTGATGAAAAACGGCTTGGCCTTGGCCAGCACGCAGCGCATGCGCGCCAGGTCTTCGAAACGGATCTTGCGCTCGCGGCGCAGGTCCACCAGGCGCTGAGTGGTGCGCAGGCCGATGCCGGGGATTCGCGCGATCAAGGTCGGTTCGGCGCGGTTCAGATCCAGGGGAAACACCTCGCGATGCTCCAGGGCCCAGGCCAGCTTGGGGTCGATATCCAGCGCCAGATGGCCCGGCCCTTGGAACAGTTCGTTGGCACTGAAGCCGTAACTACGCAGCAGAAAGTCCGCCTGGTACAAGCGGTGTTCGCGCATCAACGGCGGCGCGGCCAGGGGCACGCTTTTCGGGCTGTTGGGGATGGGGCTGAACGCCGAGTAATACACGCGGCGCAGCTTGTAGTTGCCATACAGCGCTTCGGCGCCATGCAAGATGGTGCTGTCGTCGGTGTCGTCGGCGCCGACAATCATCTGCGTGCTCTGCCCGGCCGGGGCGAAACGCGGCGCGCGTGGCTCGTTGAGGACGGTTTGCTCGCCGGTATAAATGGTCTGCATGGCTTGCTTGATCGAAACGATCTGCTTCTCCGGCGCCAGGGTTTGCAGGCTGGCATCGGTGGGCAGTTCGATATTCACGCTGAGCCGGTCAGCATAGCGCCCGGCCTCGGCGATCAGCGCCGGGTCGGCTTCGGGAATGGTCTTGAGGTGAATGTAGCCGCGAAAGTCATGCTCTTCGCGCAGCAGTTTCGCCACCCGCACCAACTGTTCCATGGTGTAGTCGGCCGAACGGATGATGCCGGAACTGAGGAACAGCCCGCTGACGCAATTGCGCCGGTAGAAATCCAGGGTCAGGGTGACCACCTCCTCCGGGCTGAAACGTGCACGGGGCACGTCGCTGGAGCGGCGATTGACGCAGTATTGGCAGTCGTAGAGGCAGAAATTGGTCAGCAACACCTTGAGCAGCGACACGCAACGGCCGTCCGGGGTGTAGCTGTGGCAGATGCCCATGCCATCGGTCGAACCCAGGCCGGCTTTGCCTTCGGAGCTGCGCTTGGGCGCGCCACTGCTGGCGCAGGAAGCGTCGTACTTGGCGGCGTCGGCGAGGATGCTGAGTTTTTCGATCAATTGCATGGAGGGCTACCGATACTGGTTTTTTGTACAGTATCAGCGAGCCCCCGATGTCACAAGTGTTGCCTGTCAGCTCGCAGTGGCGAGCAACACGTCCTGCACCGAACGCGCTTTGCCACGGTGACGGTCATGCTCATACAACGACGCCGCAATCTCATCCGCGCGAATCGGCAGTACCGACAGCAAGGTATCGCTCAACCCATGGCTGGCCTGGCTGAAGCCCTGGATATAGATGCCGGCCTTGCAGCGCTCGTCGGTGACGATGCGGTAGTCGCGCGCCACCTCGAAGTCGCCCATGTAGGCTTCCAAGGGTGCCAGCAGTTCGCGGTGCATCTGGCGTTCGTAGCCGGTGGCCAGGATCACGGCATCGTAATGGCTGACACTGGTTTCGCCGCTGGCGTTGTTGCGCAAGGCCAGTTCGATGCCCAGCGGGCTGGCGCTGGCTTTCTCGACCACGGTCATGGTGCGGAAAGCCTGGCGAGCAACGCCGGAGACTTTCTGGCGATAGAAAATGCCATAGATGCGCTCGATCAGGTCCAGGTCCACCACCGAATAGTTGGTGTTCTGGTATTCCGCCACCAGGCGCTCGCGCTCGGCGCCGACTTGCTGGAACACCAGGTCAGTAAACGCCGGCGAGAACACTTCGTTGACGAACGGGCTGTCATCGGCGGGCTTGAGCGCCGAACCGCGCAGGATCATGTCGACCTGCACCGATGGGAAGCTGTCGTTGAGGTCGATAAAGGCTTCAGCCGCGCTCTGACCACCGCCGATGATTGCAATGCGCATCGCCTTGCCTTCAACGCACGGCTGTTGGGCCATACGCGCCAGGTATTGGGAATGGTGGAACACCCGGCCGTCATCCTTGAGGCCTTTGAACGCTTCGGGTACACGCGGTGTGCCGCCGGCGCTGACCACCACCGAACGGGTGGTGCGCACATGCTGGTCACCCTGCGCATCCCGGGAGATCACGCGCAATGCTTCAACCTGTTGCTGATGCAGGATCGGCTCGATGGCCAGCACTTCCTCGCCATAGCTGGCCTGCGGCTGGAACTGCCCCGCGACCCAGCGCAGGTAGTCGTTGTACTCCATGCGGCACGGGTAAAAGGTGCCCAGGTTGATGAAGTCCACCAGCCGGTCATGGGCTTTGAGGTAGTTGACGAAGGAGTACGGGCTGGTGGGGTTGCGCAAGGTCACCAAGTCCTTGAGGAACGAAATCTGCAGCTCGCTCTGGGTCACCAGGGTATTGCCGTGCCAGCGGTAGTCGGCCTGTTTATCGAGAAACAGAACGTCCAGTTTGCCCTGGGCTTTTTCGCGCTCCTGCAGGGCGATGGCCAGCGCCAGGTTCGAAGGGCCGAAACCGATACCGATCAGGTCGTGAACCGCGGGCGAAGCAATTGCCTGTGTCATTCCAGTGTCCTCTGGATAAGCCCCTTGGCGGTGGGGCGGGAATACCTTCAAGACCTGAACAACAGGTCATGTGTTGATAGGAAACGAGGACAATGAAATAAAATTTAACTGATCGTTGATCAGTGCGCTTCCCACTCACGCATGCGCACCCGGCAATGCTTCATGGCGTTGACGATATGTTTTTCCACCACGCTGCGGGAAATACTCAGGCGCTCGGCGATTTGCAGGTGGGACAGGCCCTCGAGTTTGCGCAGCAGGAAGCTGTCGCGGCAGGCCGCCGGCAGTTCGGCCAGGGCACGTTCGAGCATTTCCAGGCGTTGGCCCTGATCGTGGCTGACATGCGGTGAACTGGGGGCGAAACGCCCTTCGTTATCGAGCACCTCAAGGGGTTCGCACTGGCGCAAAGCGTTGCGCCGGTGGCCGTCGATCACCAGGTTAAGTGCCGTGCGGTACAAAAACGCGCGCGGTTGGTCGATCGGCGTGTCGCTTGCGCGCTCCAGCACCCGGACATAAGCGTCATGCACCACATCCTCGGCCACCTGACGGTTGCCCAGCTTGGCGTTGAGGAAACACACCAGCTCGCGATAGTAGTTTTCCAACATGACTCCCGGCCGCCAGGGGAGGCGGCATCTAATCCTTGAGTGCTAAAGAAGGCAGGCCATGAATGATGGCAGTTTGAGTACGTGCAATTTATAGTAATTCTCATCTAGTTTTAAAGAAGTCTTGCATTAACGTACGATTTTTTTATTCGATAGAGCTGTTACCGCGTATGTAAACACCTAAATTCTCGGGCAATTTTCTCGTATAACTGTCAGCCCTCCGCCAATGCGGCCTCAATTTCCTGGCTGGAACCAACGCATGAAACGCCCTCGCCCCGCCCGACGCGCCCTGCTTGTTGTCGCGTGCCTGTTCCCCATCCTTGCGGTGGTGGCCTGGCAAGTGCTGCCGCCGGGCCGCGACAGCCTGCCCACGGTCACCGTAACCCGCGGCAACATTGAAAACAGCGTCACCGCACTGGGCACCCTGCAACCACGCCGGTATGTCGACGTGGGCGCCCAGGCGTCCGGGCAGATCCGCAAAATCCACGTGGAAGCGGGTGACCACGTCGAGGAAGGCGAGCTGCTGGTGGAAATTGACCCCGCCACGCAACAGGCCAAGCTCGATGCCAGCCGCTACGCCATTGAAAACCTCAAGGCCCAGTTGCAGGAGCAGAAAGCCCAGCACGAACTCGCCCGCCAGAAATACCAGCGCCAGCAACGCCTGGTTGCAGGCAACGCCACCCGCGAAGAAGACGTGCAAACCGCCAGGGCCGAACTAACTGCCACCCAGGCCCGGGTCGACATGTTCCAGGCGCAGATCCGCCAGGCCCAGGCCAGCCTGCGCAGTGACGAGGCTGAGCTGGGCTATACACGCATCTACGCGCCCATGAGCGGCACCGTGGTGGCGGTGGACGCGCGGGTCGGCCAGACGCTCAACGCCCAGCAACAGACGCCGCTGATCCTGCGCATCGCCAAATTGTCGCCGATGACCGTGTGGGCCGAGGTGTCCGAAGCCGACATCGGCCACGTTAAACCAGGCATGAGCGCCTATTTCACCACCCTCGCCGGCGGCAAACGGCGCTGGACCAGCACCGTGCGCCAGATCCTGCCGATCCCGCCCAAGCCGCTCAATGAAGCCAGCCAGGGCAATGGCAGCCCCAACAGCACCAGCAAAACCGGCAGCGGCCGCGTAGTGCTGTACACCGTGCTGCTGGACGTGGACAACAGCGACAACGCGTTGATGGCCGAGATGACCACCCAGGTGTTTTTCGTCGCCAGCCAAGTCAAGGACGCCCTTACTGTGCCGGTCGCCGCCCTGCTCGGCAGCCAAGGCAGCGACAAGCAGATCGCCCGGGTCGTGGCCAAAAACGGCGCCATCCAGGAACGCGAAGTGCGCCTGGGCATCAGCGACCGCCTGCGGGTAGAAGTGCTGGACGGCCTGAACGAAGGTGATCACCTGCTGATCGGCCCGGCCGACGGCAGCGGAGGTTGATTTGACCACGCCGCTGATTGAACTCAAGAACATCTGCAAATCTTACGGCGGCGGCGACAGCCCGCAGGTCGATGTATTGCGCGGGATCGACCTGTCGATCCATGCCGGGGAGTTCGTCGCCATCGTCGGCGCCTCGGGCTCCGGCAAATCCACGCTAATGAATATCCTCGGCTGCCTCGACCGCCCCACCGTGGGCGACTACCTGTTCGCCGGGGAAAACGTCGCGCACCTGGACAGCGACGCACTGGCCTGGCTGCGCCGCGAAGCCTTTGGTTTCGTGTTCCAGGGTTACCACCTGATCCCGTCGGGCTCGGCCCAGGAAAACGTCGAGATGCCGGCGATCTATGCCGGCATCAGCGCCGCCGAACGCCACGCCCGCGCCAAGGCCCTGCTCACCCGCCTGGGCCTGGCTGACCGTACCAACAACCGCCCGCACCAGCTCTCCGGTGGCCAGCAACAGCGCGTCTCGATTGCCCGCGCACTGATGAACGGTGGGCATATCATCCTCGCCGACGAACCCACCGGTGCCCTCGACAGCCACAGCGGCGCCGAGGTGATGCTGCTGCTGGATGAACTGGCAAGCCAGGGCCACGTGGTCATTTTGATTACCCACGACCGCGAAGTCGCGGCGCACGCCAACCGCATCATCGAGATCAGCGATGGCCTGATCATCAGCGACTCAGCGCGCAGTGACACCCACGTGCCCGTCACGGCCAACAGCGACGCACTGCAAGCCGTGGACCTGCGCCAGCGCCTGGCCGACGGGGCCGAACACAACGGCGCCTGGAAAGCCGAACTGCTGGACGCGGTGCAAGCGGCCTGGCGGGTGATGTGGATCAACCGCTTCCGCACCGCGCTGACGCTGTTGGGGATCATCATCGGCGTGGCGTCGGTGGTGGTGATGCTGGCGGTGGGCGAAGGCAGCAAGCGCCAGGTCATGGCGCAGATGGGCGCGTTCGGTTCCAACATCATCTACCTCAGTGGTTCATCGCCTAACCCGCGTACGCCGCCGGGCATCGTGACCCTCAACGACGTCGCGGCCTTGGCGGAACTGCCCCAGGTCAAGCGCATCATGCCGGTCAACGGTAGCTACGCCGGGGTGCGCTTCGGCAACCTGGACTACCTGGCGTACGTGGGCGGCAATGACGTCAACTTCCCGGAGATTTTCAACTGGCCGGTGGTTGAGGGCAGCTACTTCACTGCGGCCGACGAGCGGGCCGGGGCTACGGTCGCGGTGATCGGCCATCGTATCCGCGAGAAACTGTTCAAGAACGTCGCCAGCCCGCTTGGCCAATACATCTTGATCGAAAACGTGCCATTCCAGATCATTGGCGTGCTGGCGGAAAAAGGCTCCAGCTCCGGCAGTGAAGACAGCGACGACCGTGTCGCCATCCCCTACACCGCCGCCAGCGTGCGCCTGTTCGGCACCTATAACCCCGAATACGTGGTAATTGCCGCCGCCGATGCGCGCAAGGTGCATGAGGCCGAACAGGCTATCGACCAGTTGATGCTCAAACTGCACAATGGCAAGCGTGACTACCAGCTGACCAACAGCGCTGCGATGATCCAGGCCGAGGCGCGCACGGCGAACACGCTGTCGTTGATGCTCGGTTCGATTGCGGCAATTTCCCTACTGGTGGGCGGGATCGGCGTGATGAATATCATGCTGATGACCGTGCGTGAACGCACCCGCGAAATTGGCATTCGCATGGCCACCGGTGCGCGTCAGCGCGACATCCTGCGCCAGTTTCTCACCGAGGCGGTAATGCTCTCGGTGGTCGGCGGTCTGTGCGGCGTCGCATTGGCGCTGCTGGTCGGCGGCGTGCTGGTGCTGGCCGAAGTGGCCGTGCAGTTTTCCCTGGTGGCGGTATTGGGCGCATTTGGCTGTGCGCTGGTCACCGGTGTCGTATTCGGCTTTATGCCGGCCCGTAAAGCTGCCCGGCTCGATCCGGTTAAGGCGTTGACCAGTGAATAAACAAACCCTCACACCGCGCTTGTCGGTGCTCAGCCTGTGCCTGTTGCTCAACGCCTGCGCCGGTAACCCGCCTGCCGTCGACAGCGGCATTGCGCCGCCTGCTGCGTGGCAATACGCCGAGCGAGAGGCAGCCCAGGCGACCAACCAGCGCTGGTGGACACAATTCGGCAGCCCGCAACTCAACCGCCTGATCGATCAGGCGCGGCGTGACAGCTATAACGTGGCCGCCGCCATGGCGCGGGTGCGCCAGGCCCAGGCCAGTGCCGTGATTGCCGGCGCGCCCTTGTTACCCGAGGTGAATTTCAACCTCACCGCCAGCCGTCAAAAGCTGCTGCGCGGCAGCGGCAACTCGACATTGGATGCCACGCAAAGCGACAAGACCGTCGACAGCTTCGGCGCCAATCTGACGGCCAGCTATGAAGTGGATTTCTGGGGTGGCCGCGCCGCCGCCCGCGATAGCGCCGTGCAAACCCTGCGCGCCAGCGAATTCGACCAGGCCACGGTAGAGCTAACCCTGCTCAGCAACGTGGCCGACCGCTACGCGCAAACCCTCGCTGCACGCCAACAACTACAGATCGCCGCGTTGAACCTGGCGAACGCGCGCAATGTGCTCGACCTGGTGCAAACCCGCTTCGATGCCGGCTCCGCCACTGCCCTGGAACTGGCCCAACAGAAAAGCCTGGTGGCCAGCCAGCAACGGCAACTGCCGCTGATTCAGCAAGTGGCGCAAGAATCGCAGATCACGCTGGCCGGCCTGCTCGGCCAGCCCGTGCAAGCCCTCAACCTGGGTACCGAGCCATTCCAGGCGCTGACTTGGCCGACCATTGGCCCGGGCGTGCCCAGCCAACTGCTGAGCCGTCGCCCTGACCTGGCCCAGGCCGAAGCACAGCTGGCCGCGGCCAGTGCCGACGTCACGGTGGCACGCGCGGCGATGCTGCCCACAGTGACCTTGGGCGCGACCCTGGGCTCAGGTTCGGACAAGGCCGCAGACATTTTACGCAGCCCGTTCTACACCCTGACCTCGGGCCTGGTGGCGCCGATTTTCAACAATGGCCGTTTAAGCGCCGAACGCGACAAGGCTCGCGCGCGCCAGGACGAGCTGCTGCAAACCTATCGCGGCGCAATCATCAATGGCTTTGCCGACGTGGAGAAATCCCTCAGCAGCATCACGCGCCTGGATGAGCAGCGCCAATGGCAAGCCGAAGAATTGCTGCAGGCCCAGACCGCCTTCCAGATCGCCGAAAGCCGCTACCAGGCGGGTGCCGAAGATTTGCTGACTGTGCTGGAAACCCAACGCACGCTGTACGCGGCCCAGGACTTGAACGTGCAACTGCGGCTGTCACGCCTGCAAGCCAGCATTGCGCTGTACAAAGCATTAGGCGGCGGCTGGAACGCCGACACCCGATAACAAAACTCCGATTTCCTACACAAACCGTTTAATAAACCTACATTCGTCTACCCCTGGTACTTGGTAAAAAGCCGTCCTCAGACGTCTGCCCGGTACCTCTAGATGAAACCCAGCGTTTTTGTAAAAAGCCTGGCGTGCCTCTGCCTCTGGCTGATCGCAGGCCGGGGGTTTGCCGAGCCCCTGATCGCGCCCACCGCGATTGACTGGCTGTTGGATTGCCCCTTCCCCGCCTTTCACCAACCGGACCCCGAGGTGCTGGATCGCACCCAATGCGGCAGCGTGAGCGTGCCCCGCGACTATGCCGCGCCCAAGCGCGGCAACGTGCGCCTGGCCCTGACCCGTGTCGGTGCCCGGCACCCGCTCAACCGCGAAGGCGTGGTGTTCATCCAGGCCGGCGAGCCGCAAAAAGGCCAAGGCGTTACCTTTGCCATCCATTTGGTCAGCCGCTGGGAGTCCTACGCCACCCAGGCCTATCGCACCTTGACCAACCGTTATGACGTGATTGAACTGAGCGCCCGCGACCTGAGCGAGGAATCCGGAGTCGAGCAAGCTGCGCGAGATATGGAATTTGTACGCGCACAACTGGGCGAGGCGCAGCTCAACTACCTCGGCAACGCCGATGCCACCCGGCTCGGCAGCCGCTATACGGCGTTGTTTCCCGAGCGCGTCGCACGCATGGTCTTGGTCAACGCCGGGCGAGCTGAGCCACCGCCCACCGGCGTCGAGCAATTGCTGCTCAAGGACTCGACTAAGCCCGGCACCGCCACCGCCGGGTGCGTCAACCGCTGGGTGGGCGATTTCCTGGTATCCGGCAAACAGCCACCCGCCTCCACACGCTGCCTCGACCTCGGCAGCTGGGAATAGTCACCGCGTTTACGACCTCTTAATGCCGAAAACGACACCCTGCGTTGACGCTCTCGCCCAATCGTTATTAAGTACTATTAATCCGCATTAATAGGATCAATAGACCACCATGCTCAGCCGCCCTTTGCGCCGCAAACGCCAGAAGCTCTCCGATGTGATTGTGGAGTCGGTCAAGCGCTCGATCGTCACCGACGCCTTGAAACCCGGCGATCGCCTGCCCACGGAGCGCGAGCTGATGGAAAGCTTCCAGTGCTCCAAAGGCTCAGCCCGTGAGGCGCTCAAGGCCCTGGAAGTGGAAGGTTTGGTGAGCACGCGCACCGGCCCCAGTGGCGGGGCTTACTTGAACCAGGCCGGCACCGAGCCCGCCAGCCGCGCGTTGCGTAACTACCTGCACTTCCAACATCTGGATGGCGAGCAGGTGTACCAGCTGCGCAAGGTCATCGAAGTGGAACTGGCGGTGTCGGTGCTCGGGCGCCTGAGCGAAGAGGATTACCAGGCCCTGCAAGACAACGTGGATTTTTGCAGCGCGCCGGAAGACAGCGAAGCCGGCCAGCGCGAACAACGCCTGGCAGAGTTGGAGTTCCACAACCTGCTGGCCAAGGCCTGCCCCAACCCGCTGCTGAGTTTCATGGCGCAGTTTCTCAACGACTTGCTGCGCGATCTGGTGGTGCTGAAAAAAGCTTACAAACCCAAGCGCAAGCAGTTCGACGCGGCCAACCTCGACTACCACAAGCAGTTGCTGAGCGCCTTTCGCGCGGGTGATGAACGCGCGGTGCGCAGCTTGATGCACGAACATATGTGCGATGCCGAACACCACATGACTGCGCTGGAAGGCGAGGTCAGCCCGCACTTTTTGCTGGAGTTTGATCACTCTTAAGAACACCACAGATCCACCTGTGCAAACCCAATCAATGTGGGAGCTGGCAAGCCAGCTACCACATTTGACCGAGTCGCCCAATAAATCGCCTTATCCAATAAAAGGCCTGCCCACAGGCCCTGCTCCACCGTATCGCCATTGCCGCTCCTGCCAATAACTAAACCAGGGAGTCACCCCATGCAGCGTCGTACGTTGTTGAAAGCCAGTCTCACCGCCGCCGCCGCGCTCAGCCTTCCGCTGAGTGTGCGCTCTGCATTCGCCGCCGAGCCCTTTACCTTTTACGGCCTCAAGTCCATGTCCGGCGCCTTTGCCAGCTATGGCAAGTTTGCCGACATGGGTTCGCGCCTGGCGGTGGAACAACACCCGCAGATTCTCGGGCGGGCGCTGAACTACAAAGTCATCGACACCGAAGGCAACGCCGGCAAGGCGGTGCGCAAGGTGCAGGAGGCCATCCAGCAGGACGGCGCGCGGTTCTTCCAGGGTTGCACGCTGTCGTCATCGGCATTGGCGGTGGCCAAGGAAGTCAGCAAGGTCGGCGGCGTGTTCATGACCCCGGTGGGTGCCGATGAAGTTACCGGTAAGGACTGCAACAGCGCGACGTTTCGCTGGTCGGTGCCCACCTACGGCGCGATTCGCGAAACCATCGTGCCGCTGATCAAGCTGCTGCCGGACGCCAAGCGCTGGTACACCATCACCCCGCAATACGTGTTCGGCGAGGCCTTGCTCGAAGGCGCCAAGACCGTGCTCAAGGAAAGCGGCCTGGAGCACGTCGGCAACAGCTACCACTCGTTGCAAGAGCAGGAGTTCTCCGGTTACCTGACCAACGCCATCGCCGCCAAGCCTGACGTGCTGGTGCTGCTCAACTTCGGCAGCCAGTCGTCCAACACCCTGCGCCAGGCAGTGAACTTCGGCATCAAGGAGCGCATGAAAGTGCTGCTGGTGTGGTCTGCCGGCCTCGACCAGTTCCAGGAGCTGGGCAGCGACGTGCTCGAAGGCGTGTACCTCGGCGCGCAGTACTGGCACCAGGTCGACAGCCCGCTCAACCGCGAACTGGTCAAGCTGACCCAGGCCAAATATGGCATCAACCCTACCTACCCGCTGGCTGCTGACTACATCAGCACCAAGGTCATGCTCGACACCATCATCGCCACCGGCAGCGTTGATGGCCCGACCGTGGCCAAGGCCATGCAAGACCTGAGCTTCGACGGCCCGACCGGCAAGGAATCAATCCGTGCCGGCGACCACCAGGTGATCAAGGATTACTACCTGATGATCGGCAAAGCCGCCGGCGACATGGCCGACAAGGACGACCTGGCCAAAGTGCTCAGCGCCGGCCAGTCGTTCCCGCCGGTCGAGGCGACGGGCTGCACGCTCGCCTGATCCCCTGAAACAGTGCACCGCAGGGCTGCGCGAGCAGCCTCCTGCTGAGGGTTCCTGCATGCTTAATCTTTACCTGTTCCAGATTCTCAACGGCCTTGGCTTGGGGATGATCTACTTCCTGATCGCGGTCGGGCTGACGATCATTTTCGGCCTGCTCAACTTCGTCAACTTCGCCCACGGCGCGTTCTTCCTGCTGGGCGCCTACATCTGCTACACCGCCGTAAGCCTCACCGGCAACTTCTGGCTGGCGCTGCTGATCGCGCCGCTGGTGGTGGCCGCACTGGCGTGGGTGATCGAGCGCGTGTTGATCCAGCGAATTTACCACCTGCCGCACATGTTCCAGATCCTGGTGACCCTGGGGATCGCACTGATCATCCAGGAAGCCAGCGTGATGATCTGGGGCCCGGTCGGTAAAAGCGTCGCCGTGCCGGACCTGCTGCGCGGCGTGCTAGTGGTCGGCGACTTCGTCTACCCCTACTACCGCCTGTTCCTCATTGTGTTCTCCGGGCTGGTCGGCCTGGGCCTGTGGCTGCTGCTGGAACGCACGCGCTTTGGCGCCCTGGTGCGGGCCGGCAGTGAAAGCACTGAAACCGTGTCGCTGCTGGGCACCAATATCTTGCGCCTGTTCTCCATGACCTTCGCCCTCGGCGTGGCCCTGGCCGGCGTGGCCGGTGTGCTGTTTGCGCCCTTGCGCGGTGCGCAACCCTTCGTCGGCCCGGAGATTCTCGGCGTGGCCTTCGTGGTGGTGGTAATCGGCGGCATGGGTTCGTTCAGCGGCGCGCTGGTCGGCGGTTTACTGGTGGGCGTGGTGCAAAGCCTGATGACCACACTCTGGCCCCAAGGCGCGAGCCTGATGATCTACGGCGCAATGGCCGTGGTGATTCTGGTACGCCCTTACGGCCTGTTTGGGAGAGCCTGACATGAGCGAGAAAAACCCCCTGCCATTTGCTAAAACCCAGTCCAAAGCCATGTTGCTGTGGGTGCTGGCGGTGCTCATCGGCTTGCCGTTGATCTTGCCCTCGGCAACCTTGGCCACCGAAATCCTGATCTTCGCCATGGCCGCCCTGGCCTGCAACCTGTTGCTGGGCTACACCGGCCTGTTGTCTTTCGGCCAAGGCATCTTCTTCGGTGCCGGCGCCTACTGCGCGGCGCTGCTGATGATCCACCTGCAACTGGGCCTGTTCACCGCCCTGCTCGGCGCCGCCGTGGCCGGTGGGTTCCTGGCGTTGCTGGTGGGCGCCCTGGCGATTCGGCGCACCGGCATTTACTTCGTGATGCTGACCCTGGCGTTCAGCCAGATGGCCTACTTCGTCGCCTACACCTTGAGCGACTGGACCGGCGGTGACAGCGGCCTGCTCAGCGTGCCGCGCCCGGAAATCCGCATCGGTGAAACCGTGCTGCTGTCGCTGGCCGACGCCCGCGCGTTCTACGGCTTTGTCGCGGTGCTGTTCCTGCTGATCTTTATCGGCGCGCGCCGGGTGATCGCCTCGCCGTTCGGCAGCACCTTGATGGCGATCCGCGAAAACGAAACCCGCGCCTCGGCGATCGGCTACGACACGCGCCACTTCAAGATCCTGGTGTTCGTGCTGTCCGGCGCGGTCACGGGGATTGCCGGGGCGTTGTACGCGATGCTGCTGCACTTTGTGCCGCTGTCGAATATCGACCTGGCGATGTCCGAAAACATCCTGATCATGACCATCGTCGGCGGCACCGGCTCGCTGTTCGGCTCCTTGCTGGGCGCCGGTTCCATCGTGCTGCTGGGGGATTTCCTCTCCGACCTGTGGCCGCGCTGGCTGATGCTGTTGGGGGTGATCCTGATCCTGGTGGTGATCTTCATGCGCGGTGGCTTGTGGGGCGGGTTGTCGTCGCTGTTCGAACGCGTACGTGGCAGTCGCAAAACCGCCGTCGTCGCCAAGGAGCAAGGGCTATGAGCATCCTATTGGAAACTAAAAACCTGGCGCTGGCCTACGGCGCGTTCCATGCGGTGAACGGCGTCAACCTCAAGGTCGAAGCCGGCACCATCCACACCATCATCGGCCCCAACGGCGCGGGCAAGACCAGCCTGTTCCACTGCCTCACCGGCGAACGCCAGGCCACCGCCGGGGCGATTCATTTCGACGGCAAGAACCTGATGCGCAAACCGGCTCACGCCCGCGTCGGCCTGGGCATGGCGCGCTCGTTCCAGCTCACCAGCCTGTTCCAGAACCTCAGCGTGCGCGAGAACCTGCGCCTGGCCGCCCAAGGCCGCGACGGTGCGCGCGCCCTGAATTTCTGGCGCCGGGTCGACAGCAAGCGCGAACACCTGGAGATGGCCGACCAGGTACTGGAGCGCCTGCAGCTCACCGCCCGCGCCGACACCCTGGCTGGCGAGTTGTCCCACGGCCAGCAACGCGTGCTCGAGGTGGGCATGTCGATCTGCTCCAAGCCCAAACTGTTGATGCTCGACGAGCCCACCTCGGGCATGGGCATCGATGACATCCCGATCATGACCCAACTGATCAGCGACCTGGGCCGCGACCACACGGTGCTGTTGATCGAACACAACATGAGCATCGTCATGTCCATCAGCCAACGCATCACCGTGATGAGCCACGGCCAGATCCTGGTGGAAGGCACGCCGCAATTTGTGCGCGCCGATGAGCGCGTGCGCACTGCATACCTTGGGGAGGCTGCCTGATGCTGATCGTCGAGAACATCCATTCCTACTACGACAAGAGCCATGTGCTGGAAGGCGTGTCGCTGACCGTCAACCCCGGCGAGCTGGTGACGTTGCTGGGGCGTAATGGCGCCGGCAAGACCACCACACTGCGCAGCATCCTCGGGATTATCTGCCCGCGCCAGGGCCAGATTCATTTCAACGGCCAGGCGCTGGTGGGGCAAAAGATCTTTGAAATCGCCCGCCGGGGTTTGGCGCTGGTGCCGGAAAATCGCGGGATCTTCCGCCTGCTCACCGTCGAAGAAAACCTGCGCATCGCCGTGCGTAAGACCAGCCGCTGGCAGCTGGAAGATGTGTACGGCATGTTCCCGCGCCTCAAGGAGCGGCGCAAAAACGCCGGCCACGCCCTCTCCGGCGGCGAGCAACAGATGCTCGCCATCGCCCGCGCGCTGCTCAACGACCCCAAGCTGCTGATCCTCGATGAGCCCACCGAAGGCCTGGCGCCGGTGATCGTCGACGAGCTGGTGAAGATCCTGCGCAAGGTCAAGGACGACGGCCTGCCGGTGCTGCTGGTGGAACAGAACCTGATGGTCTGCGACAAGCTCGCCGACCGCCATTACGTACTCGAACAAGGCCGCGTGGTCTACGAGGGCAGTGCTGCTGCGTTCCGCGCCGACCCGACGATCAAGAACCGCTACTTGGCGCTGAGCGCCTGACCGGAGACTGCCCATGAAGAGTTTTGCGCAACCGCTCCAGAGCAACGCCCCGCTGATCAACCGCGACCGCCTGTGGCAATCGCTGATGGACCTGGCCCAACTCGGCGCTACCGTCAAAGGCGGCGTGTGCCGTCTGGCGCTCACCGATCTGGACCGCCAGGCCCGCGACCTGTTTGTGCAGTGGTGCGAGGCGGCCGGGTGCAGCGTGAGTGTCGACGCCATCGGCAATATTTTCGCCCGTCGCGCAGGGCGTAATCCCGCCCTGCCCCCGGTGATGACCGGCAGCCATATCGACACCCAACCCACCGGCGGCAAATTTGACGGCTGCTACGGGGTGATGGCCGGGCTGGAAGTGATCCGCACCTTGAATGACCTCAGCATTGAGACCCAAGCGCCGATTGAAGTGGTGGTGTGGACCAACGAAGAAGGCTCGCGCTTCCCGCCGTGCATGATGGGCTCCGGGGTCTTTGCCGGTCAGTTCGACTTGCAGGACACCCTCGACAAACTCGACGAGCAAGGCCTGTCGGTGGGAGCCGAACTGCAGCGCATCGGCTATGCCGGTTCGCGCGCGGTGCTCGGCCACGCGGTGGGCGCATATTTCGAGGCACACATCGAGCAAGGCCCGGTGTTGGAAGACCAGGCCACCACCATCGGCGTGGTCATGGGTTGCCTGGGCCAGAAGTGGTTCGACCTGACCCTCACCGGCGTCGAAGCCCACGCCGGCCCCACGCCCATGCACCTGCGCAAGGACGCGCTGGTCGGCGCCGCCGAGGTGGTCAGCGCGGTGAACCGTATCGCCCATCAGCAACAACCGCACGCTTGCGGCACCGTTGGCTGCCTGAGCCTGCACCCAGGTTCACGCAACGTGATTCCCGGCCAGGTGCACATGACCCTCGACCTGCGTCACCTGCATGCCGACAAGCTGCAGGCCATGGTCGATGAAGTGCGCGGCGTGATCGAAGCCACCGCTGCCCGGCATGGGTTGACGTTTGAACTGACGCCCACCGCCGACTTCCCGCCGCTGGACTTCAACCCGGCCTGCGTCAACGCGGTGCGCGATGGCGCAGCAGCTTTGGGCTTGAGCCATATGGACATCGTCAGCGGCGCCGGGCATGACGCGATTTTCGTCGCCGAACTCGGCCCGGCCGGGATGATTTTTGTGCCGTGCGAAGGCGGCATCAGCCACAACGAAATCGAAAACGCTGCGCCGGATGACCTGGCGGCAGGCTGCGCGGTATTGCTGCGCGCCATGGTCAACGCGGCACAAGGGGAGCTGGCATGAGTGAGATGGGGCAACTGACAGCGGTGCAACTGCTGCAGCATTTTCGTGACAAGAGCCTGTCGCCGGTGGAGGTCACCGAAGACGCTTTGCTGCGTATCGAGCGCTACAACCCGGTGGTGAACGCCTACTGCCATGTCGATCCGGAAGGCGCATTGAACGCTGCGCGCGCCTCGGAGCAACGCTGGCTCAAGGGCCAACCCTGCGGCGCGCTGGACGGTGTGCCTGCATCCATCAAAGACCTGACGTTGACGCTCGGCATGCCCACCCGCAAGGGCTCGCGCACATCATCCGCCGACGGGCCGTGGAACGTGGATGCGCCCTTCTCAGCCTTGATGCGCAAGGCCGGCGCGGTGTTGCTGGGCAAGACCACCACCCCGGAATTCGGCTGGAAAGGCGTCACCGACAACCCGCTGTACGGCATCACCCGCAACCCGTGGGACACGCGCACCACGGCGGGTGGCTCATCCGGTGGCGCGGGGGCGGCGGCGGCGTTGAACCTGGGCGTGCTGCACCAGGGCAGCGATGCCGGCGGCTCGATTCGGATTCCGTGTGCGTTTACCGGCACTTTCGGCATCAAGCCGACCTTCGGCTATGTGCCGCAATGGCCAGCCAGTTCCATGACCATTCTGTCGCACCTGGGGCCGATGACCCGCACGGTGGAAGACACCGTGCTGATGCTGCAAACCGTCGCGCAGCCGGATGCGCGCGATGGCCTGATCGGCGCGCCACGGACCACGCCATGGCTCACCCCAGGTACAGATTTGAAAGGCTTGCGTGTGGCCTACAGCCCCACATTCGGTTATGTGGATGTCGATCCGCAAGTGGCCAAAGTCGTCGCCCAAGCGGTTGACGGTTTGGTGCAACTGGGCGCACATGTCGAGCAGATCGACCCGGGGTTCAGTGACCCTCTGCAGGTGTTCAGTACCTTATGGGCCGCCGGCGCCGCACGCCTGACCAGCACGATGAGCGAGGCGCAAAAACAGCTGCTGGACCCGGGCCTGCTGCGCATTGCACAACGCGGCGAGCACCTGAGCCTGGGCGACTTTAACCACGCCCTCGAAGCGCGTGCTGCACTGGTCGCGCGGATGGCCGCGTTCCACGAGCATTACGATGTGCTGGTTTCGCCGATGATGCCGATCACCGCGTTCGAGGCTGGGCACAACGTGCCGCCGGGTTCCGGTATGACTGAGTGGATGCAATGGACGCCGTTTACCTATCCCTTCAACCTCACCCAGCAACCGGCGGCGTCGGTGCCGTGCGGGCTGGCGGCGAATGGCTTGCCGGTGGGCCTGCATGTGGTGGCCGCGCGGTTTGCGGATGAACAGGTGCTGCGGGTGTGCCAGGCCTATGCAAAAGCGTTCCCCACCGACCACCTTGAAGCACCGTGCGTGCTCTGAACTGTGGCTTTCGACCGCGGGTTGCGCTGTGCATCTGTGGTTGGATCTGGCTTATAATTCGCGCTTCAATTTTGTTGCGCGGATTGTTTCTGATGCTATTCACTAGGACCGTTCTGGCGAGTGCAGTGCTCGCCATCCTGCCGGCCATGGCCCACGCCACAGCGCTGGACCTGACCTACGAAGCCCCTGCCACCGAGGCTGCGCCACAGGCTGCACCGGCGACGGCCAAATCGTTGTTCCCGGTTACGACCCAGCCGCCGGTGACATTCGAGTACAACTGCAAGGGCCCACGCTGCACATATGAACATGACCTGGAGCAGCGTCATGAAGACCAGACGACGCAAAGCTGGTCCGTCGGTTTTCAGTGACGGTCAGATAATCTTTAGCTGAGTTTTTGGGTAGATTGAGTACATATCCGTTGCTGCGGTCACGGCGGCTATTGGTTCCGCCCTTACGGCGGGTCACTTTTGGAAAAGAGCCCCAAAAGTAACCCGCCGTAAGGGCGGAACCCTACGAAGCCGTTACCGCAGCAACGGATATGTACCCAATCCGCCTAAAGAAGCACCATCACAGGCAACCCACCTCCCACAGCGTTGAACACATTCCACTACAATGCCCCCCATTCATCCCCGGGGGCTTCATGGACATCGAACTGGCACGCACCTTCCTCGAAATAACCCGCTGCGGCAGCCTGGCCGCAGCGGCCGAGAAACTGCACGTCACCCAGACCGCCATCACCGCACGCGTGAAAAACCTCGAAAGCCAGCTCAACAGCACGCTGTTCATCCGCAACCGCGCCGGTGCACGCCTGACCGCCGACGGCGAGGCCTTTGTGGTCTACGCCAACCAGCTGCTGCAAACCTGGGAAGCCGCAAAACGTGACCTACCGCTGCCCGACGGCTACCGCAATGTGCTGCATATCGGCGGTGAGGTCAGCCTGTGCAGCCCACTGATGCTCGGCTGGGCCCAAGCCCTGCGCGAACATATCCCGGGGCACGCCTTGCGTACCGAAGTACGCGAAGGCGAATATCTGCTGCGCCAACTGGAACTGGGCGTGCTCGACGCCGCCCTAGTGTTCCAACCCCAATACTGGCCAGGGTTGCAGGTGGAGCAGGTGCTGGAAGAGAAACTGATCCTGGTGCAGTTGGTGAGCAAACCCGACCCGTACGTCTACATCGACTGGGGCCCAGGGTTTCGCCAGCAGCATGACGCCGCCCTACCCGACAAGGCCCGCGCCGCGCTGAGTTTCAACCTCGGGCCGCTAGCCTTGCAGTACATCCTGGAAAACGGCGGCGCCGGTTATTTCCGCACGCGCGTGGTGCAAAGCTACCTGGACAGCGGCGTGATGCAGCGCGTGCCGAAGGCGCCGGAGTTCAGTTTCCCGACTTACCTGGTGTACTCACGGGCGCGGGATTCGGCGGTGTTGCAACAGGCACTGGCGTTGCTGCGCGATGTGGTCAAAGCCGAAAGTGACTGGTCACAACGCTGGGACCCGCTGATTTGAATCACCCTACACCTGCGCGCATGCTAGCCTGCGGATGTTTCCTTTTGCAGCCTTAGCGATGAACAAGAAAAAGTCCGTCACCATCAGCGACATCGCCAAACGGGTCGGCATGACCACCATCACGGTGTCCCGCGCGCTGAGCAAGCCCGACCTGGTCAAACCCGCCACCCTGGCGCGCATTCTCGAAGTCGCGCGGGAGCTGGATTACGTGCCGAACGCCTTTGCCCGTGGGCTCAAGCGCAGTGAAAGCCTGATCATCGGCGTGATCACGGCGTCGGTGGACAACCCGTTCTACAGCGAAATGATCAAGGCGATTTCCCGCGAGGCCAAACAGCACGGCTACACCATCATGCTGGTGGACACCGACGAGCTCGAAGAACTGGAAAGCAAAGCCGTCGACACCCTGCTAGGCTACCGCGTGGCGGGGATCATCTTGTCGCCGGTCTCCGATGAGCCGAGCTACCAGCCTGATTACCTGGAGCGCCTGGGCAACGGCAAAACCCCGGTGGTGCTGCTCGACCGTACGATTCACGACAGCCCGTTCAGCCGTGTGGTGCTCGACAACTACCACAGCGGCATCCAGGCCGCGCACTACCTGCTGCGCCAGACACCCGAGCTCAAGCGCCTGCTGGTGCTGACCGGGCCCGCGCATTCGCGTATCACTGTGGAGCGCCTCAAGGGCCTGCGCGAAGTGCTCGCCGACCATCCGCATATTCAGGTTGAAGTGCAGGCCGGCGACTACACGCTGATGCCGTCGTACCTGCACACCCTCGACTACCTGGCCAAACACACGGCGCCGGACGCGATCATGGGCTTCAACCAGTTGATCACCCTCGGCGCGTTGCGCGCCTTGCGCATGCACAACATCCCCCACGACAGCCTGACCATCTGCGGCATTGACCGCCTGCCCTTCGCCGATATCTTCGGTGTGCCCATCGCCTGCGTGGCCCACGACGCCTCCTTGGCCGGCAGCAGCGCGGTACGCCTGCTGCTTGATCGCCTGGAAGATCCGTACAAACCACGGGACAAAGTGGTGATCACAGGCGTTTTGGAAAACGGCTAGCGGCTGGTGTAGCCGCCATCAATCGGCAGGCTTACGCCGCTGATCATGCTCGCGGCGTCGCTGAGCAGGAATAGCACCGGCAGTGCGACTTCCACGGTTTCAGCGAAACGCCCCAACGGAATGGCTGCCAGCGCTGGGTCGCGCTTGGCCGGGTCGGACCAGGCCCTGGTCGCCATGGGTGTGAGCGTGACGGTGGGGTTAACGCTGTTGACGCGTATACCGAAACGGCCCCATTCGGCGCATTGCACGCGGGTGATCGCGTCCAGTGCGGCTTTGGAGGCGCAGTAGGCGAGGTGATCGTCCAGCGCGACCAATGAGGCTTGGCTGGAGACATTGACGATGCTGCCGGCGACTTTCGCTTCGATCATCTTGGCCGCCACCCGACTGGCGACCTGGGCGGCGGCGCGGGCGTTGACCTGCATCACCGGGTCGAAAGCATCAGCGCTGATCGCCGCGGCGGGTTCCAAGCGCGAGATGCCGGCGCAGTTGACCAGGCCGTGCAGTGGCGGCAGGTCATGCAGGGCTTTGTCGAGCGCGGCGCTGTCGGCGATGTCCACACAGACCGTGTTGCAGCCCAGTTTGGCCAAGGCCTCGGCGTCACGGCCGAGGGCAAAGACCTCGGCGCCGCTGGCGATCAGTTGCAGGGCGATTTGGTGGCCGATGCCACTGCTCGCGCCGGTGACGAGGATGCGCTGGTGGGTGAAGTTGAAGGCTGCGTTCATGGTCACTATTCCATAGGCAATGAAGATCCCCTGTGGGAGCTGGCTTGACTGCTCCCACATTTTTGGACCGCGTTGTTTCAGTTGTTTTGCAGGCTGTGCATGATGGGTTTGAGGGCTGGATACAGCTTTAGATACGCCGCAAACGCCTGGTCATAGACCGCGACATTCTCGCGCTTGGGTTGCGCGCGCAGTTCCAACTGCACCCAGCCCGTCTCCATCTCCCCGTCACTCACCAACCCCACCGTATGCGCCGCCAGCAACGCCGCGCCCAGCGCCGCTTCCACCTCCTGCACAATGGTGTAGACCGGGTAGCGGGTGACATCCGCAATAATCTGCATCCACAAATCCGAATGGCTCGCGCCACCCACCACAATCAGGCGCGGGTCCAGCGAGTGGGCGCCTTGCGTGCCGGCTTCGATGTTGTGGCGCAGGGCGAAACTCACGCCTTCGAGCACCGCGCGGTACAGGTGGATGCGGCTGTGGTACAGGTTCAGCCCGACAAAACTGCCGCTGGCGCGGTCATCCCACACCGGGCTGCGTTCGCCCATCAAGTACGGCAGGAACAACAAGCCTTCGCTGCCCGCCGGCACCTTCATCGCGCTCTGCTCCAGCAACACCAGGCTGTCCTGCCCGGTGGCTTTGGCCTGCTGCTCCTCGGCCTGGCAGAACTGCTCGCGAAACCAGCTGACCGACGCCCCGGCGGTGATCGCGCCGCCAAAGATGTACAGGTCCCGGTGGCCGTTGTAGACATGCGGCATGCTCACCAACCCGTGACGCGCGTCCACCTGCTGGTTCAGGTAGCCCCAGCACATACTGGTGCCGATCATCGCCACGTGGTTGCCCGGTTGCGTGACACCGGCCGCCAACGTTGCCATGGCCGCATCGACGCCACCGGCAAGAATCGGCGTCCCCGCCTGTAAACCAAGGCGCGTAGCCCAGGTTTCCAGCAGCCCGCCTACGACTTCACCGGAATACACCAGCCGCTCGGGCATCATCGCCAACGGAATCTCGAGTGCCGCCAGCATCTCCTCGGACCAGCGCCGTTGCGCCACGTCGTAGACGCCGCCAATATTGCCGGCGCTGCTGTGGTCCACCGCCAGCTCACCGGTCAGGCACCAGTTGATATAGCTGTTGGGCGGCAGCAGGTAACGTGTTTCTGCCCACACTTGCGGCTGATGCTGCTTGAGCCAGAGCATCTTGGTGAAGCCGTAGTAGCTGTCCACCGAGTTGCCCGTGACCGCGAACAAACGCTCCAGGTCCACATGCTCGCGCACCCACGCCACCTGCTCGCCGGCGCGGCGGTCCATCCAGATCAGGCACGGGTGCAGCGGCGTGATCTGCGCATCCACGGCAATTCCCGAGCCGCCGTACAGGCTGCTGATGCACAGTGCCTTGACCTGCTGCGCGGCCACGCCGGCCTTGGCCATGCACTGCGCCACGCACGCCTCGACGGCCTCCAGCCAGACCTGCGGCCATTGTTCGGCCCAGCGCACTTTCGGGGTATCCACGCGATACCCCTGGCTGTGCTGGGTGATGATCGTGCCTTGAGCATCCACGAGCAGCGCCTTGGTGCTCTGGGTTCCTATGTCCACACCCATCACATAATTCATTTCAAATCACCGGTTTCAACAGCACCTTGATCGACTTGGTCGAGTTGGCCAGCTCGAACGCTTCGGCAAAGTTATCCAGCGGGAAGTCATGGGTGACGATGCCTTTGGAGGTGACCAGGCCGCGTTCGAACAGGTCAATGGCGATCGGGTAGCAATACGGGCCGAGGTGCGCGCCACGCACGTCCAGTTCCTTGCGGTCACCGATGATCGACCAGTCGACGCTGGTTTCGGCGCCGAACACGCTGAACTCGACAAAGCGCCCGAGCTTGCGGATCAGGTCCAGGCCTTGGGTCACACCGGCCGGCACGCCGGTGGTTTCGATGTACACGTCGCAGCCGTAATGATCGGTGAGGCCGTTGATGATCTCGCGGGCGTTGTCGCGCGATGGGTTGATCACCACGTCGGCGCCGAATTGCTTGGCCAGCTCAAGGCGCTCGTCGACCATGTCGATCACCACCAGTTTTTTCGGCGTCTTCAATGCGGCGACCTGGACCATGCACAGTCCGAGCGTGCCGGCACCGGCAATCACCACCACGTCATCGAGCTGGATTTCACCGCGGTTGACGGTGTGGATCGAGCAGGCCATCGGCTCCACCAGCGCCGAGTCTTCCAGCGACACCGATTCGGGAATTTTGTGCACGATGGCGGTCTTGGGAATGCGCATGTACTGGGCCATGCCGCCTTCGGCCACTTCACGCTGGAAGCCGAAGATGTTGTGCACTTCGCACATCCAGTATTTGCCCGACTTGCAGAAGCGGCACTTGGCGCACGGCACGATCTGCTCGGCGATCACTTTGTCGCCGACGGCGACTTCAAAGTGCTCCTCGGCGCCCTCGCCCACTTCAACCACATAGCCGAAAAACTCATGGCCCGGCACTACGGGCGCTTTGACCCACGGGTTGTCGCCGCCCCAGAACATCGCCGCGCCCGAGTGGCATTTGCAGTCACTGGCGCAGATGCCGCAGGCGGCGATGCGGATCACCAGTTCATTGGGGCGCGCCTGGGGTTTGCTGATGCGCTGCAGGCGATAGTCTTTGGGGCCGTGGCAAACGACGGCTTGCATTTCGGTGTGCTTGTCCATGGGTGCAGTCCTGTAGTCAGATGAGTTTATTTATGGCGCTGACGGCTGATAAAGATCGCCAGCAAAATGATTGCGCCTTTGATCACGCTCTGAACGTAGGGCGATACGCCGAGCATGTTCAGGCCGTTGTTCAATACGCCGAGCAACATCGCGCCGAGCAAGGTGCCGACGATGACCCCGCGCCCGCCGGCAATCGAGGCGCCGCCGAGTACCACGGCAGCAATCGCATCCAGCTCGAACGACACGCCGGCATTCGGCTGGCCGCTCATCAAGCGTGAGGTCAGCACCAACCCGGCAATCGCCGCCGTCAGGCCGCTGATGCCATACACCAGCAGCTTGAAGCGCGCCGCGCGCACGCCCGACAAACGCACCGCTTCTTCATTGCCGCCGATGGCATAGATGTAGCGGCCGATGCGCGTGTGCTGCAGCAGCACGTAGGCGGCGAAGTAGGTGATGAGCATGATCAGGATCGGCACTTCGATGCCGAACAGGCGTTGGCGGCCGAAGAAGCCGAACCACTCCGGCAACCCGGAAATCGGGTAACCGTCGGTGTACATCAGGCCCAGGCCACGGGCGATGCCCATGGTCGCCAGGGTGACGATGATCGGCGGCATGTGCAGGTAGGCGACGAACAGCCCGTTGCCGATGCCGAAGGCCACGCCAATCAGCATCCCGGCGCCAATCGCCAGGCCCGGCGGCAGGCCCGCGACCATCAAACCGGCGGTCAAGGTGCCGGACAGCGCCATCACCGGCCCTACCGACAAGTCGATGCCACCGGTGAGAATCACGCAGGTCATGCCCACCGCGATAATCGCGTTGATCGACACCTGGCGAGCAATGTTCGACAGGTTGCTGGTGGTCAGGAAGGTGTCGCTGGCGAGGATCATTACCAGGGTCACCACCACCAGACCCACGAATGGATAGAAGGCCGGCGAGCGCACCAGCCGCGCCAGGTGCAGGCGCAGCCGGCCGGTGTCGCCGGTGTTAATGGACGTATTCACTTGAGCCCCCTGTTGCATGGCGCATGACCTCTTGTGGGTTGACGGCAGACGCTTCGAGTACCTTGACGATGGCGCCTTTGTGGAACACGGCGACGCGGTCGCACATGCCGATGACTTCGGGCAGTTCAGAGGAAATCATGATGATGGCGTAACCCTGTTCGGTGAGGCTGCGCATCAAGGCGTAGATCTGCGCCTTGGCGCCGACGTCGATGCCGCGCGTGGGTTCGTCGAACACCAGCACGTCGCAGTGGTGGTTGATCCAGCGCGCAATCACAACCTTTTGCTGGTTGCCGCCGCTGAGGTTGAACACTCGGCTCTCGCCGCTGGGCGCTTTGATCGACAGCTGGCGCATCAGGTCTTCGACGCTGGCGCACTCCTTGGCCTTGTCGATCAGCCCCGAGGCGTTCTGGTATTTGGGCAGGTTGTTCAGGGAGATGTTTTCGCGAATGCTGAAATCGGTGATCAAGCCTTCGCTCTTGCGGCTTTCGGGCAGCAGGCCGATGCCGTGGGCCAGGGCTTGGGCCGGGTCATCAAGGGTGACTTTTTCGCCACGCAGCCACACCTCTTTGCTGACTGAGGGCAGCGCGCCCATCATGCCCAGTGCCAGTTCGGTGCGGCCGGAACCGACCAAACCGGCAAACCCGAGGATCTCGCCTTTGTGCAGTTGGAAGCTGTTGTGGGGGCCGTTACGCACCAGTTGGATGTCCTTGACCTCCAGTAACAACGGGCCACGCGCTGTGGTCGGTTTGGGCGGAAAACTGCTTTCCAGGCGACGGCCGACCATCATCTCGACGAGGCGGTCGATGTCACTGTCAGCCACATCGGTTACGCCGACATTGCCGCCGTCGCGCAATACGCTGATGCGGTCGCAAACCTGGAAGATTTCCTCAAGGTGATGAGAGATAAAAATCACCGCCACGCCTTGGCGCTTGAGTTCGCGCATGATCTCGAACAGCAGCTCGGCTTCGCTGGGCGTCAGCGTCGCGGTCGGTTCATCAAGCACCAGCAGGCGCGCATCCAGGGCCAGGGCCTTGGCAATTTCGACAAACTGCTGCTCGGCCACACTCAGGTGCTTGACCGCGCATTGCAGGTCGATGCTCACGCCCAAACGCTTGAACAACGCCTCGGCCGCCTCGACCATCTCGCGCTTGCGCAGCAGGCCGAAGCGATTGCTCAACTCGTGGCCGAGAAAGATATTTTCCACCGCCGTGAGGTAGGGAATCAGGCTGAACTCCTGGAACACGATGCCAATACCGGCGGCAATCGCATCGCGGTAGGTTGCGAACTGCTGCGCCTGGCCGTCGATCAGGATCTGCCCTTCGTCCTGATGTTCGACACCGCCGAGGATCTTCATCAGGGTCGACTTGCCCGCGCCATTTTCGCCGAGCAAGGCATGAATCTCGCCGCGCTCCACTTGCAAGTTGATGGCCTTGAGGGCCTGTACGCCCGGGTAACGCTTACAGATATTTTCCAGCTTGAGAAGACTGCTCATACCACCGACCTCGTATTCAGAAGGAATGACCTAGGCCCCACGGATCACGTGGGGCCTGGGCGATTTACCAGCTGAAGTCCTTGGCTTTGGCCTGGTCGATCAAGGTGATGTCCACCGGGATGGTGGCGGGCACTTGCGAGCCCCACTTCTTGGCCAGGGCGATGCCCAGGGCCAGACGGATCTGGTCGCGCGGGTATTGCGCCGAGGTGGCGATGAACTTGCTGCCGGGTTTCTGGATCGCCTTGATCGCTTCCGGCGCGCCGTCGACGCTCACCAGTTTCACGTCCAGGCCACTGGCTTCGATGGCCGAGAGCGCGCCGAGGGAGCCGTTGTCATTCACGCTGAAAATGCCTTTGAGCGTGGGCTGGGCCTGCAGCATGTTTTCGGTGACGGTCAGCGCCTGGTCACGTTCCTGCTTGCCGTTCTGGATGCTCACGATTTTGATGTCCGGGTGCTTGGCCACGGCCTCTTTGCAGCCGCGCACACGCTCGAGGATCGGCACCACGGCGATGCCGTCGAGGATCGCGATGTTGCCTTTGTCGCCGATATTCTTGGCCAGGTATTCACAGGCCTGGAAGCCGGCGTCGAAGTTCTTCGAACCGACGAAGGAGTCCAGCGGGCCGTCGGCCTGGGCGTCTACCGCGACCACCACCACACCGGCGGCGTGGGCGGATTTGACCGCCGACTGCACGCCGACCGAATCGGTGGGGTTGATCAGCAGGATGTCGATGCCTTTTTGCAGCATGTCTTCGACGTCGCTGACTTGCTTGGACACGTCGTGGCGAGCGTCAGTGATGATCAGTTTTGCACCGATGGTTGCACTGGCTTCTTCCAGGGCGTTTTTCATGGTGACGAAATAGGGGTTGTTGATTTCCTGGAAGGAGGCGCCGATACGGATGGGTTTGGCGGCGTCGGCGAACGCTGGGGAGGTAGAGCCGAGGGTGATGCTAACAGCCAGTAAACACAGGGTCTTCGGGAGCATTTTCATGGCGTAGTTCTCTGTTTTGTTTTTATTTTTAGAGCAAATGTTATCGATAACATTTTGCGAGAAACTAGCAAGTAAATGGAGGCTGTGCAAGCCCCCATTGGTCGCCCGGGGCTGGATACCCTTCCTGGCCCACCCTGATCAAATGTGGGAGCTGGCTTGCCTGCGATGGCATCCACTCGCTATGCCTGGTACACCGAGGTACCTGCATCGCAGCGGTGCGGCGACCCGACAAGCCAGCTCCCACCTTTGATCGCGTAGCCGGCAAAAACTCGCACATTCCCCACCACCAACTAAGCTCACCCTCTAACAAAAAACACCGAGCTGACCGCCATGGCCCACCCTACCGAGACCTTCCGCGCCCGTTATCGCGCCAACGTGAATCCCCATTACAACCCATGGCTCCACGCCTGTTTCGTGCTCGGCTACGGCATTTTCTGCATCACCCTGGCCTGGTCCTCCACCGAACACATCACCCCACTCCAGTGGCTGACGGTGCCCCTGACCCTGGTGTTCTTCAACCTGTGTATCTACCTCGTCCACCGCCACCTCGGCCACCACAAACACGCCCTCGCCAAACTGTTTTACGCGCGCCACACCGGCGACCATCACAGCTTCTTCACCCCCGGCCATATGACCTACGACAGCCCCCGGGACTGGCGCGTGATCCTGTTCCCCGCCTGGCTGATCGTGCTGCACAGCCTGGCTATCACCTTCCCCGCCTGGTGGCTGCTCAAACACCTGAGCCCGAACGTCGCCGGGCTGTTTGCCGGGTGCATGATCCTGGGCTATCTGCTTTACGAAGTGTTCCACGCCTGCGAACACCTGCCCGCCGAACACCGCGTGGCTCGCCTGCCGTGGATTCGCCAGATGCACCAACTGCACGCCCTGCATCATCGGCGCGAGCTGATGCAGGGGCGCAATTTCAATATCGTGCTACCGCTGATGGATTACCTGTTCGGCACCCTGCACTGGGAGCCTGCCCCACGCGACAACTCAAAGTAGGCGCTCACCAACGAAAAAGGGGCAGTCCAAATGGACTGCCCCCTGCCTCACTCAAGTCAATCGATCAGCGCACGATGCGCTGGCTGCAGATATGACCCAGGCTGACGTACTGCGAGATATTGCCGCCCACGCCCACACCCGGAAACTCCTTGAGCTCGATGCGCCAGCCACCCTCGTTGAACCAGGTATCCCAGTTGTACGTCTGGCCGGACCCACTGTCCGGGTAGACCACGTGGTAGTCGCCGGAGCAAGTGCCCAGGTCGACATTGCCCGAAGCTGCACCAGTGATGCCGGTCCTGGCCTCGTAATTGACCCAGTTGTAGGGGCCACTGAAGCGCTTGTCGACCCGAAGTACCGGGGTGACACCGCGCAAGGGTGCACCGGTACTGTCAGACCATCGGGTGCTCCAGCTCAGGCTGCGCGCCGCCTGGGTGGCCAGTTGGTAGATCGAGCTGGGGATGCGCACCACGTTGTCGCCGTTTACGTCGTACTGGTCCAGGCGTGGCGCCGAACCCAGGCTCAACTTATATTGCGCCTGCGGGTTCAGTGCTACCGCCGGGTTGGCCCGCACACGCACCTTGACGGTGTAGCCCGGGGTCAAGTTCGGGTAAGTCGAGGTGGAACCTTGCGGGACTTCCACCCAGTTATTGCCATCAAAGCGCTCGAAAATCCACTGGTTGCGTGTGCCCGCGCCGTCATCGCCGAGGAACATACCCACGCCTTGGCCGCGCAACGAGGTGAAGTCGAAGTAATCGACATCGTTGACGCTATCGAGGTTGCCCGACACCTGGTTCAACCCATCCGGCAGCGCAAATGCGGTTTGCGGGGTGTCGTTGGGTTCATAAGCATCGATATTGCTATCCACCGCCACGCCGAAACTGAACTGCGAGTTGCTCGCGGTATTGGCCACCATGAACCAGTAATAGTCACCGGCCGCCAGCACACCGTTGAGGTATTCATCGGCATTGCCAGCGTTATCGGAGGTGCCCAATGGCGTCAGGTTACCCTGGCCATCATCGTGGAACAGGGTCAATGACATGTCGGTACCGGCGCTCTGGTTCAGCAACTGTACCTGGATCCGCGCGTTTTTCGGCAGGTTGAAGTGGTAGGCGATTTGCGCACCGGTCTCCACCCCGGTAAGGGTGTACAGCGTGTTGATATCCAGGGTTGGAAACAGCGGCGTGAATGCAGCAATCGCAGCGTCTTTCATTTGCGCCTGGTCGGGTTTCTTCAACTCGCCAACCTTGGTGTCGACCGCCACGTTGCTGGGGGCCGCCTTGCTCGCAGGCGCCTTGGCCTTGCCGGCCTTCGCCGCGTTGAGCTTTTGCTTGAGCGCGTCCGAAACCTGGATCGACTCCAGCGTACCGCCGGGGTTCAGCGCGTTACCCACGGCCTGCTTGAGCGTTTCTGCGCTGAGTTTCGGGAGGCTTGGTTCGGCCAGGGCGAAGGCCGAAACGAAGCAGGAGGCCGCCATGGCCGCGCCCAGCATAAAGGCTTTTTTCGATTTCATTTTTTATCCATCCATAGTTAAAAAATTGAAGCTCAGGTGACATCCGGTCACCTAGGGTGAAATGTAGGACACTACTGGATAACTGAACAGTGCTTTTTTTGAAAAAATAGCCGCCTGGAAAAATAGGTGCAGAAAAACGAACGTCTTCTAAAGCCACTATCAATCATTAGTCCCATGCGACTAAACCTGACGCGTCGCCGGTTTCGTCCCCAGAGTTGCTGCCCGCCTGGCAGAGAAACAGCGCCTACAAAAAGGCGCGTTTAATACCCCGTCATCTCCAGATAGCCCACGCCACCTTCAAACTGCACGGGCCCTTCCCAGTACGGGATGCTCAGGTTCATCCACGCCTTCGGGTTGACGGCCTGGGGGGTGATATCCAGGTGTTTGCTTGGGATTTTCAGCGACCAGCGCGTAGGAACAGGACGCCCGTCGATGGCGGTGGTGGACAAGGGTGTGAGCTGAATATCTTCATTGCGCAGGGTCTGGGTGTGGCCCTGCGGGTCGATCCAGGTGCCGGTCAGGTAACCCGCGCCGTCTTTTTGCCGCACCCGAAACAGCATCAACTGCTCGCCACGGTCCAGGTGCAGGGAAAACCAGTCCCAGCCAGTTTGGCTGGCCGCCAGAGGTTGGCTGCTCCATTCGCGGTCGAGCCAGGCGGGGCCACTGACCTGGTAGGTCTTGCCGTCGAGGCTGACGCTGCCGGCCGCGGTAAAAAATGGCTGGCTGTAGTAGTAGGACGCTTGCCCCTGATCGGACTTGCGGCTGTAGCCGTTATCGCCTTGCAGCACCAACGGGCGGCTGGAGGTCAGGTGCAAGTCGTAGGCGAACTGCGGGCCGCAGGCAGTGAGTTGCATATCCGCCAAGGCGCTCACGGCGCCGGGGCGGGTGACGAAATTCCAGTCGTCGATCCAGGCATTGAATGGCACGGCCTGGGCCCCCGCTTGCCCGATGCCGCCACGGGCGAAGCGTTCGGCGGCGTAGTGCTGGGTGGCGGACGTCACGGCGGCGTGGCCAAGCCAGATGGTGGAGTCGTGCCAGCCGGGCTGCGTCGGCCCCGCCTTCAGCGCGTTGCGAAACAGCGTCCATTGCACGCCGAACACATTGCCTTGGGCGTCCTTGAGGTTGGCGGTGACGTACCACCACTCGATGCGAAAGCCATCATGGGGGCCGTGATCCTCAGGAAAGCTGAACACTTTACCGGGCACCACCTGGGCAAAGTCCGCGGCATCGTTGCCCAGGCCTGCGAAGCTTTCTGGCGGCGCTGGCGCCTTGTCACAGGCCGTCAGCAGCAACACAGCAGCCCACAGCAGCGCTTTAATCTTCATTGGCAAACGTCCTCAGCAAATCCGCCGGGCGGCTGCGGTACAACTGCCACAGCGGCCAGGCCGAGGCCAGCAAGGTGGCCAGCAGCGCCAGACCCAACAATTGCGCAAGCTGCCACGGGAATACCTGCAACGGCAGGCGCCAGCCGAATGCCTGCACGTTGATCACCGCGTCCAGGCACCACGCCAGCAGCAGGCCCAACGGCAACGCCAACACCAAGGTCAGCACCGCCAGCAGCCAGGTCTGGCCGAGGTTGAGCACCATCAATTGCCGACGCGTCACACCCAGCGCCCACAGCGGCGCGAGTTGGCCCAGGCGGCTTTGGCTCTGGGTCAGCAAGCTGATAAACAACGCCACCCCGGCGACGCCGAGGGTGAGGCTGTTCAACGCAGCCGTTGCGGCAAAGGTGCGTTCGAACACCTGGCTCGACCAGCCTTTGAGTTGCTGTTGATCGACGATGCGGCTGTCTTCCAATGCAAACGCACGTTGCACCTCGCGCACCAGCGGCGGCACATTCTGCGGCAGCACCCGCAGGTTGAAGCGGGCCGGTGTCAGCCCCGGCCAGTGCGCCAGCAGGTGCTTGGCATTGACCAGCAGATGGCCTTTGGGGTTGCCGTAGTCGGCGTAAACCCCCACCACCTTGGGGGACCAAACGCCCTCAGGCGTGGGAATAACGACCGCATCGCCGAGTCGCACCTTCAAGCGCCGCGCCAGTTGTTCGCTGAGCATCACCGTGTCGCCTTGCAGCAACTGGTCCCAAGGCTCGCTCACGCGCTCCAATAACGGCCAGTGCTGACGATAAGTGGGGTCGTCGACCACGCCGAACACGTCCGCCGGCCAGCCCTGCAACTGCACCGCGACCTGCCAGGTGGGCAGCACCGCTTGCACGAGCGGTTGCTGCGCCAACCAGGTGCTGAGCTGCTCGGCCTGGGCCGGGGTTTGCGGGTTGAGGTACAGCTCGGCCGTGAGACGTTGCTCCAACCAGTTATTGAAGGTCTGGCGAAAGCCCGAGGTCATCGAACCTGCACCGATGTTCGCCGCCAAGGCCAGCAGCAACGCCATCAGCGCCAGGCTCAAGGCCGGCAACTGCTGGCGGCAGTCGGCCAAAAACCACTGACCGAGCACTGAACGGCTACGCCCGAGCACCGCCGTCAGCAGGCCGTTGAGCACCACCGGCAAACCGAGCGCTGCCCCCAACAGCAAAGCCGCCATCAACACAAACCCGGCAGCCAGGCTGTCGCCCAGCCACAGCGCCAGCAGCGCGATCACCAGCGCGGTCGCCGCCACCCAACCCTGGCGCCGCAGCCAGCGCCCGTGCGCGTCATGCCAGGCTTGGGCATTGGCCAGCGCCAGCAGCGGCAAACGCGCCGCCCGCCACAGGCTGCTGCCACCTGCGAGCAATGCGCCGAGCAGGCTCAGGCCCAAGCCGGCCATCCACCACCATGGGCTGAGGCTCAATTGGCCCGGCACCTCGGCGCCGTACAGGCCGCGTAAACTGGCGGCCACATCCGGCAGCAACAGGCTGGCCAGCAGGTAACCGCTGGCGACGCCGAGCACGCCACCGAGCAACGACAACACGCCGAGTTCGACGCCCAGGCTCAGGATCAGCATGCGCGCACTGACCCCGCAGGCACGCAAGGTGCGCAGCAATCCACGGCGTTGCTCCAGTGCCAGGCCGATGGCGGCGTGCACAATAAACAAGCCCACCACAAACGACAAAAAGCCCAGGGCGTCGAGGTTCAGGTGAAAGCTTTCGGTGAGGCGCGCAAGGTTGTTGTCCTCGCCCTGCTTGAGTTGCAGCGCGGCAGGCGGTGTGGGATGGCGGGCGGCAAAGGCCTTGTCCAGCAGCAGGCGCGACAGTTGGCCGGGCATTTCCAGCAGCGGCTGGGCGAAGCCGATATCGGTCAGCAACAGGCCCGGCGCCATGTCCGGTTGAGCCTGCAACGGCGGCAAGGCCTGCCCGCTCGCGGTCAGCGGTTGCTCACCTTCGTGCAACCCCAGGGCCAACAAGGTTTGCGGTGCGATCCAGGTACGCCCCGGCGGGTTGAAAAAAGCCAGCATTTGCGCCTGGCTCAGGCGCTGCCCCGCCACCGCGCCGCCGCCGGGCAACGACAGCGGGTCGATGCCCATCAGCTGCAGGCGTTGTACTTCATGCCCCTTGAGCAGCAACCGGCCCTGCACCACCGGCGACACCGGCCAACCAGCGCGGCGCAGCTCGGCAAACAGTGCTTGGGGGAAGCTGGCGCCGTCTGGCGCACTCAGGCTGGCTTGCGGCTCACCGCCGATCAGTTGGCTGGCGCGTGCATAACTGTCCCGCGCCTGGCTGTTAAGGGCCTGCACACCGGTCAACAGCGCGGTCGCCAGCCACAGGCCGGTCAGCACGCTGAAAAACTGCACCGGGTGGCGCCGCCAATGGCTGATCAGCGCACGCAACGCCCAATAAAACACCGCCATCTCAGCGCGCGTCCGCAGGCACGACACGACCGCGGTGCAACACCACTTGCTGGTCCAGGCGCGCGGCGATGCGCGGGCTGTGCGTGACCATCAACAGGCTGGTGGGGCTGTCGCGCAACAGGTCGAGCAACAGTTGCAGCACTTCATCGCTGGTGGCTTCGTCGAGATTGCCGGTCGGCTCATCGGCCAGCAGCAAGCCAGGGCGCGACGCCAACGCACGCCCCACCGCAACCCGTTGCTGTTGGCCGCCGGACAGTTGCTCGGGATAGCGCCTGAGCAAATCGCCCAACCCCAGGCGCTCCACCAACTGCGCCTGCCACTGCGGATCAAAGCGCCCCGCCAACCGCGCCTGGAATGCCAGGTTGTCGTCCACGCGCAAACTGCCGATCAGGTTGAACTGTTGGAACACCAGGCCGATTTCAGTCCGCCGCCAGTGGGCCAGCTGCGCTTCGCTGAGTTGGTCCAGGCGCTGCTCGCCCACCTGAATGCTGCCGCCATCCACCTGATCAAGCCCGGCCACCAGATGCAGCAATGTGCTTTTTCCGCTGCCGGACTCGCCCATCAGCGCAAGGCTGCTACGCTCGCCCAGGAACAAGTCAACGCCCGCCAGCACTGCAAGCGGGCCCTGCGGGGTGGCGTAGCTTTTTAGGACACCTTGCACCTGCAACATAAGAACGCTCGTTCGAAGGACTCCGAACGAGCATAACGGCTGACCGTCGGCCCTACGCAAATTTTTCACATGGATTTCACTGCTTGCCCACCCTCGCCCCTCTAAATTGCCCGCCACGCGCCGATACTCGGCAACTTATTAGTTGCCAGCCACGGCAACTTTTAACCGCCAGATGTTCAGCAAAAAGACAGCAGCCCTGTGACAGCCTCCCATTCCCTTATGGGAATTCGTCAATGCGTTGCGCCTACTTAATAAAAAACACTGCTGACAGTGCCCATGGTGAATGATGTGGTTGACCTTACTCTGACCAAACCGCGCTCACGCCGGGGCTATTTCAAAAAAATGCAAAAGTGGTGGGCGGGTCTCGCCGTCATTGCCCTGCTGCTCACCGCTTTCCTGATGTGGCCGTCATCGCCGCGTGACCTGGGCGTCGGCAATCGCTTGCTGACCTCACAAGTGCTGCCCGCCTGGCGCGACGGCGACCTGATTGTGCTGGTGCGCCACGAAGAGCGATGCGACCGCTCGACAAACCCCTGCTTCGGTTCACCTGAAGGCCTGACAGTCTTAGGCACTCAACGCGCCCAAGAGCTGGGCAAGGCCTTTACGAAGCTGGGCATGGGCTACAGCGATGTGCTTGCCAGCCCCGCCCTGCGCACCGTTCAGACCTCGCAGTTTATGTTCGGCAAAGCAGCCGATCTGACTACCAGCGAAAAAGCTATCTGCGGCAAGGACATGGGTGAAGAACTGCTCAGCCACAAACAGCCCGCACGCAACCTGGTTTTTGTCACCCACAGTGGCTGTATCGCCGATTTCGAAACAACGCTGGGCTTCCCCCGCGCGGCGTTCCCTCAGTACGGCAGCGCCCTGTTCATACGCGTAGAAGCCAACGGCAAGTTCGAGACACTGGGCATCATGAACAGCCAAGCCTGGGCCGCCGTACTGAAAAAGCTCTAACACTTTTTTACATATATCACGTCCCATGTTCAGGAATACGACAGGCCTGCTCTGGCAAGTTTAGTTGCACCTGTTACTTCTGGACGTCATGAATACTTTCATCGACTTAGTGAACTTTGTGATCCTTTCTACTCTTACTAACCTGCCCCCTTACTTCACCTTTAAACGTCAAGGAGCGACGTTTTCATGACCCGCCTAAAACCCTTACCGCTATTGTTACTGGCCTTCGCCGTGTTTTATCTATTGCCCATGGGCCTGCACGGTTTATGGACCCCGGATGAAACCCGCTACGCCCAGATCAGCCAGGAAATGCTCCTGAGCGGCAACTGGATCGCACCGCACTTCATGGGTGTGCGCTATTTCGAAAAACCCGCTGCCGGCTATTGGCTGATCGCCCTTGGCCAGGCAGTGTTTGGCGAAAACCTGTTCGGCGTGCGCATCGCCTCGGCGTTGACCACCGGCCTGAGCGTGATACTGGCTTACCTCATCGCACGCCGCCTGTGGAACGACCCACGCAAGAGCTTCGCCTGCGCCCTGCTCTACATGAGCTTTGGGCTGGTGGCCGGGCAAGCGGGTTACTCCAACCTCGACCCGCAATTCACCTTATGGGTCAACCTCAGCCTGGTTGCGCTGTGGTTTGCGCTGGACAACCGCACCTCGCGTGGCCGGATGGGCGCCTGGGCAGTGCTGGGCGTGGCCTGCGCCATGGGTTTTATGACCAAGGGCTTTCTGGCCTGGCTGTTGCCCGTGCTGATTGCCGTGCCGTACATGCTTTGGCAGCGACGCTTGGGTGAATTGCTGCGCTACGGCCCGATCGCCATTGGGGTCGCGCTGCTGCTGTGCCTGCCGTGGGTGTGGGCGATTCATCTGCAGGAACCGGACTACTGGCGCTTCTTTTTCTGGCACGAGCACATCCGCCGCTTTTCCTCCGACAAAGCACAGCATGCGCGGGCCTGGTGGTTCTTCCTGCCGATCATGGTCGTGGCGTGCCTGCCGTGGGCGGCGTTGTTGCCAAGCACAGCACTCAAGGCCTGGAAAGACAAAGGCCAGCCGGCGATTATTTTCCTCGGCTTGTGGTTGCTGCTGCCCCTGGTTTTTTTCAGCCTGAGCAACGGCAAGCTGCCCACCTACATCATGCCGTGCCTGCTGCCGCTGGCGTTGCTGATGGGCCATGCCGTGACCGACCTGATCAACCGCGGCAAAATCCGCGCCCTGCGGGTCAACGGCCTGCTCAACCTCGCCATCGGCGTGGCTGCGATGGCGGCACTGATTTACCTGCAAATCGATGACCCGCTGTACAGCAACAGCCACGCTGAGATGTACAGCCTGTCCCTGACCTTTATCGTGCTGCTGGGTTGGATACTGGCCAACGTGCTGCAAGCCTTCCGCCCGCTGACGCTGTGGGCCATGCCCGCACTGGGCATCGGCTTGCTGGTCGCCCTGCTGCCGGCTGGCATGCCGGAAGAAGTCACGGATACCGCAATGCCCGATCAGTTCGTCCTCCAGCATCTGGATGAACTGCAACAAACCCATGCTCTTATCAGCAATGAACTGGGCTCGGCGTCCGCATTGTCCTGGCGACTGCGGCGGCCTGAAGTGGCTTTTTATGACACCCGGGGCGAACTGAGCTACGGCCTCAAATATGCGGATTCGGTGCACCGCAAAGTCGATCTGGACAGCATTCAGACCTGGCTCGCCGATGCGCGACAGCAAGGTTCGGTCGGGGTGCTGATGCGCGTCAGAAGCACCAGCGAGCATCGCGAAGAAGGGCAATTGCCGCCGGGAGGCAAGCGCTATCGCAAAGGCGCCATGCTACTGATCATCTACCCGAAAATTCCTTAACGTTACGCCCACGGCGAGTAAGCCCATGAGTTTCTGGAAAACCGAACGCGGCGCCCTGGTGCTGCTGCTGGGCGTCTCGGCGCTGCTTCTGCTGCTGGGGCTGGGCAGTCGCGACCTGTGGGGGCCGGAAACTCGGTGGGCCAACATCGCATTGCAGATGTTGCAGAGTGGCGACTACTTCGACCCTTATCTCAAAGGCGCGCCGTACTACGACAAGCCGCTGCCGTCCTACTGGCTGATCACCGCCTCTGCCAACCTGATGGGCGGGCTTGGCCCATGGTCGCTGCGCCTGTCGTCGGTGATCGCGGCGTGGTTGAGCGTCTGGCTGGTGTACCTGATCGGCGAACGCCTGTTTCGTAAAGGCACCGGGCTGATCGCCGGCTGGATGCTGGCCACCACCTTCTACTTTCTGTTCTGGGCGCGGGTCGCCACCGCCGATGTACTGACTGTGTGTGGCGTGCTGGCGTCGGTGTGGTGGTATTGGCGCGGGCCGGATGACACCCGGCTGGGGCGCTACACGGTGTTTTTTCTGCTGCTGGCGGCGACGTCGCTGTTCAAAGGCTTGATCGGCTTTGTGCTGCCGGGCCTGGTGCTGTTGCCGCACCTGCTCAGCGAACACCGCTACAAACGCCACCTCAACCTGCGCCTGCTGCTGGCGATGCTGATTGCCGCGGCGTTCTATGCGATTCCCTTCGTGCTGTCACATGTGTATGGGGCGCCGACCTACGGCGAGAGCGGCCTTGACCTGGTGTTCAAGGAAAACGTGGTGCGTTTTTTCGACCCGTTCGACCATATGGGGCCGATCTACACCTACCTGATCTACCTGCCCGCCTACACCCTGCCCTGGGCGCCGTGCTGGCTGCTCGGCGTGTGGCTGGCGCTGCGTCACTGGCGCCAAACGCCACCCAACGTGCGCTGGCTGGTATGGGGCCTGGGCCTGCTGTTTGTGTTCTTTACCGCCAGCGGCAGCCGCCGCAGTTACTACGTGCTGCCGCTGGTACCGTTTGCCCAATTGTTGGGCGCCTGGTGGCTGAGTGAACGCCTGCAGAAAAAACCGGCCAGTTGGCCGCGCTGGCAAAAGGGTTTTGGCATCACCGCCGGGTTGTTGCTGTTGGTGCTGGGCGTGCTCTACCCCTGGACCACCGGCAATGGCGGCGTAACCCGCTTTGCCGAGGATGTGCAAGCCGAGGCGGTGAAAAGCGCGCCGTGGAATCAATGGCAGATGGTGCTGGTGGAGGTCGATAACAAGTTGCCGATGTACCTGCAAAATGGCGGCAAACCGTTCTATTACGTGAGCGAGAACCAAGACTTCCCGCGCCAGGGCGACAGCGCCGCACTCATGGCCTGGCTGGTAAAAACCAGCGGCCAGGGGTTTGACCCGCAGCACACCATCATCGTCGCGCAGTACTCCAAGGACGACCCGACGCCGTTGGCCTACCTGGGCGCGGATCACAAGGTGATTACCACGCAGCCGGACAATGGCGAGCGGCTGTTTCAGAAACGTTCAGGCGGCAGCGTGGCATTCATTCCTGTGCCACGCTGACAGGCCCCATCAGAAGGCCACGGGCATTCATCAGTGTGTGGAACGCCGCCAGCACCGCCTGCAGTTTTTCCAGCCTCAGTGGGTGGCCGTACGCGCCCAGGGCGACCTTCGCGAACACGACGCCCACTACGCACGCACCGCCGAATTTCTGCACGCGGCAGCTGGCAGTGTCAGCCAACCTGTGGGCCGGCGTGGGGTTGGTACGCGTCGGTGACTATCAAAGCCTCCACCCGCAGAGCGCTATTACTTTTGGTGTAAAGCGGAAAAACCTTTATTGGCGAACTGTCCCACCCGGGCCGCTTCAGAGCCCGGGCGCGTGTAATGGACGCTCGATAGAAACGCTTCAGAAATAAGGGGAACCCAAATTGACAGACCATCTATCTTGCCGTTATCGGGGGTAGATTCTTCGCCACCTTTTCTGTCGATAACTTGCAGCACTCGCTCTGCAGTAGCAGCAAGATCAGCTCTGACGGAAGGAGGGAGAGAGGCGCGCTCCCAATCCCCGCCTACTCGCGACTTGAAGGCGTCCAGTTCTTCATCATTCAGGGCCGCGTAAAGCCCCTTGAACAAAGGGCCCGCTGTAATTTCTTCCACCGTGCGCTTGTCATCAATCGCTCGGCCGATGGAAAAACTCTCCAGCGCGTCATAACCACGCCTACCGAACGCCATCAGGCGGCCCGCTTCGGAGGAAGAACGATGGGAGCCGACAGTGTCCAAAAAACCATCTCCAATACGCGCGCTTCCGACCCTTTCTACGCCTGCATCGTTATCAATGTAATTAACCACACGTGCCAGGCGAAACATGGCGTCAGCACGAGATTGGGGGTCAGTATTGTCGGAGCTGAAGTCACCCACCTGCCCCTTCAGATCATCAATCAATGTAGCCCTGCGCGCCTGACCTTGCGCACTTCTATCCCAACTCGCCGAGAGTATTCCCCGGCTCAAAATTGGGTTGTCGTAGTAGACCTCCATTGCTGAGCGATGATCATCCGCGGGCCTGGCTTCCTCGCGCGAAGGCAGGTTAGACACGTTGAGTTCACCTAGCACTGCCGGGGGCTTTGGCGAGAGTGTAGACACCGTACGAACGGGGTTTGTATCGAAGGTTAACGTTGGGGTTTGCGCATTGGGGTGGCTGGTTTTATGCGCGTGATGATAAAAGCCTTGAGGCTGAGAATTACTAACGGACAGGGTCATATGCACCTTCTTGATCAACATCTTGCGGCGTCCAGACGGGTACGCCGAGCTATCGGTGATAGCTGTCTGTGCGGTGGTCAGGACACTGAAGGTGGTTCCACTGAATGTACGACTGGATTTTACGCCTGCGAATGCTCCATACCCTCGGCTGATTCATCAGTGTGTACCTTGGGGTTAGTGGCATTTGGTCATGGTTTGTAAAGGGCCAGTAAGCTGTGTCTCTTTTAATTGCAGAAAGAAGACTTGAATCTTCGAAATTGTGGTGAGCTGCTACCTAAACACTGTAAAAAAATGTGGGAGCTGGCTTGCCTGCGATGGCATCAACGGTGTGTCACTGATACACCGAGGTGCCTGCATCGCACGCAAGCCAGCTCCCACATTGGCCATGCCCAGTACTCAAATTCGGCGGCGTCGGTTGAGTTGAGGGATGGCGGTTTGAGGCACTTCCACCTGTTGCACCTGTGTCGCAGTGCAAGCCGCGAGCTGCGCCAGTGTCGGCTGGCTGAACAAAGTCCGCGCATCCACTTCCAACCCAGCCTTACGCATCCGCGCCACCAGATTCACCGCCAGCAAGGAATGCCCACCCAGCTCGAAGAAGTGGTCATGCCGCCCTACCCGCTCCAGCTTCAACACATCCGCCCAAATGCCTGACATCAAGGTTTCCAATTCGCCCACGGGCGCTTCATAAGCCCGGCTGACCACTGCATCAAACCCAGGTTCGGGCAGTGCCTTACGATCGAGTTTGCCCGCTGGGTTGAGCGGCAACACATCAAGCTGCACAAAGGCCGCCGGCACCATATATTCCGGCAATTGCTCCAGCACATAGGCTCGCAAGGCATCCAGGCCCGGCGCTTGCCCACGCAGGGTGAAGTACGCCACCAAACGCTCATCACGAATCAGCACCGCCACTTCACGCAATGCCGGGTGCGCCGCCAGGCGTGACTCGATTTCACCCAGCTCCAGCCGCACGCCGCGCAGCTTGACCTGGAAGTCATTGCGCCCCAAGAACTCCAGGTTGCCGTCCGACAGGTAACGCACCAAGTCGCCGGTGCGGTACAGCCGGTCACCGGCCACAAACGGGCTGTCGATAAAGCGCTCGGCGGTCATCTGCTCCAAGCCCAAATAACCCCGGGCCACGCCAACGCCGCCGATGTGCAATTGGCCGCTGACGCCCATCGGCACTGGCGCGTCGTGGTCGTCCAACACATACAGACGCGTGTTGTTAATCGCCCGGCCAATCGGCAGTTGCAGGGCAGGCACAGGCTCGCCGGGTTCCAAGGTCCAGGCACTGCTGTCCACCGTGGCTTCGGTAGGGCCATAGACGTTGTGCAAACGCACCTTGGGCAAGCGCGCCTGCACGCCACGGGCCAGGGCTTGGGTCAGTTCGCCGCCGCCGCACAGCACGTCGGTGAGGCTGGTGCACAAGGCCGACTCTTCCAGCTCGAGGAACTGCTGCAACATCGCCGGCACGAACTTGATTACCGTGACCTGCTGCTCGCGAATCACCTGCGCCAGGTAAGCCGGTTCACGATGCCCATCGGGCCGTGCAAGCACCAGGCGCATACCGTTGGCGAGCGGCCAGAACAGTTCCCACACCGAGCCGTCGAAGCTGAACGGCGCACGCTGCAACAAGGCGCCGCCTTCGGCATTTGGGCACAGCTGGGAGCCCCAGCGCATCAGGTTGCCAAGGCCGCGGTGTTCGATCATCACGCCTTTTGGCGTGCCGGTGGAGCCCGAGGTGTACATCACGTAGGCCAGGTTGGCGACGGTCAAGCCGGGCACCGAAGGATTACAGATGGGCGCCTGGCTCCAGCCGTTGTGGTCAAAATCGATCACCGGGATAAACACCTCGCCTGGCAGCTCGCGGGTGGCGGCGTGCACCAGCAGCGCCACCGGTTGGCTGTCGTTGAGCATGTAGGCCAGGCGCTCGCGTGGGTAGCCTGGGTCGAGCGGCACATAGGCGCCGCCCGCCTTGAGAATCCCCAGCAAACCGACGACCAGATCCAACCCGCGCTCGACGCACAGCGCCACCCGCGAATCCGGCTGCACCCCGCGCTCACGCAGGTGGAAGGCGAGCTGATTCGCGCGTTCGTTCAGCTCGCGGTAAGTCAGTTGTTGCTCGCCAGCCTGCACCGCGATGGCATGCGGGATGTGCCGCGCGCGGGCTTCGAACAACGCCGGTAGCGTGAGGGTCTCGGGATAGTCAGTGTCGGTGGCGTTGAAGTCCACCAATAGCCTGTGCAGTTCGCTGGCAGGCAGCACCTGCACGGCGCGCAATGGCGTGCTGGGTGCGCGTTCAAGTGCATGCGCCAGGCCGTGCAAGGCCGTGTCGAGGTAGCCCAGCAGGCGCTCTGCGCCGACCTTGCGCGGCGCCTTGGCCTTGAGGCGAAAGCCGCTGGCAATGTCGTCAACGGTGAGCATCAGCGGGTAACTGAGGATGTCTTCGCTGCTGAGCAAGGCAATGCCCGGCACCAGGTTCAAGTCTGTGTCGGCAGAGGTGTGGCGGTAGTTGAGCAGGCTGTTGAACAGCGGCGACGCGCTGCTGCAACGCTGAGCCAACGCGAGCGAGGCCTGTTCATGGGCGAGCAAGGCGCTGAGCTGCACGTGGGTGTCGTGGAGTGCATCGAGCACGGTTTGCCCGGCCAGGCGCACGCGCAACGGCAAGGTGTTGATGAACATGCCCAACGCGCGGTCGGCGCCCTCGCCCGCCTGCAAACGACCCAGCAGTACGGTGCCGAACACCACGTCATCGCGGCCCGCGACGCGGCTGAGCACGTGCGCCCAGGCCAGGTGAAACAGGCTGGCCGCACTCACACCCAAGGCTCGCGCCTGCGCCCGCAAGCGTTGGTTGAGGGACTCGCTGAGCGGCTGTTCGAACGCTTCAATTTCAGCCCGATCCACCTGGCGGTCCTGCAAGCCGAACGCCAGAGTCGGCTCGTCAATATCGGCCAGGCGCTCGCGGAAGAACGCCTCGTGCGCAGCCTGACGCGCCGGTGAACGGGTCTGCGCGACCACGTTGCGATACGGCACCGGCGCCGGCAGTTGCGCCTGCTGGCCGAGCAGGTGGGCGCGGATTTCATCCACCAGCACGGTGGTCGAGGTGGCGTCGTTGACCAGGTGATGGAAGCGTAACTTAGCAATCCAACGCTGGTTGTGCGGTTCTTCGGCGTAGTCCAGGGCCATCAAGGGCGCCTGGCGCAAATCCAGCGGTGCAGGCTGGGCGCGCAGGGGGTCAACCCGCAACTGCGCTTCGCGCCATACCACTTGCATCGGCTGCTCAAGGGCATCCCACACCAGGCTGGTGCGCAGGATGTCGTGACGGTTGATCACCTGTTGCAAGGCTTGGGCAAACGCATCCAACTGCTCGCGGCTGGCAAAGCTGAACATCGCGTGTTGCTGGTACGGATCGCGTTCGTCGGTGAGGTGGTGATACAGCAAGCCTTCCTGCAACGGCGCCAGCGGGTAGATTTCCTGCACATTGGCGGCCCCTCCTGGAATGCCCGCGACGATGCGATCAAGGCTGGCCTGATCCAGCTCGGCCAGCGCGAGCTTATCTGCCGTGATGTGAGTGCAACCCAGCGGAATTCGATTGGCTGACACCTGCTCTTCGCGGCCGACACTGGCTGCTGCCAGCGCCGCGAGGGTCGGCTGGCCGAACAATACCGGCACGTCGGCGCGCAACCCGGCATCACGCATGCGCTGCACCAGTTGCACGGCCAGCAGCGAGTGCCCGCCCAGTTCGAAGAAATGGTCGTGGCGCCCCACCTGCTGAACCTGCAGCAGCTCGGTCCAGATCTGCGCCAGGGTGGTTTCCGCGCCCTCGTGCGGCGCTTCAAATAGGCGCGTGACGAACGCGGCTTGCGTGGGTGCAGGCAAAGCCTTGCGGTCGAGTTTGCCGTTGGCGGTGAGGGGCAACACGTCTAGCCTCACATAGGCGACAGGCAGCATGTAGTCCGGCAACGAGGCTTGCAGATGGGCGCGCAGCGCTTCGATATCAACGCTGTGCTGCTCGATAAACCAGGCCAGCAATTGCCCTTCGCGACACTGCACCACGGCTTCCTTGAGCGCCGGATGGGTGGCCAACGCGGCTTCGATTTCGCCCAACTCGATCCGCACGCCACGGATTTTCACTTGGTCGTCATTGCGGCCCAGGTAGTCAAGGTTGCCGTCCGGCAGCCACCGCGCCAGATCGCCGGTGCGGTACATGCGGCCATCATTAAAGGGATCTTCAAGGAAACGCTCGGCACTCAGTTCAGGCCGATTCAGGTAACCTCGCGCCACACCCTTGCCACCGACGTACAACTCCCCCGACACGCCGATGGGTACCGGCCGTTGGTGCTCATCCAGCAAGTAGACCTTGGCATTGGCCACAGGCGCGCCGATATGCAGCGGCCGGCCCGCCTCGACACGCCCGGAAGTGGCGACCACCGTGGCTTCGGTGGGGCCGTAGTTGTTGATCACCTCGAAGGTCTGCGCCCGAGGGAAGGCGCGCAGGCGGTCGCCGCCGATCAGCAAGGTGCGCAGGGTCGGGTGATCCAGGCGCTGGCTGAACGCGTACTCGGCCACCGGTGTCGGCAGGAAGCACACCTCCAACGGCTGCGCGCGCCACCAGCTCAGCAGTGCATCAAGGTCCAGCGCGTCATCCTGTGCCGGCGGCAAGTGCAGCGTCGCGCCTACACACAACGGCCACCGGTGTCGGCAGGAAGCACACCTCCAACGGCTGCGCGCGCCACCAGCTCAGCAGTGCATCAAGGTCCAGCGCGTCATCCTGTGCCGGCGGCAAGTGCAGCGTCGCGCCTACACACAACGCCGGCCAGACTTCCCAGGCCATCGCATCAAAACCAAACCCGGCCAGGCTGGCGGTGTGGCTGCCCGCGTGCAGGTTGAACGCCTGGCAGTGCCAGTCCACCAGGTTCAACACGCTGTGGTGCTCGACCATCACGCCCTTGGGCAGCCCGGTGGAGCCGGAGGTGTAGATCACATAGGCAAGATTGGACGGCGTGACCGCGACGCGCGGGCTGTTGGCGAGGTACACGGCCGGGCCGCCCAGGCGAAGCACCGGAACATCCAAGGCCGGCAGGCGATGCAGTAAATTCTGTTGGGTCAGCACCGCCACGGGGGCGCTGTCGTGCAGCAAATAGTTCAGGCGCTCGGCGGGATGGGCCGGGTCCACAGGCACATAGCAGGCGCCGGACTTGAGGATCGCCAACAGCCCGACCAAAGTGTCCAGCCCGCGCCGGGCCACAATCGCCACGCGGTCATCCGGCTGTACGCCGTGCTCCAGCAGTTGCTGGGCCAAGGCGTTGGCTTGTTGGTCGAGTTGGGTGTAGGTCAGTTGCCGGCCCTGAAACACCGCCGCTACGGCATCCGGTGTACGCGTGGCCTGGGCTTCGATCCGCCCGTGCAGGGTTTGCGTCGCAGCGTTGGGCTGCGCGGTAGCGTTCCACTGCTGCAACTGCGCCTGTTCGGCCGGCGTCACCAGGCAAAACTCAGCGACTGTCAACGCAGTATTTTCCAGCCCTTGCTCCAGCAGCCAGCTAAAGCGCTGCGCCAACGCCTGCACTTCGTCGTGCTTGAAGTACGCCTCGTTGTACACGCAGTGCAGGCACGCGGTGGCTTGGTAACGGTTGCTGCGCAGGTGGATAGCAATCGGCAGCGGTTCATGGTGGTTGGACACCTTGATCGCCCGGGCCTGCACCTGGCCGTAACGCAGGTCGTGGTCGTCCTGCTCGAAGGACACCGACAGATCGAACAACTGGCCGCGCCCGCTGCGGCGCAGGCCCAGCTCCCGGTTCATCTCGCTTAAAGGAAAACGCTGATGGCGCAAATCCTGTTTGAGCTGGTCGCGCACGCCGCGCACCAATGCGCTGAACGACAGCTGTTCGCTGAATTGAAAACGCACCGCACTGACCTGGGTGAACAAGCCCACAGTGGCGCGAAACCGCGCGTTGGAGCGGTTAAGAATCGGCAGCCCCACCACCCACTCATCACGCTGGCTGGTGCGGGTGAAATACACGTACATCGCCGCCAGCAACACATGGAACGCCGAGGCCTGGTAACGGTTGGCCACTTGCTCCATGCGGTTGAGCAGCGCCACCGGGAACGCTTCCACGAAGGTGTTGCTCGGCGCTTGGGCGGTGTGCCGGGGCGTCAATAACGGCTCGGGCAGTTGCTGGTATTTGTCCAGCCAATAGGCGCGGTCGCGGGCGTAACGGGCGGATTGGAGGTAGTGCTGGTCGGAGTCGATAAAGTCGATATAGGACGGCGCCTGCGGCTCCGGTTGCCGACCGTGTTGCAGGTCGGTGTAGAGGCGCGCCAGGGATTGCACCATTTGGCCAAAGCCCCAGCCGTCGAGAATCAGGTGATGGGCCTGGATGCCGAGGCGGTAGTGGTCTTCGTCGAGCTTGAACAGGAAACAATCAAACAGCGGCTCGCCGGCCATGGCATAGGGCCGGGCCATTTGCACCTGTATCCATGCCTGGGCTGCCGCCTGCGGGTCGGGCCGGGTGGAGAAGTCGTGCTGCGTCACCTCTACCGCCAACGCCGGGGCGAAGGTTTGCCGGGGCAAGCCGTGGGCGTCGGTGTGCAGCTGGGTACGCAACGCGTCGTGCTTGGCCACCAGCAATTCGACGGCGCGTTGGATCAAGTCCGGTGCTATGGCACCGGCAATATCCAAATAACCACCAATGTTGTACAGCGGCGAGTCGCCCACACGCATCTGGTCGAGCCAGATGTCCTGTTGGGCGGCGGTGAGGGGGAAGCTGGCCGGCAAGCTTGCGGAATGCTGCATAAGATCCTTCTCATGGGTGTCAGGCACTGGCCGCGCAGGGTGGCCCATTACGACGAATGTGCCGGATTTGAGCATGGGGGTCGGGGGCTGTCTGTCACCCGAAACCCGGACATCCAAACGGATAGAAACGGGCTTGGCTGAAGGTTCATTGCTGAAACGATTAAAGGGCTGTAGGAGATTGGCTATATCTGGCCGATATCAACTCGCCGAACGATTGCCATTAAATTATTTTCTCATTATTAATCAACTAGTTAATTCACTATAAAAAATCCACTGCGCTTTTCGTAGGCGGAATACCCCGTCAGAAACGTCGAATTAATGACGTGGTTTTTATGTCAACTTGTGTCCCTCGTTTCCGCTACATACGTAGGACAAATCCCTATGGCTAAATAAAATCTCGAACGCCGAGTAACGTTCAAGCAGTACGGAGCGACCCGACGCGGACCCAGGGTGCCCGTTGACGGTTTTCGACATCAAGGATGAGATGGCTATGAGTCTGACCCGTAGTATTGGCGACACCCACAGCCCGCATTTTTATGCCGAAATGGGAGAGTTGATTTCAAACAGCGGCCACGAAGACTTCGCTGCCAACATGCTGCATTTGGTGGACAAGTGGGTGCCCATTCATCTGGTTGACCTCAGTGAATGGACCCTGGATGAACTGCGCGACTGCGTGCGCGAGATCAAGCTGCTAGGCAGTGCCGGGCTGAAAAAAGATGTGTCTGCGCCGCAGGCTGTACACCCGCTGAGGGACCACCCACTGCTGCGGCAAATGCTGCGCATGCAGGACCCGCTGTTGATCCAGTTGAAGGCCAAGACCAACAGCGAGCACCCGCGTGGCAGTTCGCACCAGTGCAACCTGGTTTCGCGCCAGGGCAATCGCCGCTGTGTGATTTCGTTCTATCGCCTGCCGACCCAGCAGGGGTTTTCCCTGGCCGAGTTGTCGTTTCTCAAATGCCTGTCAGACACCCTGCTGCCGCTGATGGAGCGGCATGCGCAGATCCTGCGCCAGGCGTCGCACAACGAGATTGAGCCGGCCCACAACCCACTTGAGCAATCGCAGTTGCAGCGCGAGTTCTACAAGCGTTTGTCCCTCAGCGATATCACCCTGTCGGCGCGCGAGCAGGAGGTGTGCCTGGGCTTGTTGACCGGCGGCACCGTGCCGCAAATGGCGGAAAAACTCAGCGTAAAAAACAGCTCGATCGAAACCTACCTCAAGCGCGCCGCTGCCAAATTGGGCGTGAGTGGCCGGCATGGTTTGGCCAAATGGATGGTTGGCGCCTGATGAATAAATGGATGCTCACCAGCGTAAGCATGGCCTGGATGCTCGGCGGCTGTTCGTTGATCCCCGAGTACCAACGGCCGGCGGCGCCGGTGCCTGTGCAGTACCCCCAAGGCGGGGTCTACAGCCTGGCGCAGGCCGGTGCCGTGGCGGTTACACCGGACTGGCAGCAGCTGTTCCACGACCCGGCCTTGCAACAGCTGATTGGCGCAGCACTGGTCAACAACCGCGACCTGCGTGTCGCGGCGCTGAATGTGCAGGCCTTCCAGGCGCAGTACCGGATCCAACGTGCAGACCTGTTTCCGGCCGTGTCGGCCAGCGGTGCCGGCAAACGCCAGAAGTTGCCGGGGGGCGTGACTGGCACGGGCAAGTCCGCGATCACTTCCAACTATTCCGCCACCCTGGGGCTCAGCGCGTATGAACTGGACCTGTTCGGCCGTGTGCGCAGCCTCAGCGAACAGGCGATGCTCACGTATTTTGGCACCGAAGAAGCACGGCGCAGCACGCAACTGAGCCTGGTGGCCAATGTGGCGAATGCCTACCTGACCTGGCGCGCCGACCAGGAACTGCTGGCCCTGGCCCAGCAGACGCTGGTAGCCAACGACCACAGCTGGCAACTCACCAGCCGCAGCAAAAACGCGGGCAAGGCTTCAGCGCTGGACGTGGTGCAAGCGCGCACGGCCGTGGAAAGCACCCGCGCCAGCGTGGCCCGTTACGAACGCCAAGTCGCCCAAGACCTCAACAACCTCGCCCTGCTGGTGGGCGGCCCGGTGGATGAAAACCTGCCATCGCGGCCACTCGCCGCTGACTGGGTGGCGCGCGTGCCGGCCGGTTTGCCCTCAGACCTGCTGCAACGGCGCCCGGATATCCTCCAGGCCGAATATCAACTGCAGGCGGCCAACGCGAATATCGGTGCGGCCCGCGCGGCGTTCTTTCCTTCGGTCACCCTCACCGCCAATGCCGGCAGCGCGAGCAAGGAGCTGTCGGGGCTGTTCAAGGGTGGTTCGGGCACCTGGACCTTCCAGCCGCAGATCAACCTGCCGATCTTCAACGCCGGCAGCCTGCGCGCCAGCCTCGATTACGCGAAACTGCAAAAAGACATCAGCGTGGCGCAGTACGAAAAGTCGATCCAGACAGCGTTTCAGGAAGTCGCCGACGGCCTCGCTGCCCGCCAAACCTTCAACGACCAGTTGGAGGCGCAACGCGATTTCGTCGCCGCCAACCAGGCTTATTACGACCTGGCCCAACACCGCTACCGCAGCGGCGTGGACAGCAACCTGACGTTTCTCGATGCACAGCGTTCGTTGTTCAGTTCACAACAGGCGCTGATTGTGGACCGGCTGGCGCAGTTGGTGGCGGAGGTGAACCTGTATACGGCGTTGGGTGGCGCATGGGGGGATGCGTCGGTGCTGTCACGGCGCTGAGGTGATTAATGCGCAATCACCGCCTCCGCTTCAATCTCGATCAACCACTGCGGCAACGACAACCCGCTGACGATGATCCATGAAGACGGCGGCGGGTTGTGCGGGAAACGCTGGCGAAGGGCTTGCGCGATCGGCTCCTGCTGATCACGCGCAGGCTCGGCGATGTACAGCCGCAGCATGATCACATGGGCCAGATCGCCGCCGACCTCGGCCAGCACCTTTTCGATATTGTCTAACGCGGTGGCGGTTTGCTCGGCGATACCAGGCCCGACGGTTCGCTCTTCGGCATCCACACCCACCTGGCCGGAAAGCAGGATGCGCCGACCATCAGGCACTTCGATAGCCTGGCTGAAGCCGTATTGCAGGGAGTTGAATACCGTTGTGGGGTTGATGACCTTACGTTGCATGACGAGTCCTTGTTGTCGGTGGGAAAACAAGGCTAACCCATAGGCTTTGCTCAATCTGACGGTTCAACATCCAGCAACATTTTGGCAGAACTGTGTCGGGCGTATACCGTCGCTGAATAGAGCGGTGGTCCCTTGTGGGAGCGAGTTTAACTGCCAGCACCGCAGTGCTCTAGTTTGCTGTGGGAGCTGGCTTGCCTGCGATGCAGACACCTCGGTCTATCAGCGAGACACCGTTGATGCCATCGCAGCGGTGCGGCGGCGTTGGGTCACCCGCCAGACCTTATTGCCCACGTCATCCGCCACCAGCAGCGCGCCCTGTGCGTCCAGGGTCACTCCCAGTGGCCGACTTTGAGCTTCACCTGCGGCGTTGAGAACACCAGTCAGGAAGTCGATGGGCGTGCCAGCGGGTTGCGGTTCTACGAACCGTGCTCACCGACAAACACACCATTGGCAAACGCCGCCGGCATGCCACACGCATCGGAGAAGGTCAGGCCGGCACCGCCATCGGTGGCGCTTTCAGGCATCGGCGGGCGATTGCTTTCGGCGACCAATACATCGCCACTGGGCAGGTGTAGACCCCGCTCGGGTGATCGCGATTGTCGGCCAGGGCTGTGCCCTACGCCACCCGCCACACAGACTACTCTTACACAGGTTTCGGATTTCATCCGACCAACTGGTTAACAGCTCTGTCATACGCTGCCACACGGCGCCAGTCCTGAAGAGTGTGAGGTGTCACAGGCAGTACTCAAGATTAGACAGTGCCAATGGCCAACATTGAAGCAACCCAATATAAGGATACGACCCCATGATTCGTTTTGTTCGTAACACTCTTCAAACCACACTGTTCACCGCAGGGCTGCTGCTTGGTACCAACGCAGCATTCGCACAAACGCCGGCGCCTGATGCTCAAGCCGCCACCCAGAGACAAACACTGCAGGCTGAAATAACGCGCGAGGGTCTTAAACGCTTTACTGCACCAGGTTACAAACCCGGCCGCGTCGAACATATCGTGCTGTTTCGCTATAAAGATACGGTCACCGACAAACAAAAAGCCGAGGTCAAAAAACGTTTTCTGGCGCTTGAACAGATCGCCAAGCGGTCAGGCAAGCGTTACATCACATCCATCATCACCGGCAAACAGAACAGCGGCGAAGGTGTAGACCATGGGTTTGAACAAGCCTTCGTGGTGCGCTTCAAGTCCGAGGGTGATCGAAATTATTATGTGGGGGCGCCGATTGTAGAGGACGCGAAGTACTACGACCCTAAGCATGCCGAATTCAAAACGTTTGTCGGCCCACTGCTTGCCGAAGGCCAACAGGGCGTACTGGTCTTCGACTTTGCCGCTGACAAGCACTGATCGGCGCGCGCAGACAGGGGTGGATGAGACACTAGATCGAGCGTGTTCGCTGGCCTGGCATTAATTCCCCATCGCCAAGCTATGGGGCGAAAACCCTGCAAACTGCCACCTCAACGCCAATGCCGCCGGGCGGCGCACCATATGTTCAACGGTCACCGTCCACAACCGCTGCGCGCCCTCAAACGCCGCCACTTCGGGGCCGCTGAGGATCAGTGAGGTGCGCCCGGCAATCTGCAGCACGTCGCCCGACTCGAAATCGATAAACAACAACCCCGCCACCGGGTTCGCCGACAGGTTGCCCAAGGTATTGAAGAACAGGTTGCCGGCGAAGTCAGGGATGGTCAGCACGTTGCCGTCGACGCGCACAAAACCGGTATTGCCGCCGCGATGGGAGACGTCTACTGAACGTTGGCCTTGCACGTCAACGAAGCTTGCGACGAAGAAGGTGTCGGCGTTTCGGATCATGGCCTGTGCCGTATCATCCAGACTGTTGGAACGCTCGGCAAGGGTGCCGGGTTTACGCGCAATCGCATCGACCGGGCGCAGTTGGATGTACTTGGGGCAGTTGCCGAACGTGTGCACCACGTCGACCGAGAAACCCTCGTGATCGAGGCGGCCGATGCGGCCATTCATGCGGTTGCGGCGCCGGGTGTTGAGGTCGATGCCCAGCAGGCCCACAGACCCGCCACTGAGTATTGCAGGCAGCGCCGGGTCACCCTTGGACGGCATGCTGTCGACCTGTAACGTCTGTGGATCCGGGGAATGGGCAAACCCCGGCGCGCCTTCCAGCAGTGTCGCCCACGGGATGCCCTGTGCATCCACCGCACCGAGCACCAGATAAGGCAGCAACGGATAAAAATCCCGATGCTGTTCCGGCAAATGATCACGGATCACCTTGGGCCCAACCACTGCCATGCGCTCGGCAACGCCGGCACTTTCCTGCATCTGCCGTTCACCGGCATGCCAGGGGGATTGTTCGATCAGGTTCATGGCGATCACCTCATAGTGGATGGGCCCAGGCTAAGCTCAGCCACCCATCGAGAGAATACCCACGCCAGGCAATCCACTATTACGCCAACTGAAATGCCGGATGTTCACGCAGCGCCGCCACGCAGTGGTCGACAAAACTGCGCACGCGCATCGGCGCATTGCGGCCCTCGCGGTAGACCACGTGCACCGGCAACGGCGGCCCTTCAAAGGCTGGCAACACGCGGCGCAATTGGCCGCTCACCCGATGTTCGTGAACCGGGTAGCTCAGGCAGCGAATCAACCCTGCACCGTGCACGGCCGCATTGATCGTGCCTTGCACCGTGGCACAACTCAGGCGCGCGCGGGTCTTGAGTGAATAACCTTGAAAGTCCCAGTGCACCCGATCGGCGTTGGCGATCAGGTGGTGGCGCTTGAGGTCATCGGGGTGCATCGGCTCACCATGAGTGGCGAGGTAGCCGGGGCTGGCGCAAAGGATAGGCCGCACCTGCCCCACCGACCGGGCGATCAGCGACGAACTGGGCAGTTCGCCCACCAGTACCGCCACGTCCAGCCCCTCTTCGTGCAGGTTGGGGTAATAGTCGTGATAGCGGGCGACGAGACGCACGTCAGGGTAAAGGTCCATGTAAGCCGCCAACACCGGCGCCATCACGTAGCGGCTGAACAGCACCGGCAAAAATACCTGCAGATTGCCCTGGGGCTGCACGTGCAAGCCCTTGGCCGAGGCCTCGGCGGCGTCCACGGCGGCCAGTAGGCGCACACAGTCGGTCATGTAGGCGTTGCCCGCCTCGGTCAGGCTCACACCCTGCGTCGTACGCAGCAGCAAAGGCACGTGCAGGCGCGCTTCCAGGCGGGCAATCGCGCGGGCCAAAGTCGGGCCAGAGACCTGCGCATAACGCGCCGCCGAAGCCAGGCTGGGTTGCCCGGCAAGCGCCGCAAACAGCTGCATGTCGCGATAACGTTCCATTAGGCGCGCCGCTCCATCAGCCGCGCTGCTTCATCGCCGGGTTCAGGGCCGCGTCCTGCCCGAGGCGATGGGTGAGGAAGTCGACAAAGGTGTGGACCTTGGCCGGTACGCGGCCGCTCTTGAGGAACACCACCTGGATCGGTAGCGGCGCCGGTTCAAAATCCTCCAGCACGATCTCCAGCTCCCCTGCCGCCACCGAAGCCGCGACCTGGTAGGACAGCACCCGCGTCACGCCCCAACCCAGCCGCGCCACGTTAATCGCGGCATTGTTCGCCGTGACTACCAAACGCGGTTCGATGGGCACCGTCAGCGGCTGGCCGCCGTCGACAAACCGCCATTCACTCACCAACTGGCTGGAGGACGGGGTGACGACCTTCGCTTCACGCAGCTGCTCAGGCCGCGACGGGCGCCCGTGCTGGTCGAGATAACCGGGCGCGGCGCACACCACTCGGCGCACTTCGCCGACCTTGATCGCCTGCTGCCCCGGTTCCTGCAAATGGCCGATACGCACGGCCACGTCGACGCCTTCATCGGTCATGTTGACCACGCGGTCGACCAGCAAGGCGTTGATATTCACCAGGGGAAAGCGGTCCAGGTAATCGCCCAGCACTGGCGCCACATACAGCTCGCCGAACAGCACCGGCGCGGTCACCGTCAAGTGCCCACAGGGGATGGAATAACTGCCTGCCGCGGCTTCTTCAGCTTCATCCAATTCGGCGAGGATACGCCGACAATCTTCCAGGTAACGCTGACCGGCCTCGGTCAAGTGCAAGCTGCGGGTGGTGCGTGCCAGCAGTTGAGTGCCGATGCGTTGTTCCATGGCGGCGATGGCCCGGGTCACGCTCGGCGGCGAAGTGTTCAGGCGGCGCGCAGCAGCGGCGAAGCCCTCCTCCTCGGCCACCGCGAGAAACACCTGCATTTCATGAAATCGGTCCATCGGCGTTCACTCTAATAGCTACAGGGTATTCACATTACTGTGCTTGCAGGCCAACGGCCGTGCGCGGCATGCCCACGAAGCCCGGCAATGCTTCAATGCTGGTAAGCCAGGCGCGCACTTGAGGGTAGTCGGCCAGTGACACATTGCCTTCCGGCGCGTGGGCCACGTAGGTGTAAAAGGCGATATCGGCAATGCTCGGGTGTTCGCTGGCCAGGAAGCGGCTTTGGCTCAGTTGCTGCTCCACCAACTTCAACAGGGCGTGAGAGTGGTTGATCGCGGTGACGGTATCAACATCGGCGCCAAACACCACGGCCAGTCGCGCCGCAGCCGGCCCAGCGTGAAGTTGCCCGGCAGCGGCCGACAGCCAGCGCTGCACGCATGCTTGGCCGACAGGATCGGTCGGCAGCCACTGGCCGTTGCCATAGGTGTTCGCCAGGTAGACTAGGATCGCATTGGAATCGGCCAATACGGTGCCGTTGTCGTCAATCACGGGCACCTGGCCAAAGCTGTTGAGGCTGGCGATAAAATCCTGGGATTTCTGGGCGCCTTGCTTGAGGTCCACCAAGATAAATTCCTTGGGCAAGCCCAACAACGACAGCATCAGCTCAACCCGATGAGAGTGGCCGGACAGCGGGAAACCATAGAGTTTGATCGCAGGCTGAGACATGAAAGGCTCCAAAGGTGGGGGATCGAGGCCTGGCATAGTCTACCGCCGCCCTGATCGATGGAATCACCAGGATTTACAATCCAGTATTTCACCGGGTGAAACAATCATTCGCCAAATAATTCCACGATCAGATTAAACAACGTGGTTTTCACTGCGCTGTCCAACTCAGTCCAGGCCAGCCCGGTGCTGGCCTGATACGCCCCCAGTTCCAAGTGCCGCGACACACAATTGGCCGGCAATGCCCGCGCCGCTTGCTGCGGCAACACTCCAACGCCCAGCCCTGCCGAGACCAGCGCAAGCATGGTGGTGAACTCGCCCAGTTCCGAGGCGATGTCCAGGGCGATGCCCAACGCGTGGATAAACTCGTCGTAAAACCCCGGCGCGTAACGCCGCGCGAGGATGTACACCGGCACGTTGAGCAAATCCGTGGGCTGGAGTGTTTCCTGGGCCGCCAAGGGATGATCGATGGGCAAGGCCACGCAAAAGCTTTCGCGCAATACGGCGCGGGTCTGCACGCCAGGGTGCGCGGCGGGCAGGCGCATCAGGCCGAAATCCAGCTGGCCGTTTTTCAAGGCCGCGGCTTGATCGGGGCCGGGCATGTCCTTGAGCTCCAGTTCGATACGCGGGTAGCGCTGGTGCACCGCGCGGATCAACGCCGGCAACAGCTGCGGCAGCACCGAAGACACAAACCCCAGGCGCACCCGGCCGATTTCGCCACGGCTGGACGCCCGCGCCGCATCCGCCGCCCGCGCAGCCTGGTGCAACGTGGCCTGGGCTTCAGGCAGGAACGCGCGCCCCGCTTCAGTCAGCGTCACCGAGTGGCGATTGCGATCCAGCAGGCGCACACCCAGGCCACTTTCCAGCAACTTGATCTGCATGCTCAGCGCCGGTTGCACGATCGACAGCTGCACCGCCGCGCGGCCGAAATGCAGCTCCTGGGCGAGCACCACAAAGGCGCGCAAGTGCTTTAGCTCCATAAAGCCTTCCTGGTTATCACAGAATTTGATCACTCAATCATAAATGAACATTGGACCTGCAGCCCTCGCTGGAGTGAAGTGAAGCCCATCCAAGCAACCCTAAAACGGTTTTGCTTATAACACTAAGCACGCCAGGAGAGCCGCCTCATGCACAGCGTTTTAGACACCTTCCGCCTCGATGGCCGGCTCGCGCTGGTCACCGGTTCCAGCGCCGGTATCGGCCTGGCGATTGCCCGTGGCCTGGCGCAGGCCGGTGCGCGGGTGGTGCTTAACGGGCGCAACCGCAGCACCTTGCGCGATGCAGCGGCCACGCTGACGTTGGAGGGCCTGGAGGTGCACACCCAGGCGTTTGACGTGACCGACAGCGCGGCGACCCAGGCCGCTGTGGCCGATATCGAAGCGCGCCTGGGGCCACTGGAAATCCTCGTCAACAATGCTGGCATGCAACGCCGTGGCCCGCTGGAAGACTACAGCGAGCAGCACTGGCGCGAGCTGATCAGCACCAACCTCGACAGCGCATTCTTCGTTGGCCAGGCCGTGGCACGGGTGATGATCCCGCGCAAACGTGGGCGCATCATCAATATCTGCTCGGTGCAAAGTGAATTGGGGCGCCCGGGGATCGCGCCGTATGCGGCGAGCAAAGGCGCGTTAAAAATGCTCACCAAGGGCATGGCCATCGATTGGGGCCCGCATGGGTTAACGATCAACGGCATCGGCCCTGGCTATTTCAAGACCGAACTCAACGCCAACCTGGTGGCCAACCCCGCGTTCAGCGACTGGCTGGAGCAACGCACGCCAAGCCGCCGTTGGGGCGACGTGGCCGAGTTGGCCGGCGCTGCCGTCTTCCTGGCCAGCGACGCCGCCAGCTTCGTCAACGGTCATATTCTGTACGTCGACGGTGGTATTACCGCGTCGCTGTAACCCGGAGAGCCTTATGCACGCTATCGTTTGTCATGCCTCAAAAGACCTGCGGGTCGATCCCCTGGACGAACCGCAAACCCTCGCCCCCGACCAACTGCGCGTACGCATCGCCCGTGGCGGTATCTGCGGTTCGGATTTGCACTACTACCAGCACGGCGGTTTCGGCACCGTGCGCCTGCGCGAGCCGATGGTGCTCGGCCATGAAGTGTCGGCGGTGATCGACGCCGTGGGCAGCGAGGCCGGGTTGTTCAAGGCTGGCCAGCGCATTGCGGTGTCGCCATCACGCCCGTGCGGCGGTTGCCGGTATTGCCACCAGGGCCTTCCGAATCATTGCCTGAACATGCGTTTCTACGGCAGCGCTATGCCCTTTCCGCATATCCAGGGCGCGTTTCGCCAGAGCTTGGTGATCGAGACCCATCAGGCCCATCGACTGGCCGACCACGTCAGCCTCGCCGAGGGTGCACTGGCCGAGCCCTTGTCAGTGGGCTTGCACGCGATTCAACGTGCCGGCGCGGTGTTCGGCAAACGCGTGTTGGTGACCGGCTGCGGCCCCATCGGCAACCTGCTGATTGGCAGCCTGCGCGCCGCCGGTGCCGGTGAAATCGTGGCCGTGGACCTGTCCGCCAGCGCCCTCGCCTGCGCCGAAAAAATGGGCGCCACACGCACTCACAACCTTGCCGACGGCGCCGATGCGCTTAAGCGCTACAGCGCCGAAAAGGGCTACTTCGACGTGATGTTCGAAGTCTCCGGCAGCGCCCAGGCCCTGCGCAACGGCCTGGAATGCATCGCCCCACGTGGCGTCCTGGTGACGGTGGGCTTGGGCGGTGATGTGTCGTTGCCGTTGAATCTGCTGGTCAGCCGCGAGATTGATATGCGTGGCACGTTCCGCTTCCATTCGGAGTTTGCCCAGGCGGTGGACTTGCTCAATCGTCAGATCGTGGATGTGCGCCCGGTGATCTCCCATACCGTGCCGTTTGGCGAGGCGGTCAAGGCGTTTGAGTTGGCGGCGGATAAGACTCAGGCGATGAAAGTGGTGCTGGATTTTGGTGTGGCGGATTTGGATTGAAGCCTTCCCGCTAAACCCTGTGGGAGCTGTCGAGCTTTAGCGAGGCTGCGATAACAGTGGTTCAGTCAACTTATTCGGCGACTGATACACCGCTATCGCAGGCAAGCCAGCTCCCACATTTGAGCTGAGTTGGCTGCTCTGTCAGCGTTCTTCGAGACGATCGCGCAAAAACCGGTGGCTCGTAGAAAACAGCCGCCGGTACGTGAGCAGCACCGCTCCCACCGTACCCAACGCCGACGACGCGGCAATCAGAAACATGATCACGATCTGATACCGCACTGCGTCCACCGGGCTCTCCCCCGCCAGCACCTGGCCGGTCATCATGCCGGGCAGGCTGACGATGCCGACCACGGTCATCTGGTTCAACGTGGGGATCATCCCGGCGCGCACCGCCTGGCGAATCGCTTCCTGGGCGGCTTCCCAGCGTGAACCGCCGAGCGCCAGGATCATCTCGATGGTATTTCGCCCGGAGGTCAGTTCCTGGGTCATGCGCTCAATCCCCAAGGACACACCGGTCAGGGTGTTGCCAAGGATCATCCCCAAAATCGGAATCGCATATTGCGGCTCGTACCACGGGTGGATGCGGATCACCGCAAACAAACCCACCGCCGTGACCAGCCACGAGCTGCCCCACACCGACAGGATGCTGTCGACCCGTTGCCCGCGATAGGTCCTGCGCCCACGTCCGGCCGCCGACAGGCCGGCGATCAAGGTCATTGCGCACATCAGCGGCAGCACCACGTACCAGTACGCGAACTCGAACACCCAGCCCAGCAGATAACCGATGGCCAACAGTTGCACCACAGTGCGCACCGCCGCCCACAGCAATTGTCGACCAAGGCCCAGGCGCAACAGCAATGACAGCGCGCCGTTGATCAGGATCAGCGAGGCAGCGATGCCCATGTCCAGCGCGGTGAGGTTTTGATAGTTCATGGCTGTGCCGCTCCACTCAGCACGCCCGCGCTCATGTGCAGGTGGATGGCGCTCATGCGTTGGGCCTGGTCGAGGTCGTGGGACACCCAGATGAAAGCGCGCGAGTTATCGCCGGCAAACCAGGCGTCGATCAGCGCTTCCACATCACGCGATGACGTGGGATCGAGGGCGGCAGTAGGTTCATCGAGCAACAGCACTTCGGGGTTCAGTTGCAAGGTGCGAATCAACGAGACCACCTGGGACTCACCGCCCGACAAGTCACCGGCGTTTTTCTGCAGAAACTCCGGGGCTTTACCGGCATGCTCCAACAGCGTGGTGACGGCCTGCAAATCGAAGCTGCGCTTGCGCAGGGTCTTGAGGCTGAAGGGAAAACGCAGGTTGTCTTCCACGGTGCCCTCAAGCAGCGCCGGGCGTTGCGACAAGTAGCTGATGTGGCTGCGGTAGTGGGGAATCTCTGCATTGGCGATTGGTTGGCCATTCCACAAAATCTGCCCGGCGCTGGGCACATCCAGCAGCGCCAGCGCGCGCAGGAACACGCTTTTACCCGAGCCGGAGGAGCCGGTGATCGACACGCGGTCGGCGCGGTTCAGGGTGAAATCCGTGGGGTGGAGCAAGGCCACTTGGCGGCGCTCATCCCGGCGCGTGAGGGCGCGGGTTTCTATCAGTGCGCTCATGGACGCGGTGTTCCTCTTAAATCCTGTTGGCGCAATGGTGCGGCAGGTGCACGAAGATTTCATGAAAAAATTCAAACTATCGCCCTTCATGTCGTTCACACCTTCACGTGCAACGTAAAACAGGAGGCGACATGCTCTACCGACAACTGGGCCATTCGGGCCTGCTGGTATCCGAAATCATCCTGGGCACCGTGCCCTTCGGCGGTCGCGCCGAATTCGAAAAATGCGGTTCGGTGGGCGTGCCCCAGGCCAAGCGCATGTTCGACATCGCGTTCGACGCCGGGGTAAATATGGTCGACACCGCCGACCTCTACTCCCACGGCCTGGCCGAAGAAGTGGTGGGAAAAGCCTTGGGCGACAAGCGCCACGACATCCTGCTGGCCACCAAGGGCCGTAGCCCCGTGGACAACAACCCGAATAACTCCGGCTCCTCGCGTTACCACCTGATCCGCGCCTGCGAAGCCAGTTTGAAGCGCCTGGGCACCGACCACATCGACCTCTACCAATTGCACAACTGGGACGGCCTGACGCCGATCGAGGAAACCCTCGAAGCGCTGCGGCTGTTAGTTGGCTCGGGCAAGATTCGCTACTTCGGCACCAGCAACTTCACCGCCTGGCAGATGATGAAAACCCTGGGCAAGGCTGAGCTTCACGGCATGCTCAAACCCATCACCCAGCAGATTTACTACACGCCCGAATCCCGCGAGGCCGAGTACGAATTGCTGCCGCTGGCGCTCGACCAGTCCATCGGCACGCTGGTGTGGGGCCCGATGGGCGAAGGCCTGCTGACCGGCTCGACCCGGCGCGGGCACAAGCCACCGGCCAATACCCGCCAGGGCAGCGGCTGGCCGGAACCCTATGTACATGACCAGGAACGTGCGCTGGACATCATCGAAACCCTCGCCGCCGTGGGCGATGAGCATGGCGTGTCGGTCGCGCGCACGTGCCTGGCGTGGCTCAAGGATCGCCCGGGCATTACCTCGCTGATCGTCGGCGCTCGCACCGAAGAACACCTGCGCGACAACCTCGCGGCGACCGAACTGAAACTCACAGAAGAACAGTCTTCACGTATCGAAGCGGTGACCCGTCGCCAGCCGTTGTATCCATACTGGCATCGTTTTACCGCCGGGATTGACCGCTTTGACCCGGCGGAGCAACCGTTCCTGGCTGAGCATCAAAAGACCATGGATGCCAGAACAGATAAGTAAGGGACTATACATAGCTAAATGTGGGAGCTGGCTTGCCTGCTCCCACAGAAAAGCCAAGCACTGCTGTGCTGCCAGCCGAACTCGCTCCCACACTTCCAGGGTTGCACTGAACGCCAATGCTGCCTATATTTCCCGCCTGGCGCTCTCTACGCCACCTTCCGCGGAAAGGGCTGCGCCCAAGACACTCAAGCTCTACCTCATTTCTACGACTCCCAACCTTAAAGCGGAAAAGGTCAGTGCAAGGAGATCGTATGTCGCAACGCCCTCTATCCTCCAACACCGATGGCCGTCTCAACCTTGAGCAGCAGCGCAAGCGCGCCAAGGAACTGTTGCCGCGCCTGAAAAGCCAAGACCCCAACGCGACCTTGTCCCAGGCTCAATGGCAGGTCGCCAAGCAACTCGGTTTCAGCAGCTGGCCCAAGCTCAAGGCGCATGTCGACGCCCTCGACTTCGCCGCCCGCCACCCCGCGTTTGATGCCAGCGATGAAGCCCGTACCACCCACTGGCGCTGCGGCAATGACATTGCCCACAGCCTGCAAGTGGCGGGGTTCAAAGGCCAGTTCCAGATGCTCGCAGACCCGCTGTGCATGGGGCCGGTGCGCGACTTGCCCAGCGAAGCATTCCGCGTGATGCGCAGCGCGTTTATCAGCCAGGCCTTTGCCCTGGACCCCACTGAAGTCGCGCGACGTGTCAAGGATGAATACCACCAGCTTGAAGCCTTGGCCAACACCGACCACAGCGTGCTGTGGTGCGAGGCGGATGCCTATGACCAACTGTTCCTGATCCGTGCGCTGGCCGGGCTTGAGCAGGCACCGCGCAAGCTGGAGCTGATCGAGGTTGATCGCATTCCCGGCGTCGAGCGGTTTATCGGTATCGGCCAACTGGCCCCCGACGTGCTGGCGTGGCTATGGCCGCAGCGCCGGTTGATCGACGATTCGGCGGTGCAACTGGCCAAACAGGCGTGGTCGGCGTACTGCGCCAGCTCACCGGTTGGGCTGGCGGAACTGGCCCACAGCACGCAGCCTTCCCTGCCCTTTCTCGCACCGACATTACGTCGCCAATTGCAGGAGCTACCCGGTCTCCACGATGGCCTGTCCCTCACCGAACGCTTGTCGCTGAGGTACATCGCCGAGGCCGGGCCGGTGCCCTTCGGCAGGGTGTTTGCCGAGTTGATGGGCAAGCGCGAGCCGCTGCCGTTCCTGGGCGACATGATGTTCCATGCGCTGTTGCGGCCGTTGATCGAGGCTGAGCAGCCGTTGCTGATCGAGACCGGCACCGAGCACGAATGGCCGCGCCGCGCTCTGACGTTAACGCCACTGGGGCACGCCGTGCTGAACGGCGACGCCTCTTGGCTGGACCACGCCAGCCACGAGCGTTGGGTCGGCGGGGTCTGCTTGCGGCCAAGGCAACCCCATTGGACGCTGGGCGACGACCACCTGCCCGTCTGGCGTGGCTGATGCTGCGCCATAGCGCTCAGCGCTTGGGCGACAACCCGACCGCACACGCTATCACCGCCGGGTCGCCCTGGTAGAGGCCGCGCGGCGCCGTCGACAGGTGGCTGACGCGGCTGTCGACGGCGCGCAGTGTCGGCCGCTCGACCGGTGGCAGGCTATGGTCCGGGTCGACAATCTCCATGCAGCGGCGCAGGGAGTTGAAGTCCGGCGATTGTGACAACGACAGGTGCAGGGTCTGGCTCACCGATACCGACACCACCGAACTCTGCGCGCATTGCCCGTCATAGATCAGCGTGTGGCGAATCAGCGGGTTGTCGTGGCAGTACTTCAACAGGTTGACCTGCCGCGAGTGCACCAGCGCGGTGTTGATAATCAACAGGTCAAACGCTACGCCGTCCACGCGTGTCAACGCCTGCAGCTCGTCGAACGAGCTCAAGGGGGCGATGCGGTAATAGCCCAACTGGTTGAGCATTTTCTCAATCTTGATCCGTTGCAGCAGGTCTGCATCGGCAATCAGAAGGCGTAACGCTTTATTGGACATAGGGTAAACCTGACAGGTGGGCATCCGCGTCGATCATTCAACGCTGAACACGTTACCCGTCAGGGGTGAAACCTGACTTTAAGGCGATTCTGAAACGGCAACTGGGTACACCTGCCCACTTTTAAGAATCGCCTGAAAGCCCTCGCCCCACCCGCCCCCTACCATGGGCTGCGTTCCCACACGCTCCCATGGAATCCATCCTTGCTCATGTTTCTACTCAGAATGGTGATTTTAGCCTGCGGGCTGCTGGCCCTGGCACCGCCGCCTGCCAGCGCCGCGCTGAAGATCGAAGGTACGCGCCTGATCTATTTTGGCCAGGACAAGGCAGCCAACATCGGCGTGGTCAACCAGGCATCCCGTGAGGTGGTGGTGCAAACCTGGATCACCAGCGAGGCCGACGCTGGCGACCGCACCGTGCCGTTTGCCGCCACCGAGCCGCTGGTGCAACTGGGTGCCGGCGAGCATCACCAGTTGCGCATTCTGTATGCCGGTGAAGGCTTGCCCACCGATCGTGAATCGCTGTTCTGGCTGAATATCATGGAAATCCCGCTCAAGCCCGAAGACCCCAACAGCGTGCAATTTGCGATACGCCAGCGGCTCAAGCTGTTCTATCGGCCGCCCGCGCTCCAAGGTGGCTCGGCTGAAGCGGTGCAGCAGTTGGTGTGGAGCAGCGGCGACGGGCGCACCGTCACGGTCCGTAACCCCAGCGCGTTTCACCTGTCGCTGGTGAACCTGCAAACCGACAACGAGGTGCTCAGCGATTACCTGCTGCTCAAGCCGTACGAGAGCAAAACCCTGACCGTGCCAAGCCCCTTGCCCAAGGGCACCACCCTCCATTTCACCGAAATCACCGATATCGGTTTGCAGGCCCGCCATCGCGCGGCACTCAACTGATGATTCGCGGGGTATTTACACCAATGTCACTGACCAAACGCTTTTTACCCATGCTGCTGTGGGCCTGCGCGGTCCTGCCCGCGACCAGCCACGCACTGGCCTGCCGTGAAGACGGCACCGGCTCGATCATTACCCAAGAGGCACTAGGCACCGCGCTGGCGGTAGCTGCCGATGCACCCAACGGCAGCATCATCTGGGAGTCCGGCCCGCGCTCCACCAATGTGATCTGCAAGGACGACTACAAAGTCGGCCGCGAAGAAGTGTACTTCTACGTCAACCCGGGCAACGTCAGCATCGGAACGGGTATCCGCGTGGGCATTCGTTATAACAACCAGCCGATTACGCAAAGTACCGGCAAGGTCGGCACCGGTTTTTTTTCCGACCGCGGCTGCACCTCCAACTGCATCGGCTGGGACAAGGCGCGCTTCACGCTCAACTTCAGCGTGTACATCGAGAAGTACGACCCCACGCCACCCAGCGGCCAGGCCAGTACCCTGACCTCGTACCGCGTGTTCCAGCTCGACGGCGTGCGCGGGCTCAACTCACGGCCCAACAGCAACTTTAACTACGTGGTCACCGGCATGAACGGCATCCGCTTCGTGCCCTGCACGCCCGAGCTGACCATCACCCCCAGCGTGGTCAACTTCCCTATGCCCTCGCGTAAGTTTTCAATCGGTGAAGTCGCCAGCACCGCGAACTTCAGCCTGAACCTGCGCAAGGGTTGCGACACGCCCTACACCGTCAGCGCACGCTTCGCCACCACGCCGGGCGGCGGCAGCGTGATTAACGGCTTGCTGGTGCCGGATAACAACAAATCGGTGGGCATCTCGTTGTCCCGCGCCGAGAGCCAGCAACCGTTACCGTTCAACAACTGGTTCACCCTGCAGGAGCTGATGGGCCTGGGCCAGAGCCACGATGAATTTCGTGCTGACCTGAAGTGGCGCACCCTGCCGATTCCCGGCGCATTCGACGCCGCGGTGGTGGTGGATATGTACTACAAGTAGCGGGTTTTTAAGGATCGTCTTATGCCACGCGCAAAGGTCGACGCTTAAAGTCCGCCGATGCGATTGAAAAGTTATCTGCTCCAAATCAACCCCGTCCTCTCCCGACCCGAAGCAGCCAGAAGGCTGCTTCGTATTTTCGCGACCGTGCTGCTCATCGGCATCCTGAGCGGGGTGTATACCTTTCTGCTGTCGACCTTCAATAACGATATCTCCCAGCGCCGCGGCTACATGAGCAGCGCTATCGCCGAAGCCCACACCTTTTTCACCAACCGCGAAGCCTTGCTCGAAAGCCTGAGCCTGTCGGCGGTACGCAAGCAGTCCAGGGTTTACCTCTCTTCGCCGGAAGAACAACACCTGCAACTGGGCGACACGCCGGGCAACCAGTGGAGCATCTGGCTGACCGCGCGCATGCGCGACTACCTCAAGGCCAAGCAGCTCAACCTGCTTTATGTGAACGCCGGCCCCAACCCGCAAGTGGTGCGGCTGTACGACGCGACCACGCAGGTGCTGCCGATGTCCAAGTGCATGCTCAACCGCCTCAAAGCCCTACAGCACAGCGACCCGGCCATGCTCAGCGAGCTGTGGCTGAGCGACCGCACCGAGCACCATTCGCACCTGTATATTTTCATCCGCCTGGACCGCCAAGACCCCACTTCCGGCTGGCTGGGCCTGGAAATGGAAAGCCGCGAAGTGTCCTCAACCCTCAGCGACCAGAGCGCTGGAGAGTTCATGATGCTCAACGCCCAAGGCACGCTGGTGTTTACCAACAGCGATGACACGCAGGCACGCCAGCAACACCTGCGGCCCGGCGAAGAAAGCTTCTTCGGCTTTGTCGGCAGCGGTTTGCTGCCCGATCACCTGGTGATCCGCAAACACCTGAAATCCTCGGACTGGCAGTTGATGTACTCCATCGACCTGCGCGCGGTGGTCAACGGATTGTGGAAACAGCTACTGGGTTCGCTGCTGTTCTGCCTGTTCAGCCTGGCGCTGATCTGGCTGGTGATGCGTCGGGTCGACCAGCGCTTCATCATTCCCTCGATCCACCGCATCCAGGCGTTGATCGAGAGCGAGGCGTTCGGCCGCGATGTGATCCAGACCGCGCCCGTTGCGCTGTGTGTGCTACGCCGCACCGACGGCCAGGTGGTGCTGGAAAACACCCTGGCCCAGCAATGGCTGGGCAACGGCCCGGAGTGCAAGGCATTGCGCGCTGGTTGGATCGAGCAGGCCTACGCCGGTGAACCGTCCGAACGCAGCGATTACTTTGAAACCATCGACGGCCGCCACCTGTACCTGAGCAGCGCGCCGACCCGCTACAGGGGCGAGGACGTGTTGTTTTGCGCCTTCAGCGATATCAGTGCGCGCAAGCAAGTCGAGGCGGCGCTGGAAGAAGCGCGGCAGTCGGCAGACGCCGCCAACGCGGCCAAGACCTTGTTCTTGGCGACCATGAGCCATGAAATCCGCACGCCGCTATACGGCGTGCTCGGCACCCTGGAATTGCTGGCACGCACGCAACTGGACGCCCAGCAAAAAGACTATCTGCATGCCATCGAAGGCTCATCTTCGACCCTGCTGCAACTGATCTGCGACGTGCTGGACGTGTCGAAGATCGAGGCCGGGCAGTTGGCGCTGGAAATGAGCGAGTTTTCACCGCTGGACCTCGTCCACGAAATCATCCAGGGCTACGCCGCAGCCGCCCAGGGCAAGGGCCTGCAATTGTATGCCTGCTTCGACCCGAAGTTGCCGGAACGGCTGATCGGCGACGTGACGCGCATCCGCCAGATTCTCAACAATTTGCTGAACAACGCGGTGAAGTTCACCGACTACGGGCGCGTGGTGCTGCGGGTCAAAGTGCTTGGCCGCGATGGCGAGCGCTCAAGCCTGTTGTGGCAGGTTTCGGACACCGGCAAAGGCATCGCCCAGGAAGACCAGGCGATGATTTTCGAGCCGTTCTACCAGAGTGAAGGCAACACTAACGTGGTCGCCGGCACCGGCCTGGGCTTACCAATCTGCCAGCGTCTGACCGAATTGATGAATGGCAATATCCGCATGGTCAGCGAACTGGGGCTGGGCAGCAGTTTCAGTCTGATCCTGCCGCTGGAGGAAGCACCGACCCCACCGATGACCCCGCTGTTGGCCGAGACCATTTACGTGGTGTCGCCGATCCAAGAGCTGGCGCACTCCATCAGCGGCTGGCTGCGCCGCTGGGGGGCTCGCGCCCAGGCCGGCCTGCCGACGCTGCCGGAAAACCATCTGCTGCTGCAAGTGCACCCCGGCAGTGTCGACCCATTGCTGGCACCCGAGTGGCCGGGCCCGGTGATCCACGTCAGCAGTAACGCCTGCACCGCGCAGGAGGCCGAAGCCGGCGCCTGGCACGTCAACCTCAACCACCTCGGCGCAATTCATCAGGCCGTGAGCCAGGCCCAAGGGCTGTGGGTGGCCCGCGCCGGTGAGCAGACGCGCCAGAGTGACCTGAACAAACTCAACCTGCACCTGCTGGTGGCCGAGGACAACATCATCAACCAGCTGATTTTGCGTGACCAACTCGAAGAACTCGGCTGCACCGTGGAGCTGGCGGCCGATGGTCAGGAAGCGTTGCAGCTGTACACCGCCGGCAACTTCGACGTGGTGTTGACGGACGTGAACATGCCCCACATCAACGGCTATGACCTGGCACGCGAACTGCGCCGCCAGGGCTGCCCGTTGCCGATTATCGGGGCTACCGCCAACGCCATGCGCGGCGAGGCCGACCTGTGCCTGGCCGCCGGCATGAACCATTGCCTGGTCAAACCCTTTGCGTTGCGGGCTCTATTCAACTCCCTGGCGCCTTATGCACGGATCAACCATGAAGCCCCTTAGTATTTTGATCGTTGAGGACCACCCCCTGCAGCACGTCTACCTGCAGCACCTGCTCAGTGAGTTGGGGGATTTCATGCTCGAAACCGCCGAGGACGGCAAAGAAGCACTGGAGCGTCTGCGTAAGCGCGATTTCGACTTGGTACTGACCGACCTGCTGATGCCCGGCATGGACGGCGTGCAATTTATCCAGTGCCTGGCCAGCCTGCGTTGCAAACCGGCGCTGGCGATCATGAGCGCGGCGTCGCGGCGTATGTTGATGGCGGCAAGCCTGGTGGCGAAAAACCTCGATGTGGAAGTGATCGGGCTGATCTCCAAGCCCGTCGCCGCCGACGCCCTGCGCAGCCTGGTGGACCAGCTCAGGAACAGCGTGCGCAAGCCCTCCCCGGCATTGCCCGAACACTTGGACATCGACCGCCACACCCTGGTCCAGGCCATGAGCTCAGGCCAGCTCCAAGCCTGGTTCCAGCCGAAAAAGTCCCTGGCCAACGGGCGCATTGTCGCCGCCGAAGCACTGGTGCGCTGGATGCACCCCGAGCAAGGCGTGATGCTGCCCGCTGCGTTCCTGCCGGCGATCAAGGCATTCGAGCTGGAGGAGCGACTATTGTGGGTGGTGCTCAAGCAGGCGATCCACGCCCAGGAACGCTGGCGCCAGCGTGGCTACGAAATCCCGGTATCGATCAACCTGCCCACCCACCTGCTCAACAGCCACGACCTGGCCGACCGCCTGCTGGAATTTGTGCTGCACCACGACGGCATCCCGGGAATGATCTGCTTCGAGCTGATGGAATGCTCGGTGCCCCAGGACATCAGCAACTTCTACGCCGGCGCCTGCCGCCTGCGCATCAAGGGCTTCGGCCTGTCGCAGGATGATTTCGGCAAGGGCTACAGCTCGTACCTGAATCTTGTGTCCACGCCGTTTACCGAATTGAAGATCGACCAGTCGCTGGTGCAGGGCTGCCACGACAACGAAGGGATGGCCCAGGCGTTGGCGAGCATTATCGCGCTGGGCCGCAAACTCGGCCTGACCGTGGTCGCCGAAGGTGTCGAGACACCGCAGCAACTGGCCCTGCTGCGCAAGATTGACTGCAATCAGGTGCAGGGTTTCCTGATTTCTCACGCGGTTTCTTCTGAACAATTTCAACAACTACTGAACAATGATGGCCCCGCGACATCTCACTAGTTGGCGGCCAGGGATTATCTGTTCGATAGTAAGGAGTAAGCTCCATCCTGTGCCGATTTATCCTGCGCTTGCGGAAACCCCTGATGAAGCACAACAATGCGGTCCTCGAAGCCTTTACCCGCAGCTCATTGCGCCTGAACAAAGGGCTGATGGTGCTGCTCGGTATCGCGTTACTGTTGGTGTTGACCAACTACTGGTCACTGCAACGCGGGGTCGAAACCCGCTACGGCGCGACACGCTTTCATTTCGCGCGCCTGATGGAGAACCTGGCGGAACAGGAGTCGTACCTCAAGAGCCTGACACACCCGGGCATCCAGGCCGAACTGCTGCGCGCCACCAAGGTTCATGTCAGCCTGAAAAGCCGCATGGTCGACAACCACCGCACGCTGTACGAAGGCCAGAAGTATTCGTTTTCGGTACCGTTCAGCGTCAAATTCGATGAACAACAGGTCAGCCCCGCCACCCGGCCGCAGATATTTGCCCTGGGCGCGCACCTAACTAGTTATTTCAGCGCCTTCTGGTCGTCATCGCCGTATGAGGCGCCGCAAACCTTTCTGCTCAATCGCCAGGCGAACTACGCCATCACCGTACCGTCGGTGGGCTACCAGCGCCGGGAAAGCACCGAGGAAACCGGCAACTTGGTGGCGCTGGTTAACGCAGTGCAACAAACCCTTGAGCAGACGCCACAACCACTGGAACAGAACCGCGTGTACTGGCAGGCAGGCCCCGGGTCCGAGCACCTGCTGGCTTACATCGGCCTGCCCCTCGACGGCCAGGGCCAGGCGGTGGTCGGCACCCTGCTCGACATGGCTCAGGTCGACGACGTGCAACGCGCCCTGGAACACTCGGCATTTGACCGCTTTACCCTGATTGCCCCCGATGGCAACCGGTTGATCGGCCCCGAAGTGGGAGCGCCGCTCAGCGATGGCGTGCACTTCAACGCAGACGGCTTTGAATTCAAGATTACCCAGGCGGGCGCCCAGCCCTGGAGCGCGATCTATGGCCTGAACTACTCACACTTCTTTCATTCGGCTTTGTGGCCGTTGAGCACCCTGGCGCTGCTGCTCGGCAGCCTGATTACCCTGGGCTGGGCCGGCAGCCGCTGGTACCGGCGCCAGGTTATCGCGCCGGCGCGCCTGGCCCACGAACGGATTGCCGAAAGCGTGGCGTTCAGCCGCGTGATTATCGACACCGCCCCCACCGGTTTGTGTGTGGTACGGCGCAGCGACGCCAAGGTGTTGATCGAGAACCAACGCGCCCAGCAATGGCCGGGCACTGCACACCTGGTGGCCACCCTGGCCGGTATGCACGACAGCGCCGAGAGCGGCGAAACGCACCTTGAGATCGAAGGCCGGCACTTGCAAGTCGGCTTTGTCTCCACCCGTTATCAGGCCGAGGACGTGCGCCTGTATGCGTTCAACGACATCTCTCGGCATATCGACGACGCCCAGACCTTGGAGGACGCCCGCCGCGCCGCCGATGCCGCCAACAAGGCCAAGACGCTGTTCCTGGCGACCATGAGTCATGAAATTCGCACCCCGTTGTATGGCGTGCTCGGCACGCTGGAACTGCTCGGCCTGACCGACCTGGACCCCCATCAGCAAACTTACCTGCATACGATCCAGCGTTCCTCCGCCACGCTGTTCCAGTTGATAAGCGATGTGCTGGACGTATCGAAAATCGAGGCCGGGCAAATGGCGATTGAAGCCGTGGAGTTCTGCCCGCTGGACATGCTCGAAGACACGTTGCACACCTACGCCGCCTTCGCCCAGCGTAAGGGTTTGCAACTCTATAGCTGCATCGATCCGCAGCTGCCGGACTGTGTAATGGGCGACCCGATGCGTATCCGCCAGATCCTCAATAACCTGGTGAGCAACGCCATCAAGTTCACCGATATCGGACGCGTGGTCATTCGCGCCAGAGTGACCACATTCGACGCCGACAACGTCGACCTCGAATGGCAGGTCACAGACTCCGGTGTGGGCATTCCCGAAACGCAGCAGGCCAAGCTGTTCGACGTGTTTTACCAGGCACCGGACACCGCCAGTGAAGGCGGCGCCGGGCTGGGGCTGTCGATTTGCCGCTGGCTGGCGCAGATGATGGACGGTGAAATCAAGGTGGTCAGCGAACCGGGCCTGGGCAGCAGCTTTACCCTGAAAATACGCCTGCCGTTGTGCAGCGGTGCCCTGACCAACACACCGCTGATCGAACCCAGCCCAACGCCTGTGTATGTGCAGGCGCCGGTGCGTGAGTTGGCGCAGTCGCTGTGTGACTGGCTCAATCGTTTGGGTATTACGGCAGCCCTGGCGGCGTCCACGCCCGAACAGGACAGCCGCCACGCGGTGCTGGTCGATGTGCTGCCCAATGAGCCCGCCCGCCCCTGGCCCGGCCAACGCGTGCTGTGCCTGCCGGGCGCACACACCCCGCCACGGCACACGAAACAGGGCTGGGTTGTGGACATGCACGACGTGCGCGCCATTGCCGCCACCGTCTCGTTGGCGCAGCACGACAAGCACGAGCATCCGCCGGCCGCCCTACCGCAAAGCGCAGGGCGGCTGGGGCTGCGCATCCTGGTGGCGGAGGATAATCCAGTCAACCAGGCGATCATCAAGGAACAACTGGAGGCGCTCGGCTGCTCGGTGACCCTTGCGGCCAACGGTGAACAGGCGCTGCAGCTGTGGCAACCGCAGGCGTTCGACCTGGTGCTGACTGACGTGAACATGCCCTTGATGAATGGCTATGAACTGACCAAGGCCCTCAGGGCGCATGACCGGCAGTTGCCGATTATCGGCGTAACCGCCAACGCCATGCGCGAAGAAGGCGTGCGCTGCCTGGCGGTGGGCATGAATGCCTGGATCGTCAAACCTTTGAGTCTGCAAACCTTGCGCGCGCAGTTGGTCAAGCAGTGCAAAGTCAAGCCACCGGTGGAACCACCGCCCGAGACGTTCGACGACAGCGTGCAGCTGTCGGACAAGATGCGCCCGCTGTTCATCAGCAGCGTGCAGCAGGATTTGCAGCGGATCGGCGCGGCACTGGCGCAGCGCGACGCGCGCACCCTCGGCCAGCTGCTGCATTCGGCCTCCGGCGCTTTGGGCGCGGTGCAGGCGCTCGACTTGGCCCAGGCCTGCATCGAACTGGAAAGCGCATTGAACCGCGGCAGCCTCGACACTTCACTTGAGCTCAAGGTGAAGACTGTGATGCAGCGACTGTCGGCCGTCCTGGAAACTCTCCAGCCCGGGCACACTTCCCTCACTTGAACTGGCACTACGGACGGCCCTTTATGAAAAAATTCAACGTGGTTATCGCGGACGATCACCCAATCGTGCTGCTTGGGGTACGCGAGCTGGTGGAGCGCGACACACGCTTTCAAGTCGTGGGCGAAGCGGTATGTTCGGCGGGCCTGATCGAGCTGTTGCAGCATCAGGGCGCCGACATTGTGATCACCGACTACAACATGCCGGGCGACTCGCCCTATGGTGATGGCCTGAAGCTGGTGGAGTACCTGAAACGGCATTTTCCGCAGGTGCAGATCCTGATCCTGACGATGATCTCCAATCACCTTATCCTCACTCGCCTGCAAGAGCTGGGCGTGGTCGGCATCATCCAGAAAAGCCAATTGCACACCGAGATTCAACTGGCACTCAAGGCCATTGCACAACAGAGCGCCTATCGCAGCCTGGAGCCGCCCAAGACCTCGGTGATCGAGACCCTCACGGCCATCGACGAGCGTTTTACCAGCTTGTCGCCCAAAGAGTTCGAGATCCTGCGTTTGTTTATTTCCGGCATGAGCGTGAGTGATATTGCACGCAGCCAGAACCGCAGTTCAAAGACCATCAGTGCACAAAAAATATCCGCCATGCGCAAACTGGAAGTGAGCAGCGACCAGGACCTTCTCGCCTATTGCCTGGCGCGCAACATCTTCAACTAAGCACAACGTGCAAGCCATTCCCAGGCAATGGCTTGGCCCTTTATTTGCTGGTTCCCCACCTGCCTTGCGGTGCAACTAACCCGTCTATAGCGCGGCTTATAAGAATCGTCTTATTCGCTCGCAGCGCCTCGCCTCTTATTCTTTCCTCGCAGTTCAACAACAGCATTTTCCAACTAACACTTACGGACATCATCATGAAGAAGTTTTCCCTGGCTGTTATCGCCTCGGCCATTATCGCCGCTTCCGGCAGTGCATTTGCCGTTGATCCGGTACCGACGCCTACCCTGGGCGGCAGCGGTAAAATCACCTTCACCGGCGTGATCAACAACGACGCCTGCTCGGTAGACGGCGCCAACTCTGACCGCACTATTTCGGTGGACATGGGCAACGTTTCGATCAAGGACATGGGCACTGCGGAAAACCCAACCGCCGGCCGTGTGACCGCCAAAGACTTCAACCTGAACGTCAACTGCAACCAGGGCACCAAAGTCGCGATGATCTTTGATGCCAACAATGGCGGTTCGGGTCTGGTCAACGGCAAGAAAGTATTGGCCCTGAACCCAGGTTCGGCTACCGCGCAAAACGTCGGTATCGCCCTGCTCGACAGCACAGGCACCTTGATCGACCTCAGCTCGACAAGCACCGCACGCATTGAAAGCGCCATGCACGGCCAAGGCACTGCGGGCGGCGACGCCACCCTGAGCTTCGCGGCTGCCTACGTCACCACGGGTGCCGCCGGTGCATCCACCGCCGGTCGCGGTGATGCCACCCTGCCGTTCATCCTGCAATACGAGTAACTCGGCGCCCCGAGCACCGATCGCGCGAGGCCAAACGGCCTCGCCATTCTCTTTGATTACACCGGATAACCCTCATGCTGCCTCGTTATATCGCCGCAAGCCTGGGGCTGCTGGGCATGCTTATGGCTACCCAGGCCGCCGCCAGCATTTCATTGAACGCCACCCGTATCGTATTTGATGGCGACCACAAAGAAGCCAACATCACCGTGCGCAACGGCAACCAGGATGTGCTGATTCAATCCTGGGTCGACATGAACGACGCCAGCGCCAGCCGCGCACCGTTTGCCGTCACCCCGCCATTGGCCCGCGTATTCGCCAAGGAACAGCAACTGCTGCGCATCTTGTACGAAGGCACCGGCATGCCCACGGACCGCGAGTCGGTGGTGTGGCTGAATGTGCAGGAAATCCCCAAGGCCAGTGAGGCCGAGAACACCTTGCAGTTGGCCATCCGCCAACGCATCAAGATTTTTTACCGCCCTGCTGGCCTCACCGGCAGTGCGTTGCAGGCCCCTGCACAGCTTGAATGGTCGCTGGCCAAGCACGGCGCACAGACCCTGTTGCAGGTGAAAAATCCGACGCTGTACCACGTGTCCATGGCCGACATTAAGGTGCAGGCGCAGCTGGCCAGCGATTCGACCATGATCGCGCCCGGCGAGGAAAAACAGTTCCCGCTCAAGACGCCACCCGCGGCTGGCTCGGTGCAACTGTCGTTTTCCAGCATCAATGACTACGGCGCGCAGAACCACTACACCGCGCCCCTGTCAGGCGTCGCCGCGCACGCGACTGAATCACGCCTCAAACCCTAAGCCTTTTCTCTAACCCACAGGCTCACCTCGCGTGCGTGTTTGCGTGCCCGCCTGTTCGCCAATCAGGGATGTCACAGGTCTTCGCATGTCTTTTCTTTCCAGTAACAGGCCCGCGCGTGGCGCACTGAAGTTGAAGACGCTGTCGCTTGCGATTGCCGCCAGCCTGCCGGCCTGGGCAATGGCGGACGAGGCTGCGGAAACCTTCAACACCACCTTTTTGCAGGGCTCGCAGTCATCGGTCGATTTGCAGCAGTTGCTCTCGGCCAACAGCGTGCTGCCGGGCAATTACCGCGTCGACCTGTACAGCAACGAAGTACTGGTGGGCCGGCGCGACATCGACTTCAAGCGCAACCCGAAAAACGGCCGGGTCGAAGCCTGCCTGACCCTCGATTTGCTCAAGCAGTTGGGCGTTGACATGCACCGTTTGCAGGCCGAAGGCAAAATCGACCCGCAGCAGCCGCAGGATTGCTACGCCCTCGCTGAGATGATCGAGGACGCCAGCGTGCGCTACGACAGCAGCCGCCTGCGTTTGATGGCGAGCATCCCGCAAGTGGCCATGCAGCGTGGCCTGCGCGGTTACGTCGACCCGCAGTTATGGGATGAAGGCGTGCCCGCCGCGTTCGTCAACTACCAGCTCAACAGCAGCCGCACTGCAGGCGACTACAAAACCCGCATCTCGAATAACCTCGGCCTGCGCAACGGCATCAACCTGGGTGCCTGGCGCTTGCGCAACGAGTCGAACCTGAGCGGCGGCACCGGGCGTTCGAACACCTACACCAGCAACCGCACTTACTTGCAGCACGACGTGACTGCGATCAAGGGCCAGTTCAGCGCCGGTGAGATTTTCTCCGACACCGACCTGTTCGACAGCGTGCGTTATCGCGGCCTCAAGCTCGCCTCCGATGACGGCATGCGTGCCGACAGCGAGCGCGGTTATGCGCCGGTGATCCGTGGCGTGGCGCAGACCAACGCGACAGTGGAAATCCGCCAGAACGACTACATCCTCTACACCGCCAACGTCGCACCGGGGCCGTTCGAGATCAACGACATCTACCCCAGCGGCTCCAACGGCGACCTGCAAATCACCGTGATCGAAGCCGACGGCACGCGCCGCGTGACGATGCAGGCGTTTTCCAGTTTGCCGATCATGGTGCGTGAAGGTCAGGTGAAGTACAGCCTCTCGGCGGGCACGTTCAAAAGCAACGCGGACGGCCTGGCGACTCCGCGTTTTCTCAGCGGCACCCTGGCCTACGGCTTGACCAGCAACCTCAGCGCGATTGTCGGCTTGCAGACCAGCGAGGACTACAACGCGCTGTCCATCGGCGCCGGTAAGAACACCTCGTTCGGCGCCTTCTCGCTGGACACCACTCACTCCTCCAGCAAGGCGCAGGGCAAAACCACCCAGGGCAGCAGCGTGCGGGCGCTGTATGCAAAAACCTTTACCGGCACCGACACCAACTTCACCCTGGCCGCGTACCGCTACTCCACCGAGGGCTACCGCACCCTCACCGACCATGTCGAAGACAGCAGCCAGGATGTGCGCGTGCGCACCGGCCATTCGAAAACCCGCACCGACCTGACCATCAACCAGAGTATCGGGCGCAACAGCGAGTTCGGCAGCGTGTACGTGAACGCCAGCGACCAGCGCTACTGGAACCGCGGCGGCTCGCAGAGTTTTTCCGCCGGCTACACCAGCAACTGGGGCGACCTGAGCTACAACCTCGGCGTGACGCGCACCAAGCAAATCGTCACCTTTGGCCAGCCGAGCAGCGACACCCAGGTGAACCTGTCGATTTCCTTCCCGCTGGGCAGCCAGGCCCGCGCGCCACGGGCGTTTGTCACCACCAGCCGGCAGCATGGCGACACCACCACCCAGGCGGGCCTCAATGGTTTCGTCGCCGACACCAGCGACACGTTCTATTCGGTGCAGGCCGGCCACAGCGACACCAGCGGCGATTCCGGCTCGGCGAATATCAACAGCCGCACCTCGGTAGCGGACGTCAGCCTCGGCTACAGCCAGGGCCAGGGCTACAACTCACAGAACCTCAACCTCGCAGGCTCCGTGGTCGCTCACGCAGGCGGCATCAACCTGGGGCAGACCGTCAGCGAGACCTTCGCGCTGGCCGAAGTGCCGGGTATCTCCGGGGCAAAAATCAGCAGCTACAGCGGTGTAGAGACCGGCTACAACGGCTACGCGGTAATCCCCAACGCCCAGCCCTACCGGGTGAACTGGGTGAGCCTGGACACCCGCGACCTGGGCGGCGATGTAGAAATCACCAACGCCACCCAACAAGTGGTGCCGCGCCGTGGCGCAATCGTGGTGGCGCACTACAGCGGCACCACCGGGCGGCGGGTGTTGTTTGAGTTGTTTGATGCGCAGCGCAAGCCGCTGTCGTTTGGGGCTTCGCTGGAGGACGCGAACGGCAAGCAACTGGCGATTGCGGACCCGAATGGCAATGCGCTGGCGTTGGTGGAGGAGGATCAGGGCACGTTGGTTATCAAGTGGGGTGAGCAGCAGTGCAGTGCAACCTATGCGTTGCCGCCGCAGAATAAAGCGCTGAACTATGAGCGCCAGGCGTTGGTGTGCACGCCTTGAAGGGGGCGATATCTACACCCTCTCTCTGATGTATAAAAATCCAAATGTGGGAGCGGGCTTACCTGCGATAGCCATAGGTATCTACACATCTTTTTTTACGGGTTGAGTGTTGTGTTTGTCGGAGGGCGCTGAGTACATATCCGTTGTTTGGGTCACGGCTGATATTGGTTCCGCTCTTACAGCCAGCCCTTTCAAGGTCTTTGCCTAAATCGCGTCCTACGCCAATTCCAGGCTGAAATTAAGAAAAAAACGAGTTGAATTTGGTTCAGTCAGCATCTCTTTTGGTCAAAAAATGATCATTTTTTGAGGCTTTTTCCAAAGACCTTGAAAGGGCTGGCTGTAAGAGCGAAACCATAAGCCGCCGTTACCGCAGCAACGGATATGTACTCAATCTACCTAAACCCATCACACACAAAAAGTTGCGTAGATACCTATGCCGCGATAACGGCGTGTCAGCTCATGCATTCGGTGACCGGCAGACAGCTATCGCGGGCAAGCCCGCTCCCACATTGGCTAAGCTGCTACCGATACGCTGTAGTTGGAAGAATAAGGGTTGGCTGGGCCTCAGGCCTTCACGTTCTGCCGGATGTTCCAGCCAAACTTCACCGGCCCGCCGTCCTTGCCGCCGTCGGCTTTCTGCGGCTGGTAGCTGACGTCAACGGTGGCGAAGTTCAGGGCGAAGCTGTCTTGCAACACATCGACGCCGTTTTCAGCACTGCTGCTGTAGGACACCACCATGACTTCCTTCAGGGTGATCACCAGATACTCCACCGGGCTCGCGCCTCCCACCTTGCGCACCACCAGTTTCGCGTCCGGATAATGCTTGCCGCTGGCGCAGGCCATCATCAGGTTAGGGCTGGATTTATCCAGCGCCTTTGTCAGGTTCAGGTTGGCAATATTGACCTTGCCCGCACCGCCGCCCGTACCGCTGTGCATCGAACCCGACTGCGACATTCCCCAGGCCCAGTGGGTGATATCGATCTCGTCGCGATGGGCTTGATCCCTGGATTCGCCCTTGATATCGCCCAGTTTTAAAAACATATCGACGGCCATGTTTGCTCCCTGCCTTGGTGTGCGTCGGTAGTGACGCGGGGCGCACTTTTCCTCAGCCGCCACGGCGCACGCAAGACGCCAAAGCATGATAGAGACGCACCCGACGTGAATTGGCGAACCTTCCGACATTCATAGATGCGTGCACGTCTTTACGCTCTGGGCTCCCGCAAAAACCAGGAGTTAAGGATGACGGCCTCTGTGTTGAAAGATGGATTCCCCACGGCCCACCGCACTACGCGTCAGCGCATTGAAAGCAGTATTGATCTACGTAAGTTGTTCTTCGCCATTGATGCTGATCCGGCGCTGATTGGTGCGGGCGTGGTGTATATCGACGAAGTGTTTAACGTGGTGGTACTGCGTGAGTTTCAGGCGGTGTGCAGCGTAGTGCCGAAGAAGGTGGTGTTGCGTGAGGCGCCTCGCTACGTCGGGCCTGCGGAGTTCAAGCGGATGTTGGAGCATGAGCCGCGGGAGTCGGAGCTGATGAAGGAGGCGCTGAATACTACGGTGGCGTGTACGGGTGTACTCTTGAGTTGGTTGGTGGTTGCGAGCGGGACCGCGTTGATGCCTTTCACTGGCGGAGCCAGTGCGGTGATTTCATTCATCGGGAAAGCAGCAGTCGTTGCGAGTACCGCTCAATGCATCTCTGGTGTTATACGAACCGGGTCAGAGGCAGCCTTTCCTGAGTTCAATGACTACTTGGATAACGAAACTTGGTATCAGGCTGCGACAGTCGTGCTGGACGGTGTTGCTTTGCTAGGCGTTGCCACATCGGCAATGGTCACAGTGAAAGTAGTCACTACAACCACAAAAGTAACCGGAAAAACGACTCGCCAAGTACTCAAAGGCCTCACCCGGCAAGAACGCAAGAAACTGAACGATGAGTTGCTCAGAATCCGCGATCCGAGCCTAACATTCAAACAGCTGAAGCTTGAAAAAGCTGCTGGAAATCTGCCAAAACGTATAAGTGCTACACAGATACAACAGGCAACCGCAGCCCATATAATGGATGCAGCAGCCGCTTCGCTGAGCCTCACCAGCAGTACAATATCCGGAAACGTCAGAACATTGGCCTTGGGTGTTTACGAGGAAATCAATCAATGAACAACCGGACGGAGAAAAAAAACCACTATTACTCAGCTGCGTTCATTGAAGATCCTTGGCAATTACTCAAGCGCTATATGCCGATAATCTGGGGCGATGCGCTTCTCGGGTGTTTCTCGATCGCCTTGGCGGCGATCCTTGCAATGCTCACTTATCTCTCGACGTACCCCATAGGCTTTGCGACCAAGACATCTTTTTTCGGCGCGGCCGGACTTGGCGCTGTATTTGCCATTGCCAAATACCAAGTGCTGTACGGGCGCATACAGTGGGCCTGGCTAAACGTCGCGATATATCTCATATGCCTGCTGGTATCACTGCCCACCATTGCCTACGGCCCCAACGTCTACCTCTACTCCATGACACTCCTCGGCCCGCTGACCGGCCTACTGATCCTCAACAGCAACCGCTGCCGCGAACTACGCCACAAGATGGTAGAAATCCGCCACAAACGCGAAGCCATCATCACCTCCCTGAAAAACCAGGGCCGCTGGAAATGGTGGTAAGCCCTGGCCCCATTCATGTGCACATCCCACGCGCAGAAACTGAATACCTATCCATTCAGTCAGTGCCCATGGCCCCGCATTTTTGACAAACTGCGGCGCGACGCTGCCGTTGCGCGCAGCCCCGCAAGGACGGAACAATGACCAACATGGACTCGATCATTCGACAGTTTTCTGCCGAAGGGGCAACCCATCTCTATTCCAGCCCGCCGTCGGTATTGACGCCCGCCGACCTCTACCGCGCCAAGGGCGATGGCCATTTCCGAGAGACGATTGCCGGCAGCAATATCTACCTGATCACCGCCAGGCGGCGGGTGCTGATCAACCCTGATGACCTGTACCTGCTCGGTCGATCAGCGCACGGCAGTTTTATCGTGATGGACGAACAGGGCGTGCAGTCGATCCCCTTCCGTTATGACATCCCGCGCATCGGGCATGACGATCAGGATGACATCGAACAGGTGATCGTCGCGCCCAACGGTACGCACCTGACCATCCTCTCGACCTCACGGCAAATGACCACCGCCGCGCATATCGTGGTAGCAAACGCGACCAGTGCCCTGCAAGCGAACCATCGGGACATGAACGTGCTCTATGTCGGCCAGGGCATCGGCAAGGTTCACGCGCGTACGGCGGTGGACCGGCTGTTGAACCACACCACCCTGCAACGCATCCTCGCAGAAACCTCGACCAACAGCCCGGAGCTGGAGGTGTCGATTTTGCTCTACCGGTTCGAGCACGGCAGGACAATGATCAGCAACGGCGGTGACTTCAATGCTGAGCCTGTGGCCAGCGAGCAGGAGGAGTCGGAGCATTTCGAGCGGCTGCGCAGTGTGCGCTTGAATCGCGATGAGGTGATTACGCTGGCGGAAGCCGCCCTGATCAACCACTTCAAGCCGCATTACAACACCCTGCTCAAATCCACGAATTTCGCCGCCAACAATAAGATCAAGCCACTGAAAAAGCTCCTGGCCAAGGGCATTAGCGGGCTGACCGTAGAAATCTGCAGTTCCACGATCAACGCACGCCTGGGCACCTGCGATGCGCTGCCCATGGAGTTGAGCACCTTCATGCCGGCCCACGTCCTTGAGGGCTGCAACCTCGACAATGAGCAAGAAAAGCGGGCGTGGGCCGAAGAACTCAGGGTCATGGCGCACACGCACTACGCCTGTTTCCCCCTCACCACGCCACAGGAGCGCGATACCTTCATGCATGGCATGGTGTGGCTCGGCGAATCGGTGCGCGAGCAGATCTGGCAAGTGCCCGGCAAGGGTGCCTAGGCACCTGCCAACGAATGATGCTCCTGTAGCAAGCGGGCTTGTTGTGTCTGCCGGACTTGTTGTGGCGAGCGGGGCCGCTCGCCACAATAAACCTGCTCACTGCAAACAATTACGCCGTACGGGCCGCGATCGCTTCGACTTCCACCAACGCCCCCGGCAACGGCAACGCCACCACTTGCAACGCGGTGCGCGCCGGTTTGTTCGGCTGCTCAGACGTGCCGAAGAACTGCGTATAACCGCGCTGCAACCCGGCGAAATCCAGCTTGCCGGCGGTCTCTTCGGCGCCGACCAAAAACACCCGCAACTGCACGATATCGCCCAGGTCCAGGTCTTGCTGTTGAAGGATCTTGCGCAGTTTGTTGAACACCGACACCGTTTGCACTTCGGTATCACCATACGCCGCAGGCGTGCCTGCCGGGGCCTGCGCGTCGGCCAGATCGGGCAAGGTGCCGCTAACGAAAATCAGGCTGGCAGAGGCCGGCACGGTGACGGTTTGCGAGATTGGAAAATCGCCGACGCTGGTACGCTGAATGCTGTCGCTCATGGTGTTGCTCCCTTAAAGGCGGCTATTTATGACGCGGCAAGTGCCGAAATATCTCGTTGTTGAGTTACCCGTTCAGCCAATTGCGCAACCACATGCCGCGCCGAGTTGGCCGCCGATTCCTGCCAGATACCCACGCCACTTTGCACCAGGCCGTCACCGGCGAAGTACACGCGGCCATGGGCTTGTTCCAACAGGCTGCTGGCGTCAGCCGGGAAGTGTTCGCGTTGCAGCCACGGGCCTTCGCTGTAGGGAATCTGTTCCCAAGACACCGCCAGCGGGTTGCGCAGGTGTTTGGAATAACCCGGATGCAACAGCTCCACGGCCTCCTTGGAGGTGGCGTACTGCTGCTCGAACGCTTGCGCGCCAAACACGTCGGCGCCCTCACCCGTTACGTAACCGGCCACCAGCAAGCCTTCGCGGGTGTTGAGGTCGTTACTTGGATACCAGAGCAATCGCGCCGGGTGCTCGACCCATGACAGACCGCCGTAGGTGCGGTAGTCGGTTTCCCAGAAGCGCGGCGATTGCCATGCCACTTTGGTGGCTTGATCGCTGCGGGTGCTGAGCAACGCAGCCTTGATCGGGTCGCTGAAGTCGGTGTCGAGTTTGGCCAGCAGCGGCAGCGGCAATGTCGAGACCAGATAATCGGCGCGCACCACCTGTTCGCGACCGCTGCGCGTGTCGTGGTAAGTCACCGCCACGCCGTCGTCCAACTGACGGATTTGGCGCACCTGGGCCCCCAGTTGCACGTGTTCGCTGACGCGTTGGTAGAAGGCGTCGGTGATGCGGTCCATGCCGCCGACCGGTTGGAACATGGTCGCTGAGAACTCAGGAAACTCAGTGTGCAGCAATGCGCCCCACAGCTCGGGATGCAGCAAGCGATCCAGCGCCAATGGGCTGCGGCTGGCGGGCAATGCACCGGGGTGCGCGGGCGATTCCAGGTGACCGGCGCGTAAGCTGCCTTCATAGGCCAGCTCTTGCGACAGGTCGCCATAGACCTGCAAGAAAGCCAGCAAGCGCGTGCGGTCCTCGCCGCTCAATACGTCATCGAGTGCGTCGCGCTGCACCGCCTTGGCTAACAAGCCGGAGAGGTGCCCACGCGCATCGTTGATCGCCTGGCCGACGGTGAACGCCGGCTGTTGCAGGTCCGGGCGCACCTGGGCGCCATGGCTGCTGTTGACCAGCACTTCCAGCGGCACGCCCAGTTCGCTGCAGTAGTCGAGGATCGTGCGGTGCTGGCTGGGAATACGTGCAGGCCCAGCGTTGAAATACAGGCCCGGATCGAACGCCACGGCTTGCGTGCGGCCGTCCTTGTAGTCCACACGGTCGCCATTGCGCAGGGTCCAGGTGCGCCCGCCAACCCGATCCCTTGCTTCCAGCACTTGCACATCAAAACCAGCGCGGGTCAGTTCCAGCGCAGTGACCAGCCCGGCAATCCCCGCGCCTAACACCAGCACACGAGTGCCCTGCCCCAGGCCGGCCTTAAGTTTTAGCGGTTGCGGGCGCCGATGCGACGACGGCCCCAAACCCAATACCGCCAGCGCATCCTTGACTGCCTGCTCACCGCCCACAGCGGCAATGCTCGACAGCGCTTCACGTCGTGTCAGTCCCATGTTTACAACTCCTAGTCCGGCAGGCCCGGTGGGTTGATCAGCGACTTGTCGACACGCTCAATATCAAGGCCCCAACGTTGCAGCACCTGTTCGTATTGGCCACCGGCAATCGCGCCTTCCAGGGCGGTGTGGATCGGCTGGACCAAGCCATTGTCTTTGCGCGTGGTTACCGCGATATCGGCCTTCAACGGCCAACCACCATTGACCGTGCCGACGCGCTTGATGCCACCGGTGATCGCCGCCGAGTAGGCGTACACCGAGTTGGGCCCGAACAGCGCATCGCTGCGCCCCGATTGCACCGCCAGTTGCGCGGCGGCCTGGTCGTCGAAGTACTGCAACAGCGCCGGTTTGATGCCGGCCTTTTCATTCGCCTCGTTCCACGCCAGCAGGACCTTTTCCTGGTTGGTGCCGGAGCCGACGATGATCTTCAGCCCGGCAATGTCCGAAGCCTGTTTGATCTCGGTGACTTTGCTGGTGCTCTTCACATAAAACCCGAGCACGTCCTGGCGGTAGGTGGCGAAGTCAAAGCGTTTCTTGCGTGCTTCGGTCACGGTGACGTTGCTAATCACCGCGTCGTACTTACCTGAGCTGACGCCCAGCGGCCAATCCTCCCAACTGGTCTGCACCACGTTAAGTTGCAGGCCGAGGCTGTCGGCGACCAACTGCGCGGTGTCGGCCTCGCTGCCGATGGTGGTCTTGTCGTCATTGGCCAGCAGCGCCAACGGTGGCCCGGCCACGCCGGACACGGCCACGGTGAACTTGCCCGGCTGGGCGAACTTGAAGCCCGGCGGGATCTGCGCGATGGCCGCTTCGTTGCGCGGCACATGAATGCGCACACGGTCGGGGCTGAGGTCGACCTGTTGCACGGCGAATGCGCTTTGCGCAGTGCTGACAGCAAGCGCCAGCAGGGCCACACGGGCGGTATTGATGAACATGGCGGTCTCTCCTTGAACTAAAGCACCTTGCCGAGAAAGGCCACGGTGCGGGGATGTCGGGGTTGGCGGAAAATCTGTTCGGGCGGGCCTTCTTCGATCAGTTGGCCGTCGCAGAGAAACACCACGTGGTCGGCCACCTCCCGGGCGAAACCGATCTCGTGGGTGACGATCACCAGGGTCACGCCCAGTTGGGTCAGGCCCTTGATCACGTCGAGCACCTCGCCCACCAATTCGGGGTCGAGGGCTGAGGTGGGCTCATCAAACAGCAGCACCTTGGGGTCCAGCGCCAGGGCGCGGGCAATGGCCACGCGCTGTTGCTGGCCACCGGAAAGCTGGCGCGGGTAGGCATCGACCTTGTCCGCCAGGCCGACCTTGGCCAGCAGCTCGGACGCCTTGGCCTGCGCCTCGGCCTTGCTCCAGCGCTTGTGGGCCAATGGCGCCTCGGCGATGTTTTCCCAGGCGGTGAGGTGCGGGAACAGGTTGAAGTTCTGGAACACGAAGCCCACGTCGATGCGCCGTTTGAGGATCTCGCGTTCTTTCAATTCGTAGAGCAGGTCACCCTTGCGCCGGTAGCCGACGTATTCACCGTCGATGGTGATGTGCCCGCTGTCGATCTTCTCCAGGTGGTTGATGGTGCGCAGCAAGGTGGATTTGCCCGAACCGGAGGGCCCGAGAATCACCGTGACCTTGCCCGGGTCGATAGTCAGGTCGATGTCGTTGAGCACCTGCTGGTTACCAAAGCGCTTGCCCACGCCCTGGATCTGGATGCGCCCGGCGCGTGCGTCACTCATGGGTTTTCTCCTTGAGCCAGCGGCGGATACGTTGCAGCGGCGTCGGCGGCAGCACGCGCGCGGTGCCACGGGCGAAATGACGCTCGACGTAGTACTGGCCGCTGGTCAGCACGGTGGTGATGATCAGGTACCACACGGTCGCCACAATCAGCAGCGGGATCACCGCCTGGGTGCGGTTGTAGATGACCTGCACGGTGTAGAACAGCTCCGGCAAGGCCAGCACGTAGACGATGGACGTGCCCTTGACCAGGCCGATGATTTCGTTGAAACCCGAGGGCAAAATCGAGCGCAGCGCCTGGGGCAGGATGATCCGGAAGATGCGTCGCGAGGCCGGCAAACCCAAGGCCGCCGCCGCTTCATGCTGGCCGGCATCCACACCGATCAGGCCGCCGCGAATAATCTCCGCCGCGTAGGCCGCTTGCATCAGGCTCAGGCCCAACACCGCCACGGTGAATTGGCTGAGCACATCCACCGTCGACCATTCGGCGAACACCACGCTGGTGAACGGCACGCCGAGCACGATGTGGTCATACAGGTAGGCAAAGTTGTAGAGGATGATCAGCACCAGCAGCGCCGGCATCGAGCGGAAAAACCAGATGTAACCCCAGGCCAACGCCGCCAGCAGCGGCGAGCCCGACAACCGCGCCAGGGCCAGCGCGGTACCGAGGATGATGCTGAACACCGTGCTGAGCAGCGTCAGCAACAGCGTCTGGACCAGGCCCCGCAGCACCGACGGCGAGAAGAACCACTGGCCGAATACGCCCCACTCCCAACGCGGGTTGGTGGCCAGCGAATGCACTATGGCGAGCAGCACCAGCGCGGCGAAAATCGACCCGGCCCAGCGCCACGGGTGTCGGGCCGGCACCACGTGCAGAGCCTTGATGGGCGTTGCGACGCGGCGCTGGGGAACCGGGCTGACATCTTCGATCAGGTCATAGGTTTTGGCGACAATGGGCATGTTCTATTCCTCGCGGGTAGCGGCCTTAGAAGGCGTAAGTCAGCCGGGTGTAGTAGTACCCGCCGGTAAAACCGTAGGGCGAATACGTGCCGTAGCTGGCGAGCATGGTGCGGCTCGGCACGCCTTGTTTCTTGGGGTAAACGTCGAACAGGTTCTTGGCGCCGACGGCGATGTTCAGGTCTTTGGTGAGGTTGTAGCCAAGGTCGAGGTCGGTGATCCACTTGGCGCTGTAGACGCGGTCCAGGCTACGGTCGGCGGAGACGTTGACCTCTTTGTACGAGCCGTAGCGGGTCAAGGCCAGGTTGAGGTTGAAGCGGTCGATGCTCCAGTCGCCGCCCAGGATCAGCTTGGTCTTGGGCTGTACATCGGTGATCAGGCCCCGGGCCTGACGGTCCATCAAATCGTAGGACGTACCGAGGATGTCGGTGGATGCCTTGTAGTTGAGGATCTTGGTCTGGTTCCAGTTGAACGCTGCCGTCCATTTCAACGCGCCGTACTGGCCGATGTCCTGGTTGTAGTTGCTGACCAGGTCCACGCCTTTGGTGCGGGTGTCGGCGCCGTTGATGAAGTACTGGCCGCCAGAGGTGGAGTTGATACCGTTGCTCTGCAGGACCTGGGTGACTTGCGGGCCGAGCAAGGTGCCGGTCAGGGTGATGCGGTCACGCAGGTTGATCACGTAGGCGTCGGCGGTGAAGTTCAAACGGTCGGTGGGCGTCAGGGTGAAACCGAGGCTGAAGTTGGTCGAGCGCTCGGGTTTTAACTCTTGTGCGCCAAGGGCTTTGGCCGCCGCCGAACCCACTGGCAGTACGCCGTAGTTGATCGACTGATACACGCCGTCAACCACGCCATAGGTCGTCGAGCGCGCGCTGAACAGGCTGTTGGCCAGGGACGGCGCACGGAAGCCATTACTGACTGTGGCGCGCACGGCGAACTGCGGAGTGAAATCGTAGCGCGTGGTCAGCTTACCGCTGCGGGTCGCGCCGACGCCTTCGTTGTAATGCTCATAGCGAAACGCGGTGCCGACGTACCAGTCCGGCAAGGGGTTGAAGCCTACATCGACATAGCTGGCGAGGCTGTTGCGCGAGGCGCTGCTTTCTTCATCGGGTGAAATGCCGTTGGTGACCTGGGCCCCGGACGACGCGCAATTGCCCGGCGCCACGCAGTAGCCGCCGTTGGCATAGGACGCGTAGTCACCGGCCTGCACCTCATAAGTGTCGCGCCGATGCTCGAAGCCGTAGGACAGGTCCAGCGGCTTCTGCAGGCCGACATCGAAGCCGCGCTTGAAGTCGAGGTTGGTGGTCAGTTCGGTGGAAATCCAGGTGCCGGAGGTGAAGCTGTTCGGCGTGTACTCGCCCAGCGACGGGTTCTGGTTGTGGGTGGTGCCCTGCTCCGCTTCGTTGCGCCCGTAGGTGGTGGACAGGTCCCAGTCCCACGCGCCGACGGTGCCTTTGCCGCCGAACGCGGCCTGGAAATCGTCCTCGTCGATGTACCAGGTCGGCGTGTACCCGGCCGGGTAGCCATTCGGCCCGGTGGTGATGGTGTTGGTGATGGTCGGCAAGCGGAAATTCTGCCCCTGCTCGGCCTTGCGCCGCGAGTAGGTGGTGAAGGAATACAGGCTCAAGCTGTCATCAATCGGCAGCTCGGCGTTGTAGCCCAGGGTCAGCAGGTTGGTCTTGGGCGTGCCGTAGCCGCCATAGGTGGATTTGCCTGCCAGGCCGTAGGCTTGTTCATAGGTGTAGCCGTTGGCGCTGGCCTTGTTGTCGTCGTTCTGGCTGCGCGCATCCAGGGCCAACTGCACAATGCCGCCGTTGCCGATTTCAAAACCCTTGTTGAGACTTTGCTGCACGGTCTGCTTCTTGCCGTCGTAGCCTTGGCCGACGTTGGTCACCGAGGTGCCGCTGGTGTCGGCCTTGAGGATCACGTTAATCACCCCGGCGATGGCATCCGAGCCGTATTGAGCGGCGGCGCCGTCGCGCAGTACTTCTACATGGTCGATGGCGCTGATCGGGATCAAGTCGAGGTCAGCGGGGGCCGCGCCGGTGTTGATGCCGTTGATGTTCAAGGTGGCGCTGGTGTGGCGGCGCTTGCCGTTGACCAGCACCAGCACTTCGGCGGCACTCAGGCCACGCAGGTTGGGAGCACGGGCAATGCCGCTGGCGTCCCAACCGGTTTTTTCCGGCAGGGTCAGCGACGGGATCACCGCGCTCAGGGCTTCCATCAAACCGGGCTTGCCGGTGCTTTGCAGTTGCTTGGCGCTGACCACATCGATTGGCACCGGGCTGCTGGTGACGGTGCGCTGCTCGGCGCCCCGGTTGCCGGTGACCACCACGGTGGACAGGGTGCTGTCGTCCTGAGCCTGGGCCGTGCTTGCCAGCAGGGCCAGCGCCAGTGCGGTGGTGGGGAGTAAAACGTGTTTCATGGCCACTCCAAACTTTCCAGATCGCGAAGTCGGGCAGTCGCGCGATCGTGCGCGGTGCTCGGTTTTTTCCAGGGTGTGTCGGCGATTGGAAACTAGGTGTGGGGCAAGCGAGAGGTTTGAATTGGCAACATACGTTGAACTCCTTCCAACGATTCTGCCGCGGGGTCATTGCCCGGTTATGGCGCGCAGAATCTGAATCACGCTGGGTACCATCCGAGGTCAGGGGTAGGCTGTTGCGATCAAACATAACGGAATGGATTTTAAAAATATAATGCTATTTGGGCATAAGCTAATATTCTCTACTTTCATTATATATTAATATTTTTATTCAAATAAATAATGTCTTGGTCGTTCCCACGCTCTGCGTGGGGGTGCCTCCTGTGACGCTGCGCGTCACCCTTGCGCACCACTTAAACCGTGCGCCAAAAGCAGGACGCGAAGCGTCCAGGGCGGCGTTCCCACGCAGAGCGTGGGAACGATCGTCACACCTGATCGACCCATTCGGCAGGAACAGCCTGTTCCAATATCACTCTAGTCATGACACTGGTCGGTGCTTTTTTCTCAAACCGCGCTAGAACTTCTGCCCACATCGCTTTCGTCACCTTGACTGGAGTTTTGGGGCATTTTATCAAAGACCTTGAAAGGGCTGGCTGCAAGAGCGGAACCATAGGCCGCCGTTACCGCAGCAACGGATATGTACCCGAGCTACCGCCATCGCAGGCAAGCCAGCGCCCACATTTTCTACCGCGTTCCTTCACTTCATTTTGCCGGCCGCAGCAGCTGCATCTGCTGCCGATAATCATCCGTCACCTGCCGCGCCTGGCTGCTGCTGGTAATCACCCTGGGCGTAATCAACACAATCAACTCCGTCCGATCCTTGGACTTGCTGGTATTACCAAACAACCACCGCAACCCAGGAATCTTGCCCAAATACGGCACGGCGCTGACACTTTCAGCGTTGTCCTGCTTGATCAACCCCCCCAACAACACCGTCTGCCCACTCTGCACCGCCACCTGCGTCGACACCGACCGCGTCGAAATACGCGGATTCACCGGCGTATCACTCGTACCACTCTGACCCTCAGCATCACTGACCTGCTGCTGAATATCCATATACACCAACCCCCCCGGATTGATGCGCGGCACCACATCCAGAATCACCCCGGTCTGCACATACTCAACACTGCTCAACGTGGAATCGGCGTTGCCGGTATTCACCGTGGTCTGGCTGATGGGAATGTTATCCCCCACCTGAATCTGCGCCGGCTGGTTATTCATCACCACCAACGACGGCGCCGACAGCACCTGCGTACGCCCATTGGTCTCCAACGCATGCAACGCCACCTGCAAATTGGCACTGACAAACGAATAGAACAACGAATCCGACGCCCCCAACCCCGCCCCGCCACCGCCCAACGCGCCTTGGCTGCCGGACGCATTCGCCACCGTCTTACTCGAGGAATTCCCCGCCAGCCGCCCCAAATACCACTGCACCCCAAGGTCCAGCTCCCCGGTCAACTTGACCTCAAGAATGCGCGTCTCGATCTGCACCTGAAGGGGCGGATTATCGAGACGTTTGATCGCCGCCTCGATCTCTTTCCATTGCGCCGCACGCGTGCGCACCAGCAGTTGGTTACTGCTTTTCTGCGCAGTAATACGCGTACCGGCCTCAAGGCTTTTATCCGGCGCAGGCTCGGCGACTTCAGGCGTTTGCTCAGGTTCTTCGGCAGGCGGCGGCGTGTTCTGCATACCAGCAGCGTTACTGTTGAGCGATGACAAGGTGGTGGTGCGCAGCCCCGGCGCAACCTTGGCCGGGGTGTCGTCCTTGATCGCGTCATTGCCGTAGATCTGCCGCAGGTACTTGGCCAGGTCCGAGGCCTTCATGTTGCGTACGTCGTACACATACATCTGCGGTTCATTACCGCCGCCTTCGTCGATGGTGCGGATCCAGTCACCCACCTCGCTGAGGTACTGCGGCTGCGAAGAAATCGCCACCACCGAGTTGGTCCGTTCGATGGGCAGAAAGCGCAACATCCCCGCCAACGGCATGCCGCTGTCCGGGCCAAACATGGCTTGCAGCTCGGGCATCAACTCGGCCACCGACGCGCGTTGCAGGCCGAACACCCCCACGGACATGCCCTTGAGCCAGTCCACATCAAAGGTGTCGATGGTCTCCTGATAGTTAGCCAGCTCCTCTGGGGTGCCAGCCAAGCTGAGGAGATTGCGCGCCGGGTCCACCAGCAAAAAAGCATTCTCGCGGGCGAACGGCTTGAGCAGTTTTTGCATTTCGGTGGCGGAGATATACCGCAGTGGGAACAAGCGCGCAGAGAGGCCGCTGGACGGCGCAGCCACATGCATCTGCGGCACCAGCTTGCCCGCCACAGCCTGGTCGGCGGGCAGGATCACGTAGCGCTGGCCCTGGCGGATCATCGCGTTGTCGGTCCAGGACAACAGGGTTTCGAGAATCGACAGCGCCTGCTGCTTATCCACCGGTTTGGAGGTGGAAAAGCTGACGTTGCCTTTCACGCCCTGGGCGATGCTGTAGTTCTCGTGCAGCAGGTCGCCCATCACGCTGTTGATCACCGCTTCGATTGGCTGGTCGGCGAAGTTGAACACGATGTCGCCGCCCTGCTCCTTCGCGCTCGGTGTTGCGCCGGGCGGGCGCACGAACTGCTGGTTGCCACGGATCACCTGGCGCTGCGGCGCTGACTTGACCGCAGGCTGGGGGCTTTCGGGCGCAGGTGCCTCACTCGGCGGGCGTTGCGAACCGGTGCCCTGCATGGCTTCGCGCAGCAGATCTTCGTCCGGGTCGAGGCGGTCGGGCAAGGCGCCACAGCCGCCCAGTGCAAGGGCGGTGGCCAGGCAAAATGTTGAGGTGCGCATGTCGATCAAGGGAAGGGCTCGCGGGGAAGAGTAATCGGGGGCCGGGTGGACGGCGGTGGCAGGCGCTTGGCGTAGAGGTTCAAGGTGTGTGTGCGGCCATCCAGGGCAAAACGGGCGTATTGCGGCGTCAGGTGTTCCAGGCGCCAGCCGTTGGGCAGCGTCTGGCCCAGGCGCACCGTCAGCGGGCGGCCATCGGCCTGTTTGAGCATCGCCATTTGCAGGTTACCGGTGATCATGATGCCGCTGAGGGTCAGGTTGGCCAGGCTCGAAACCCGCGCCTTGCCGACCACGCTATCGGGGCTGCGATCAGGGCTGAACAGCGGCGTCTGCCAGGTGGCGGCGAGGCTATCCAGCGCCACGTTCGGCGCCACTTGCACACTGGCCGAAGGATGCGCGCGGGCGGCCGGTTCGGGCAGCCACTGCGGTTCATCACCGATGCTACTGAGGATGACCGCCATCAACACGCCGAGTAACCCGGCCAGGCCGAGCAAGCCCCATTCCAAGGGGCGCAACGCGCCGATCATCGCGCCACCTGCGGTTGCAGATAGCCGCGCACCAGCAGGTGCACCAGCAGTTTTCCCGCACCACCCGAGGCCGGCGCCTGCTGGCCACGGCGGATGCGCAGTTCGTCCACAAACAGAAACGGCGGCTGGTACTCCAGCTCATGCAGCACCGCTTCCAGCGGCTCAATCGCGCAGTTGAGCGTGAGGCTGACCTTGACCTGGCGATACGGCTCGCCTTCATCCTGCTCCGGGGTGATCGGCTTACGTTGGGTCAGGCTGCAGCCGCCACCGAGCGTGGCGTGGCTGTTGATCAGGTCGGCGAGGCGCTGCATCAGGTCGGCGGCCACCACGTCGGGGTCATCCCCCGGCAACAAGCTGGTGCTACTGGCCGGGTCCTGGCGGGCCTGTTGCAGTTGCTGGCGCAGCGCATCGCCTTGGCGAACCACGCCGGCGTAGCGTTGCTGCTGCTCGCGCAATTGCTCGGCCTGTTCGCCCATGTCACGCAGGGGCCCGGCGAACCAGCTGTCGATCAACAGCCAGTAGGCCGCGCCAACGACCACGGCCAGCAACAGTAAGGCCGCGCCGCGACGTTCACGGGGTGTGAGGGGTCGGCGCATCGGCGGCCTCCTGGCGTAGGTGGGCACGCAAGGCGAACTGGTCTTTGCCGGTGCGCGCGTCGGGTTGAATCACCCCTTCGAACTGGGCGTTTTCCAGGCTGTGGCAGCCCTTGATGCGGGTGATCAGCGCGCTGGCCTTGGCACTTTGCCCGGAGAAGGAAATCTCGCCGTCCTTGACGTCCAACTGGTCGAGCCAGGTGTCGGCGGGCAGGCAGGTGGTGAGGTCATTGAGCAACGCGGCCAAGGGCGGCTGCGCCAGTTTGCGCCGGGTCAGGTATTGCGCCGCGCCACGGGTGTTGAGCAGTTGTTGGCGCAAGGCGTGCACCTCGGCGACCTGGGCTTTTTGCTGCTGTACGCTGGCGTGCATGGCGTCGAGCACGCGCTGGCGGTCGTTGAGCCACAGCAGCATCGCCGCGATCAACAAGGCACCGCACAGCCACGGCAGGCTGCGTTGCAGGCCTTTGCCGGTGGGCCGTTGGCGCGGGCGCAGCGGCGCCGGGAGCAAGTCGATGCCCAGGTGGTTCACATCCACCCGATGAGGGTGCACGCCGAGGGCGGCGCAGTCGCTGAGGATCTGGTCCAGTTGTTCGCGCAGGATCGCCACCAGCGTGACGTGCAGATGCGTGGCGGTGCGTTGCTCCTGGCGCGCGACGAAGTACAGCTGGTCAGCCTCGAAGGGGGTGTAGCGATCCAGCTCGTAACCGACCACGGCGGTCAGGTTGCGCGCAGCGGCCAGCGGCAGTTGCACGGTTTGCAACAGCACGGCGTCGGGCGCGAGCATCAGCACCTGGCGCGTGCTGCCGGGTACGGCAGGTTCGTTCAAGGGCCAGTGGTAGATCTGCTCTGGCGGCTCGTGCAGCGCCAGCCAATTCGGCACACAGGCGCGCAGTTCCGCGAGCCACAGGCGCCAGCCTTGTTGCAGCAGGCTGCCGCGCCAGTGCCGGGCGATGGGTTCCAGTCGATTCATTCTTGCCAACGCAGCACCCGGTAGGGTTGCGCGCTGTCCTCCGAGGGGCTCAATAAAACGGTGATTTGCAGGCGTGCCTGATAGCCGCCGGGGCGCTGTGCGCGGCTGTCGACCATCAGCACAACACCTGGGTCAGCGCCTTCAGCGTTCTGGCGCGGCAGGTTCAGCGCCTTGCGCATCAGCGGGCTGGCGAAGGCCGGATCGGGGCGATCCAGGTCACTCCACAAGGTGATTTCCGGCAGCAATTGGCTGTACAACGTTTGCGTCATGCCGGGCAGTTGGCGCACTTCTTCAAGCACCCGAAACGGCGGCAAGCCTTGCTTGCGGCGCGCCTCGAGGGCCTTGAGCAGTTGGCCGGCCTGGGCCTGGGTAGCGCCGCAGGCCAGGGCCAGGCGCATGAAGTCATCCGCCTCGGCGTTGATCAGGTACAGCTTGCCGCGCTCGCTGCGCAGGCTGACGTGCAACTGGGCGTCGTCGAAGGTCAGCGGGATGTCACGGCCGTCGGCGATCCAGTGCCGATCCGCCATGGCCAGGGCGATACCGGCCTCGGCAGCCAGCAGGGTCTGGGTGTGCTGGCGCAGCCACAGGGCCTGGCGGCTTTCCAGCTGCACCCAACCGGCCAGGCCGCCAAGCAACACACTGAGCAAGGCCAGCGCCCACAGCACCAGCAACAGCGCCGCGCCGCGTTGGCGCTTCATTCTTCGAGCGCTCCGCTGGAAAGGTTCAGGCGCAGGGCAATCACCTGGGTGACCCACGGCAGCGGGCCGTCGAGGCTGGCGGCGATGCGCACCGCTGCTGGCAATCGCCTGGGCCATGGCCATTCACTAATCCATCCTGTGGCTTGGCCCAGCGGTGATACGCCGCGATAACTGAACTGTAAACCCGCGACGTTTTTCAGCAGCACTTGCGGCTCACTGCGGGCGATGTTGGTGTGGGATTCCAGCTGAGAAAACGCCACCTGCAATTGCTGCTCGCGCTGTTGCAAGGTGAACCGCTGAATCCCGCCACCGAGCACACCCGGCAAGGTCGCCACAAACTGCAAGCGCTCGGGTGTACCAAGAAAAAAACCGTCCGTTTGGCTGTCGTCCTCGGTGACATCCAACGGCAGCGCCTCGCTGATCGCCGTGCGCAAAAACTGCTGGGCGGCGCGCATCTCATCCAGGCTGGTGGTGTAGCGCTGGGCCTTGGCCACCGCGCGATTGGCGCCCAGCAATGCGCCGCCCACCAGCATCAGCAACACCGACAGCAAGCTCAATACCACGAGGATTTCCAGCAAGGTGAAGCCCTGCTCGCGGCGCTTCACAGGCGGGCCTTCAAGGTACTTAAACGAGCGTGGTGCGGCCCTTCGCTGACAATCAGGTCGAGGCGAAATACACGGGGCTGTTGGCGGGTGCAGATCAGTTGCCAGCGGATGCCATCCAGATTGCCCTGGCTGACACCCTCGGCCAGCGGCCCCGCCGCCTCCTGATCGAGCACAGTCAGCGCCGCGTGGGTGAGGCGGTCGCTATGGGCGACTTGCGCCAGCGAACGTGCGCTTTGGCCGAAAGCCACCAGCAACACCGTGCTGCCCACCGCCATCAGCGTCAGCGCGGCGAGCATTTCAAGCAAGGTGAAGCCCGTTTGGTATTTCATGGCAGCGCCTTGGACTGCACGCTGCCGGTCAGCCAAGCAACGTCAATGCGCCAACGCCGAGTGCCATTGGCCAACAGCAGATGGCCGCCGGTGGAACTGCCGTCGGGGTAAAACTCGAAGGCGGAGCCGGCCTGTTCGGCGCTGTGCAAGGTCATGCTCAGCTCAGACGGCCAGCGTTGCAGCGCGCGGCCCGGCGCCTGGAACGTCATCTGTTGCAGATCAAACTCGGTGCGCGCCGCCGCGCCGCTGACCACCGCCAAGGCCCGCGTGGTGCGCAGCGCGTCGACCATCTGCCCGACCGCGCGGCGCTCTTTGGCCACCTGCAAACCCTGGCGCACACCCAGCCCCAACAACCCGGCGGCGAGGCCGATCAACAGGATCACCACCAGCATCTCCAGCAGGGTAAAGCCGCGCTGGGTCATGGCGAGGTTATTCCCAATTGCCCAGGTCGGCGCTGTAGCCATCGCCGCCCGGCTGGCCGTCCTGGCCGAAGAAGATCAGGTCGAAGGCGCCGTGTTCACCGGGGTAGCGATAGCCGAAGGCATGGCCGAACGGGTCCTTGAGTTCGGAAGGCTTGGCGTAGGGCCCGGCCCAGCTGGAAGCATTGGCGGGCTTGTCCACCAGCTGTTGCAGGCTGTTGGGCGGTGCGCCGACGTCCAGTGCATAGCTGTCGACTTTCATGCTCAAGCCGGCCAGTTGCGCCTTGCCCGCGCCGTACTTACCCTTGTCCACATTGCCGCCGACCTGGCGCACCACGATGGTTGCGACAATGCCCAGCAGCACGATCACCGCGAGCATTTCCAGCAAGGTAAAACCGCTTTGGCGGCGTGCTGATCTGGGCTGAAGGTGTCTCATCGGTATAGCTCCTTGAAGGTTCATATGTTGCTGGTCAGGCTCATCAGCGGCAGCATGATCGCCAGCATGATCACCGCCACCAGCACGGCCATGACCACGGTCAGGGACGGCACCAGCGCAGCAAGCAGGCGGTCGATGCCGCGCTTGGCCTCGACGTCGAACACCTCGGCAACCTTGAGCAACATGCTGTCCAGTTCACCGGCTTGTTCGCCGACTTCAATCATTTGCAGGGCCAGTTCCGGCAACAGCGGCTGAGCGCCGAACGCACTGGCGAGGGTGCCGCCGCCTTTTACCGATTCCGCCGCCTCCGCCACCTGGGCCTGCAAGGCGTGGTTGGTGCAAACTTGCCGGGCGATGACCAGCGCTTGCAGTAACGCCACGCCATTGCTGAGCAAGGTGCCGAGGGTGCGGGTCAGGCGGGCCGCTTCGACCCGTTGCAACAGCGGGCCGATCACGCGAACGCCGAGCAGGCGCCGGTCGTAGCGTTGCCGCCGCAGCGGATCGCGCAGGCGTGCCGCCACCAGCCAGCTGGCCGTGATAATCGCGGCCAGCAGCACCAAGCCATAGGCACCAAGAAACTGGCCAAGGGCGAGAATCACCTCGGTGATCAGCGGGATAGGCACGCCCAAATCCTGGAAAATCGGCACGAATTGCGGCACCACGTACGCCAGCAACAGCGCCAGCGAACCCAACACGCCGACCACCAGGAACGCCGGGTAGATCAGCGCATTGATCACTTCGCCGCGCAGCAACTGGCTGCGCTCCAGGTAGTCGCTGAGTTGGCGCAAGGTGCTTTCCAGCGCGCCACCGGCTTCACCGGCGCGCACCATGCTCAGGTACAGCGGCGAGAAGCTCTCGCCCTCCTCCTCCAGCGCGGCGGATAACGGCTTGCCCGCCTTGACGTGGTCGCGGATGCGCTCGATCAGCGCGCGCACCTGGGGTTGGCCGGGCTGCTTGAGCAGCAAGCTCAGCGAGCGCTCCAGCGGCTGACCAGCGCCCAGTAAGGTGGCCAGTTGTTGGGTAAAACTTACCAATGCGGCGCCCTTCAATTGCCCGCGCGTGTTGCGCAACCTCGGGCTGCCGGCCGCTTCGATGTGCAGCAGCAACAAGCCGCGCTTGTGCAGCACGGCGATGGCGGCAGCTTGGTCCTGGGCTTGCAGCGTGCCGCTCTGGGCCACGCCCTGGCTGTCCAACGCGCGAAACTTGAAGCGGCTCACGCGCCGTCTCCACGGGTCACGCGCAGCACTTCTTCCAATGAGGTAATGCCCGCCAGCGCCTGGCGCAAGCCTTCTTCATGCAAGGCGCGCAAACCGGCGCGGCGCGCGGCCTGCTCCAGGGTGGCGGCGTCGGCGTGACGCATCAGCAGGCTGCGCAGTTCGTCGTTCATCACCAGCAGTTCGGTGATTGCGCTGCGGCCGTGGTAACTGCCTTGGTAGAGCAGGATCGGGCGTTGGTCGGTCAAGCGATCCAGGCCATGTTCCTCGATCAATTCCGGCGGTGCTGCAAACGCCACGCGGGTCGCCGGGTCCAGGCGCCGCACCAGGCGCTGGGCGAGAATGCCGCTGACCGTCGAGGCGATCAGGTAGCTTTCCACGCCCATGTCCAGCAGCCGCGTGATGCTCGCGGCGGCGCTGTTGGTGTGCAGGGTGGAGAGCACGAGGTGGCCGGTGAGCGAGGATTGGATGGCGATGCGGCAGGTTTCCAGGTCGCGGATTTCGCCGATCATGATCACGTCCGGATCCTGGCGCACGATGGCGCGCAGCGCGCCGGCGAAGTCCAGGCCGATGGCGGGTTTGACCTGGATCTGGTTGATGCCTTCGAGTTGGTATTCCACCGGGTCTTCGACGGTGATGATCTTGCGTTCGGCGGTGTTGAGCCGCGAAAGCGCGGTGTAGAGCGTGGTGGTTTTGCCGGAACCGGTGGGCCCGGTGACCAGCAGGATGCCGTGGGGGCGTTCGAGCAGGTCGAGAAACGCCGCCAGGCGCTGGCCGTCAAAGCCCAGGCTTTGGAAGTCGAACTGCACGGTTTGCCGGTCGAGTAGGCGCATCACCACCGACTCGCCAAAGCTGGTGGGTACCGTGGACACGCGCAAATCCAGTTCCTTGCCCTGGATGCGCAGCATGATCCGCCCGTCCTGGGGCAGGCGCCGTTCGGCGATGTCCAGGCGCGCCATGATCTTCACCCGCGAGATCACCGCCGCCGACGAACTGGCCGGCGGCGCCTCGGCGTCGTGCAGCACGCCGTCGATGCGGTAGCGCACCTTGAGCTGGTTTTCGAAGGGTTCGATATGGATATCCGACGCGCGCTGTTCCACCGCGCGCTGCAGGATCAGGTTGACCAGGCGGATCACCGGCGCTTCGGAGGCCATGTCCTTGAGGTGTTCGATATCCTCCAGCGCGCCGCCCTGCTCATCGAGGTTTTCGATCAAGGTGCCCATGGCGGAGCGGCCCTGGCCGTAGTAGCGCTCGATCAGCGTGTCGACTTCAGTGCGCGGGCCGATGGCCAGCCACACCGGCACCTGGCAGGCGTAGGCCAGGGCCTGAAAGGGATAGAGTTGCGCCGGGTTGGCCGCCAATACGCGCAGACCACCGTGGGCCCAGCCCATGGGCACCACTTGGTAGTGGCGCATAAAACGTTCGGTGAGTACGGGCAAAGGGTCGAGCAACGGCGGCGCGGCATCGGCCAGCAACAGCGGCGCACCCAGCAGGTCGGCCCAGGCGCGAGCCAGTTCGAGTTCCGAGACCAACCCCAGGCGCGTGAGCAACCCAACCAGGTCGCTGCCGTCCGTGGACAAACGCCGAGCACGCTCCAGGTCGACGGTTTTCAACCCAGCGTGCCGCATCAGCCACGCGCACACGTGGTCGGTGTGCGGGATCTGCAAATGGCAGGCATCGGTGGGTGTTGACGACATGATGTGGGGTGTCTAGTTGCGAGAAAGTATGGCTATTTGGAACTAGTGGCATTGCGAAAACAGTGCCATTAGTTCGCCACGCCGCAGTCGGAGTTAACTGGGTTAATCGACTGGAAGTTGCAAGTCTAGTTCCGGAAGGCGGGAAACAAACTGAAATGAATAGGCTGGGGCTGTCCTGGCTTTCCTGTACAACCCTTGATTTACAGGCCTCGCAGACGAGAACCGGGGCTGGCTAGTTGCAATTAGCCACTTCGCTAGTTATTCAGGCACTCTCACGCTCAATCAAACGACACGCCAACCTATTCAAGCGCTGAACTTCGCCCTCAACCGGAACAACATCAAAACTTGGCAACTGAGGTCAAAAAATGTGGGAGCGCGCTTGCTCACGAAGAAGGCATGTCAGTTCATGTATTCAGTGACTGATACACCGTGATCGCAGGCAAGCCAGCTCCCACATTTTGAATTGCGTCAGGCTTGAGGGCGGGTGCTCTTCTCCACCAGACACATCGGCGTGCCGGCCACCGGCTCCTGCATGATCTGCACTTGCACATCGAACACTTGGCGCATCAGTTCGGCGCTGATCACTTGGGCCGGCGCACCGTCGGCGACCAGCTTGCCAGCGTGCATCACCGCCAGGTGGTCGGCGTAGCGGCAGGCCTGGTTGATGTCGTGCAGCACGGTGATCACGGTTTTGCCTTCGGCGGCCAGTTCGCCCATCAGGTCGAGCAGTTCGACCTGATGGCTGATGTCGAGGTAGGTGGTGGGCTCGTCGAGTAACACCACCGGCGCGTTCTGCGCCAGCACCATGGCCAGCCAGGCGCGTTGGCGCTGGCCGCCGGACAAGTCGGCCAGGGCGCGGTCGGCCAGGGCGTCCAGTTCCAGGCGCTGCATGGCTTGGGTCACATGGGATTGATCGCTGCCGCTCAGGCGGCCCCACAGCGAGTTATGTGGGCTGCGGCCGTAAGCGACCAGTTGGCGCACACTGACACCTTCCGGCACCGGCAGCACTTGGGGCAAAAACGCGATCTGCTGTGCCAACTGGCGGGAGGTCAGGCTGGCGTAGGCTTGGCCGTCCAAGGTCAATTCGCCCTGGGCGGGCTTGAGGATGCGCGCGAAGGCCTTGAGCAACGTGGACTTGCCGCAACCGTTCGGCCCGATGAGTGCAGTAACGCGACCCGCTGGCGGTGCGAACGACAAACCCTGCACGATGCGCGTGGCGCCGTAGCCGATGTCGAGTTGATGTGCCTGCAGAATGCTCATGTCATCAGCCCTTGAACCGTGCCAGTAACCAAAGAAAATACGGCGCGCCAATCACCGCCGTGAGAACCCCCGCAGGGATTTCGCTGGGCGCGATCCACTTGCGCCCGAGGGTGTCGGCCAGCACCAGCAACAGCGCGCCGATCAGCATGGCGGCCGGCAGCAGGTACTGGTGATGCCCGCCCACCAGCCGCCGCGCCATGTGCGGCGCGACCAGGCCGATAAATCCAATCGGCCCGATCACCCCGACGCCCAGGCTGGTGAGCACCACCGCGCAGGCCATCGCCAACCAGCGTGTGCGAGTCAGTGCGGTGCCGAGGCTGTGGGCGGCTTCGTCGCCAAGGGCAATCAGGTTCAGCGGTTTGGCCAGGCACAGGCCCAGCGGGATCAGCAGCAGGAACGGCAGCACCAACGCGACGTGGTGCCAGTTGCGGCTCCACAAACTGCCGGTCAGGGCGAGCAAGGCGGTGTTGATGTCCAGCGGATGGGACAGGATCAGGAACTCGGTGATGCTGGATAAAGTCACCGCAATCGCCACACCGGACAGCGCAAACCGTACCCCGGAAAAACTCACGCCGGTGTTGTACAGCGCCAGCAACAAGGCGCCACCGGCACCCCCCAGACACGCCACCAATGGCAGCCAGGCAATCGGCAGGTGCGGCCAGCTGATGATCGCCACGGTCAGCGCCAGCCCGGCGCCTTGAGTGACGCCGAGGATTTCCGGCGAGGCCAGCGGGTTGCGAATCACACCCTGCACAATCGCCCCGGCCAAGCCGAATGCGCAACCGGCGAGGATGGCGATCAGGCTGCGCGGCAGGCGATGGTTCCAGACTTCGAAGTCGAGGGTGTTGTGGGCCAGCAGACGCTCCAGCACCGTTTGCGGCGTGAGCCACACGGTGCCGGCGCTGAGGCTGATAAAGGTCGCGACCAGCACCCCGCCGAGCAGCAGCCACAGGCGTAATCGTGGCTGAGTCATAACGCGCGCCTGGCCAGAAAGAGGAAGAACGGCGCGCCGATCAGTGCGGTGACCACACCGGCGGGCGTTTCCACTGGAAAGGCCACGGCGCGGCTGAGCAAGTCGGCGCCCAGCACGATCACCGCGCCCAACGCCGCACTGAGTGGAATCAGCCAGCGGTAGTCATTGCCGAGAAATTGCCGAATGATATTCGGCGCGATCAGCCCGACGAAACCAATCGGGCCGACGGCGCAGACACTCGCACCCACCAGCAACAGGCTGGCGATAAACACCTGCAAGCGCAGGCTGCCAATGCCGACGCCCAACGAGCGTGCGGCGTCTTCGCCGAGGTTGATCAGGTTCAAGCGCGGCGCGCACCACAGCGCCCACAGGCCGCCGATTAGGGTGCAAGGCCAGAGCAATTGCACCTGGGCCGCGCCGACGTTGGCTAACGACCCAGCCAGCCAGTTCAGCACGCTTTGTGCCTGGGCCTCGACCAGAATCACCGTGAGCCGGGTCAACGCTGCGCACAATGCGGCGACAGCCACGCCGGCCAATACCAATCGACCTTGGGCGGTGGTCGGCGACCACGCACCGCCAAGGCTGAACACGGTGACCCAGGCTAATGCGCCGCCCAGGCAGGTCATCAACAATGCACCACCGGCAAAGGGTGGCGCGACCAACCCGGTCGAGAACAACGCCAACCCCAACGCCGCACCCGCCGTCACGCCAAACAGCGACGGCGAGGCCAGGCGGTTGCGGGTAATGCCCTGCATCAGCGCACCGGCCAGGCCCAGGCAGGCACCGACCAATGCCGCGCACACGGCCCGAGGCACCCGCAGTTGGGCGACAATATAGGCCATATTGCCGCCCACGCTGCCCTGATGAACCAGGCCATTCCACGCATCTGCTGCGGTGATGGTGAACGGTGACCAGCTGTACAAAGACAGCCAGAACAGCAAGGCGCCCAGCAGCACAATGCTTGCCGCCGCGAGACTTCGCCCCATGCTTATTGGCTCAATACGGCTTTGCCGCCTTTGAGAATGGCCAAGGCATCTTCGGCGATTTGCTCAGACGCCAAGACACCGCGATTACGTGCCCAGCTGTCGCCATCGACTTCAGCCACGTGGTGATTGCGCACGGCACCGAGCACCTGCCACAGCGGCTGCTTGCTCCAGGTGTCGACAATGCTTGGGCGACGGTAGTGACCCACCAGCAACCAGCCCGGGTCCAGCGCGAGCAGTTGTTCCAGGCTGACAAATTCGGTGGGGGCGGCCTTGGCGCGTACCGACGGCACTTTCAGGCCGATAGCCTCCAGCACACTGCCGGCGTAGGAGTCCGGGCCGTGCACGGAAAAACTGTCCTCGCGCGCGACGCCGAACAGCACGCTGGCACCCGCGGGGATCTGTTTGGCGATTGCCTGCAAGTGCTCACGGTTCTGCGCGATGCGCGCCTCCATCTGCGGGCTTTTACCGAGCGCCTTGCCGATCAGCTCGGCGGATTTCAGGCTGCCCTTGTAGTCCTCGCCGCGCGATGGCAACAGCAACGTCGGCGCGATGCTCGACAGGTCGCTGTACAGCGCCTGGTGGCGATTGAGGTCGGCGACGATCAGGTCCGGCTTGAGCCGGGCGATTTCCTCGATGCTCGGTTGCGAGCGTAGGCCCACGGATTTCCACTGGCCGATGGCCTGGCGCACACGCGGCAATACGCGGTTGGCATCGCCATCGTCGGCGGCACCGACCGGGGTGACGTCAACGGCGGCGAGGCTGTCGAGGAAGGAAAACTCCAGCACCACCACGCGCTTGGGCGCATCCGGCAAGTGCACCGCGTGCTGGCCGTCATTGAGGTCGATGGGGGCAGCGCTTAACACGCTTGAAGAGAACGCCAGGAGGCAGGCGGCAAGGGTCGGGATGGAGCGCAGCATTCGCATGACAAGGACCTCGGCGTTGGAACATCCCAGCTAGACCGGCTGGGGAAAACGGCGGGTACTATTCCATATTGGGGCGATGCAATCAAAAAACATTCTTATTAACGCTTTTTCATTTACAGCCGCTGCGCACATTCTGTGGCGAGCGGGCTTGCCCCGCGTTGGGCTGCGCAGCAGCCCTGATACGGTCACTGCGTTCTTTCAGTCAGAATTAAGTGGCAGGTTTTGGGGCCGCTTCGCAGCCCAACGCGGGGCAAGCCCGCTCGCCACGACAGCCTCGCTCGCCACAAGAAGCCTGCAGATTGCGCCGTTAAAAGTCGACGGTGGCCGAGAGCAGGTACGTACGCGGCGTCGACAGGGTTAAGCCCGGCTCACTGTCATCCGAGGCCCCGGCCGAGCTCCAGTAGCGTCTATCGGCGACGTTCTCGACATTCGCCCGCAAGGTGATGTGCTTGTCATCGACCTTGAAGGCGTAGCGCGCGCCCACGTCGATACGGTTCCAAGCATCGATTTGCTTGACGTTGGACTGGTCCAGGTACTGCGAGCTGGAGTAAATGCCGCGACTGGTCAGGGTCAAACCCTCGAGCGTCGGCACATCCCATTCAGCCCCCAGGTTGACGTTGTACTTGGGCGTGGCCGGTGCGCGGTTGCCGTCGTAGGTGCCGTTGGTGGTGTGGGTCAGTTCGCTGTCGATGTACATCACGCCACCGAGCAGGCGAAAGCCCTTGAGTGGCTCACCGAACACGCTGACTTCCACCCCGTCGTTCTGGCGCTTGCCATTGGGCCCGAACACCCGCGTGGTGGCGTTGGTTTCATAGGCGGGCTGCTTGATGCGGAACACGGCGGCGGTGAGGGCAAAGGCCCCGGCGTCATATTTGGCGCCCACTTCGACCTGGCGGCTGATAAACGGCGGGAAGATTTCATCTTCGTTGATCGACGTAGACGGTGCGATCTTGCCCTGGCTCAGGCCTTCCATGTAGTTGGCGTACAGCGACAACTTGTCGGTGGCTTTGAAGAGGATGCCGCCCGATGGCGAGATTTTTTCCTCGTCATAGGCAGTGTCGCCTTTGACGTTGTCGCTCCAGTCGTCCACTTTCACCCGCTGCCAGCGCGCGCCGAGGGTCAGCAGCAGGCGGTCGTCGAAGAAGCCCAGGGTGTCGGAGAGTGCCACGCCGCTGAACTTATTCTCGGTGTAGACCTTGGCGTCGAAACGTGTGGGCCGCGACGGCGTGGGGGTTTGCACCGGGTTGTAGAGGTTGCTCGACGCTGGCGCATAGCGCGCACCGCCGTTTTCAAAGTCCATATAAAAGTAGCTGGCAGCCAGGTTTAACTCATGGCTGACGGGCCCCGTGTGGAACCAACTGCGCACACCCGCCGTGGCGGTCCGCACGTTTTCGTCGCGGGTGAAATCACGCGGCTGCACGCTGAAACCCCCGGCATTATCGGTGACGGATACTGCGTGGCGCAGGAAGTCGTGATTACTTTTACGCGCGCCCACGCCGCCGTAGAGCATCACGCTGTCACTGAGGTCGAACTCGCCGTTAACAGTGCCAAACGTGTCATTGGTGCTGGCCTTGCTCCAGGATTGCGCGTAATTGCGGCGCACGTCGTTGGCACTCGGCACCCTGGCATTCGGCCCGACCTGCACGCGCTCCTGCGGGGCGTCGGTGTCGCGTTCGGTGTGGCCGATGTCGGTGGAAAGGCGCAGGCGTTCGCCACGAAAATCCAGGCCCAACACGGCCATCTCACGGTCGACGCTCTGGTGATCCCATTCGGTATCGCCGGACTGCTTCACGCCATTGAAACGGATGCCGAACTTATTGTCCTCGCCAAAACGCCGGCCCACATCCACTGCGCCGCCCGCCTGGCTGCCGGAGGCCCAGGTGCCGGTGAACGAGTTGATGTCTCTGTCGGTGGCGCGCTTGGGCACCACGTTGATCCCACCGCCCACACTGCCGCGCGGTGAGATGCCATTGATCAACTGGCTGGGGCCTTTGAGAATGTCGACGCGCTCGGCCATTTCCATGTCGATGGTGTACGTCGGCAATACGCCGTAGAGGCCGTTGTAGGCCACATCACTGTTGAACAGGCTGAAGCCGCGAATGGTGAACTGCTCATAACGCCCACCGGCCGGGTTGGTGGCGCGCACCGATGGGTCGCTGGCGATCAGGTCGCCGAGGGTGCGCGCCTGCTGATTCTTGACCGCCTCCTCGGTGTAGGTGGTCATGCTGAACGGCGTTTCCATGAAATCCCGCGAACCGAGCAAGCCTTGCGAGCCACGGCGTGCCACTTGGCCGCCCGCGTAGGTATCACCGCCCTCAAGCCCGGTGGTGGCGACGATCGACGTTGGCGCCAATTGCAGGCTACTGCCCTCCGGCACCGGCACCAGCATGTAGGCCTGATCACCCATCGGTTGCAGCTGCAGGCCGGAGCGTTGCAGCAAACGCGCAAAGCCCTCCTCCACGCCGTACTCGCCAACCAAGCCACTGCTGCTGCGACCGCTGACCAGCGCGGGGTCCACCGACAGATTGACACCCGAAAGCCCGGCAAAACGGGTCAACGCCGAGCTGAGACTGCCCGCCGGAACCTGGTAGCTGCGGCGAGCGGCGCTGTCTTCGGCATAGCTGAGGGGGATGAACAACGGGCTGGCGCTGAGGCTTAGCATCAGGCTCAGGTTCAGCAGCGGGCGCAGGCGCAAGGGTGAGACGGCGGGCATTGGCGGAAGCTCTCGATTTAATTCTCTTACCTGGAATGACAGGCGAGGTGAAAAAAAGGGACAGCCTTCGATAGTTTTTCTACCGGTGGTGAAGTATCGAGCTAAGGGCGCTGGTGCTCTCGCAAGTCGAGACAATGAGCAAGAAGATCAACCGCGATCAAACGGTCATTGAGAAACTGACTCACGAGATCACCCAACTCAAGCGATTGAAGTTTGCCAAGCGTAGCGAGCAGATGAATCCTGAGCAGGCCAGCCTGCTAGATGACCTGATTGATACCGATATCGCGGCGGTTGAAGCAGAGCTTCAGGCGTTGCAAACAGTGCCAACGACGACTGAGAAAAAGCAAAAGCCCAAGCGCACAAGGCCGATACGTTAAGCACGCTTCAGGCTGAACTGGACGCGACGAAGATGGCACGGAAAAAAGTAGAGGTTCATTGAGGTCGTTTCGGTCAAGCCTGCGAAGTAGAGATAAATATCTTGCGCGATCGGGCGACTGATCTGCGGCCGCAAGGGTATCGATCAACTGGCCTTGAATTGGCGGACACGGCGGCTTGATGACCGTCCAAAGGTGCAGTTTATTGGTCCGGCGCCCTCATGATTCCTGGTAAGGCGCCGATAGTTCCAGATGATACTGTGTTTGCCGTTCGCCTAGGGCGCCGGTTCTCTTACTCCCCAAGGAGACGGCCATGCGCCTGCTGCCTGTAAAAGTCATGTCGCGCTTCAGCTTGGCGATGGGCGCTATCGTGCTGGTCACCGCCGGCTCCATCTACGCGGTGATGGTGCTCAGTGGCGAGCCCAAGCTGATCGCGTCGAATACCCAGAGCGCGCAGCAATCGGCGGTGGCCATCGCGCGCCAGTTGACCATCAAGCTAGCCGAAATCGACGGACGGGTGGGTGCCATGGCCAGCCTAGGCGCGACCCTGCCCAACGACGTGGAGCTGGTCAAGCCGAGCCTTGCGCGCATCATCGATTCCCAGGGCGACACGGCGGTGGCCGGCGGTGGCCTCTGGCCCGAGCCGAACGCCTTCACTCCCGGTGTCGAAAGGCGGAGCTTCTACTGGGCGCGCAACCAGGGCAGCCTGGGCTACTCCGAGGAATACAACGCGCCACAGGCCGAGGCCTACCATGCAGCCGACTGGTACGCCCAGGGGAAGACCGGCAAAGATGGTCACTGCAATTGGTCGGACGCCTATGAGGACCCGATCAGCAAGATCCTGATGACCACCTGCACCATTGGCTACACCCGCGAGCAGCGCTTCGCCGGGGTCGCCACCATCGACCTGACCCTCACCGGCCTGGCAGACTTTCTCAAGGCAAACGGCAACGTGACCGGCGGCTATGCCTTCGCCCTGGACACCTCGGGCAAGGTGCTCTATTTCCCAGTCGGCCAAGGTCAGGCTGTAGCCGACGAGACCGGCTTGCTGAACAGCGCGCCATGGTTCAACAACGTGACGCAATGGCGCAAGACCGGCCAGCAGCAGGCGCATACCTTCGCCATTGAGGACGACAGCCGACTCGGCTCGGCCGGCTACGTCAGCCTGACGCGCATCAACGCCAGTGGCTGGGTGATTGGCCTAGTCACGCCGAAAGCGCAGATGACCGCGATCGCCAGCCGCCTGACCATCGACATCCTCACTACCCTGGTACCAGTGCTGCTACTTATTTTCGGCTTGGCATGGCTAGCGGGGCGCACGCTGCTAAGGCAGATCGACGAAACCACTCTGCAAATCAACCGTCTGGGCGAGCAGCAAGGCGCCGGCGCGGCCGAGCTGGATATTCTGCGTGCGGATGAAATCGGCCTGCTGCGCGGCGCGGTCAACCGCTACGCCGGCAGCCTCCGGCAGATGCTACGCACCATTGCCGATGAGTCCTCGAAGCTGCTACGCCAAGCCGACGACGTTGCGCGGTTGTCGGTAGTCATGGCCGAGCGGGCGGAGACCCAACGCCTGGACAACACCTTGCTCGCCACCGCTGTAACGGAAATGTCGTCGAGTGCCCAGGAGGTCGCACACACCACCAGCGACTGTTCCAACACTGCCGAGAAATCCCTCCGTACAGCGCGCGAAAGCCAGGGCCACGTGACCCAGAACAGCCAGGCCATCGTCTCCCTGAGCAGCGACATCGGCAGCGTGGCCACCGCGATCACCCGCCTCGGCCAGGATATCGAAGGGGTTAGCGGAGTACTCGACGTAATCAAGTCGATCTCCGCGCAGACCAACCTGCTCGCGCTCAATGCCGCCATTGAGGCCGCCCGGGCCGGCGAACAGGGCCGCGGCTTCGCCGTGGTGGCCGACGAGGTGCGCACCCTGGCTGGACGCACCCAGGTTTCGGCGGACGAAATCCAACAGATGATCGCCGAATTGCGCCAGGCTTCGGTCACCGCCGTCAGCACCATGGTCGCCGGCCAGGAGCGTACCCGCTCGGTGGTGGCCCAGGCCGATCTGCTGGCGACCTCGCTGGGCACCACGGTGCTCGGCTTCGACGATATCGTTCAGCGCACGCAGCAGATTGCCGTGGCGGCCCAGGAACAGAGCCATGTGACTCAGGAAATCAATGAGCTGGCCGTGCGCATCCATACCGCCAGCGAGGAAGGCGCCCGCGACGCGGCCAGCCTAAGCACCCTCAGCCAGGGCATGCAGGACTTGTCGCTGCGCCTGGGGGGCATGAGCCGTCAGTGATATGGGCGCATGAACCGCCCGTGTTGAGTCCTAAGTGTTACCGCCAATGTAAAAGTGCCCCTCTGGAGGTCCCTTTTTGGTTGGCGTTGACACCTAAGCACCCTTGCAGGCGCCGGGAAAGGCTCGACTGCCCAGCTCTGTAGGCCTGGAGTGATTAGATGAAGGAGCAACGCAAGCTTACTGCTTATCCAAGGACCACCCACCCAGCGCAGGAGAACGCACGTGACAGGGGGGTTACCAACACTCGGCTGAATAACCTCCATTCCTCGGCGCGATAACCCAGCAGTGCCTCACAGGCGTCACTGACAAACGCAATCTGGTTGCCCAGGTCGACGACGAACACCGTGTCCAGCTTCAGGTGGATCAATTTTGGATAGAGCGCTCGTAAATCAACGGGCATGGGCTTCAGTGTCCGCTTCAGATAGCGCGATCAAAGCCTTAACGTGATGGGCGGCGGCAAGCAATCCCATTCGATTTGACCGTTATCGGATGGCCTGCACACTTCCCAGCTCATCAATGAGGGTCATTTTTCCCTATTGGTTGATCGACGTGCCAAACGCATCGGCTCGGCAAAGGCGCCGGGCCGTGAAGAGCCGTGCTTAGACGAACGTCAGGACAGTGTTGAACACCAGTGCTGCGACAAAGCCAAGAGGCGCTGCGCGAAACAGGAGCTGCTGGAACAGTGAGCTGCGGCTCTGCTCCGTGGTACATGAGCCTAATATCAAGCTGCCACCCGAGGAGAACGGCGAGATGGCGGTGGCTTGAGCGCCCACGACGATGGCCACGAACAGGATCATCGGATCGAGCCCCAGTGCCGTGGCAAGCGGTGGCACCAACGGGAACAGCGCCGGCGTCACCACCCCCAGCGTGCTGGAGAACAGCGACATGAACGCCGCCACCACACCGAAGACAATCGGCACCATGATCGGCGCAATGCTATTGCCCATCCACGATGCCAGCAAGTCGATGGTCCCAGCCTTGATCGCGACCGAAATCAGCATGCCCACACCGCAGATCATGATCAACGTGCCCCAGGGCACGGACGCCATGGCCTTGCGTTCGTCGCCCAGTTTCAGCAAGAGCGCGATCACCGAGAACAGGCTGGCGATCAAACCGATGTCCATCTTCGAATTGATGAAGCTCACCGTGGAGTTGTCCGGGAAGACAATTTGCGCGATGGGCGCCGCCAGCACGATCACCATCATCGCCAACGTCAGCCACAGGGTGGCTTTCTGCTCGCGGTTCAGCGGCGTCGGCACGGCGACCGCATAAGCGCACGCCTTCATCGCCTTGCCGTGGCCGGTGAGAAACACCAATACCGAAATCACCGCCAGCGGTATCACCAGGGTACTGGCGAAAATCGCTGCGGCGTTGATAAAGGCCTCGTTTTCCGGGATGCCGGCATTGGCCATCAAGCCACGAAAAATGATACCACTCTGGCTGGAGACGAAGTTGGCTCCGCTCAAAGCGCCATAGTTGACCGCCATGCCGCCCGTGATCAGGCTCATCCCGGTGCGCTCACACAGCAGCAGCGTGATGGGCGCCATGAACGCCAGCACTGTGTAGTAGCCCGCCCCCATCGCCGAGAGGGTGGTTGCCGTGAAGAAGACCGCGAACGGCAACAGTTGAGGCATCGACCGGCATCGATAAATCAGATGCTCCGCCAGTTTTTCAAGCGTGCCATTGACGGTGGCAAAACTGTAGAACAGACAAACCGAGAAGATGATGAAGAAAATCTTCAGCGGCCACAGGCTGATGACTTCGGACGGGCTCAACCCCATGCCGTAACAGCCGATCAGATAAGCAAAAGCGATGGCGAACAGACCGATGTTGATCTTGGTCTTGTAACCCAGGGCGACGGCGACAACGATTGCCGCGACGACGAGCAGGCTCATCATGATGGAAGTCCTATTATTGTTATTGATCGTTTAGCGTGAAATGTCGAAGCCAAACAGCTTCGCTGGGTTGTCCTTGAGCACATGCGCACGCTCGGTCGCGTCCGGCAGCAAGCCTTCGAGGAAAGCCACTTGCCGGGCATAGTCCGTCTGCTGTTCAAACTGAGTGTTGGGCCAATCGCTGCCCCAGACGAGTCGCTGGAGACCGCCACTCGCGTCGCGCACCAGAGCCAGCGCATGCGATGCCTGGGCCAGATCGGATTGACTGCGGTACGCGGCGGACAGCTTGAGCCACACCCCGTCATCGTTCAGCAACTCAAGAAACGCCTGATGGTTGGGGTGCCCGGCATTGATGCCCCCCGTCGGCAGGCCGAAATGATCAATGACCACGGTGACACCGCAGGCCCTGATGGCCGATACGATCAGCGCCAGGTCATCGATGCCGCGCTGAATTTCCACTTGCCATCCCCGCAGCGCCAACCGCTGGAACAGAGCGGTCCAGGCTGGGCCGCTGTAATCCGCCAGCGCCTTACCAATGAGATTCAAACGGATGCCGACTACACCGGCTTCGGCCAATTCGTCCAACTGGGTTTCGCTGACGTCGACATCCACCACCGCCACCCCACGCAAGCGCTGCGGATAACGGCGCAACGCGTCGAGCATGAAGTGATTGTCGGTGCCCAGAAAGCTCGGCTGAATCAACACGCCGTGTGAAAAACCGTGGCGATCCAGATGATCCAGGTATTGCTCCACCAAAGCGTTGTAACGCGGGCTGTAGCGACGGTTGGCAACCATCGGCAGATCCTGGCGGAAGACGTGGGCGTGCGTGTCCACACCGGTGAAGGCAGGCGGGTGAAGGCTGGTCATAAACAGATAACCCCGATCGTTTGTTGTTATGGCAAATCACCTGCCGCCCCTGAGAAACCAGGCCCTTTGGCCCAATCTGTCATCATCAGTATGTGTGTAGACGTCGCAAATTCATATATATGACTAGATCACCATATATTCAGGGATAGATATCTGTCAAACCTCACGCAGGTGATAAAGTGGCTCCGCATGCCGAAAAGGAATCAAAGAAAAATGAACACCCCTACCCTCGGATACGACGAGCGCTTGCCGCTCTATCAGCGCCTGCGAGAAGAAATGCTCGCCAAGATCGGCACTGGCGAATGGATGCCAGGCTCGCCCATCCCCACGGAGGCCGAGCTCACCAAACACTATGGTGTGGCCATCGGCACGGTACGAAAGGCCGTGGACACGCTGGTCAATGAAGGCCTGCTCCTGCGCAGCCAGGGCCGTGGCACCTACGTGCGCCGCCCCAACTTCGATGCCTCACTGGCGCGATTCTTCAGGCAAGTGAATGCCGCGGGTGGACGCGAAATACCGACCAGCCGCATCCTGGCAAAGAACCGGCAAAAACCCTCACAGCCGGTGGCAACAGCACTGAAGTTGCAGGACGACGAAGACGTCGTGCACCTGGAGCGGCTGCGGATGGTTGAAAGCCGCACACTGTTTCACGAGGATATCTGGCTCCCCGTCACACGGTTCGGCGCATTGCTGGACATTAATTCCGAAAGCTTCGGCAAACTGCTCTACCCGTTTTATGAAACCCAATGCGGCCAATGTATCGGCTCGGCGACCGAGACCCTCACCGTGGAGCAAGCCGACCGGGCCATCGCCAAAATCCTTTCGATCAAAGAAGGCGCCCCGGTCGTCACCATCGAGCGCACCGCCCTGGGCTATGACCGCTCCCCGCTCGAATACCGAATTTCCCGCGCAGCGGCCGAGGGGTTCAGGTACCAGATCGATATCTCATGAACCCAGTGGCAAGGCGGCCCGGCGCAGCAACGCTTGCCGTCTTTACCGAGGATGACCTGGTCGGATTCATCAACGGCGACCGCATCGCCATCTTCGTTAAGGGTGAACACGCCCTTGGCGCGCAGGATGATGTCGTCGGTTGCTTCGGGCAGCGCGCCGGCTTTCAGTGCAGCACCACGTACCGAATCGCCCAGGACTTTGCCCTGGAACTTGGCAGCGAAGGACTCTGCCTTCTCAGCGCGCTCGCTGATGGCCTTAAGCCATTTATCGTAGTCACCGCGCAAGCGCTCGGTGCGGCGGTTGAAGAATTCATCCACATTGCATGCTGGTTGACCGTACTTGTCGGTCGCGTGAGCCAGGTGATAGCGCTCGTGTTCGATGAGTGCGCAGAACTCAAGGTCGTTGCACTCGGCGCAGTAGTCAGTAGCCAGGGCGATGATGAAGGCCGGCACATCGCCGAACCAATCACGCATCTGTTGCTCCATCCGGGCTTTCTGCCAGCCGCCGGCGCGGAACGCTAGCCGTTCGGCCTGGCCCAGGACTGTTCTGCCCTGCTTCTCGAAGCTCGACGACGCCCACATGATCCGAATGTCTGCATCCAGTAGATGGGCGTGATCTTCGTTGTGAATGCTGCCGGTGGCGGCAAGGATCTGGGCCTGAAGCCATTCCCACACATCAGGAGCCGGAGTCAGTCGGATGCCAAAGTCGGAAAGCTCGGACAGCTCAAGAAGTGACGATGGTGGGTATGGCCTTTCCATGGATCACCCTGAACTTGAAATTGTGGCGTGTTACGGGTATTGGTGACGGCTTCAAAAAGCAAGGAAGCTCAATTCAATGTCTCGTATTAAATGCATTTGCCTTAGCGCTCTCGCAGTCGCAACCCTCTCAGGATGCGTTACTGCCCCTACCTGGGTTAACAGGGGGCCAGTAGATCTAGACGCTTGGAACGGCCTGATGAATTGCTATACCGACGCCAATATCATCGACGGCGAAAGGGTAGAAGGTACGATCTGCGCCACGCAGGAATCTGGTTTCTTCGGAGGCGGCGAACCGGAGGTGTATTTCGGACCTTGGAATCGCAAATTCATGAAAGAGTATGCGAGCGCAACGACTGCTGGTGTAGCTCAGGACTGGAAGGGTAAAAAGGTGTTCTTGCAATGCGCCCCCACACTCGCGATTGATAACAAAACAGTTTCGAAGCGCTTTTGCAAGGTTACGGTCAACGACCAGTTGCTGGTTAGCGCAACCGTCAAATACGTGAAGTAAAACGAGGCCTCTCAGGCCCGCCGACTCTCAGCCCGGCCCGGCAGGCACGTTCGATTGCCTCCCCGTCAGGTTGCTTAGATGTCATAAATTGTCTCGGTCTGATTAAGTAGTGGCTGAAAGCGAGGTATCAGTAAGTGCATTTAGTTGAGGTGATTTGAAAGGCCTTAGTCTGGAAGATGTGTAGGTGTCCCACTTAAACAGGTGTTACCTATGCGAAAGTCCATCCGAGCAATAATCCTCATCACTCTGGCACTGCTACCAACCTCAATTCACCATGATTCAGGTTTGCGCGTAGGCGTGTCCGCGCAACTCAGCGACAACTAAGCCCTGAGGCGATCCAGCAGCCCTTGCTGCGTCGATTGCCTTGGCGATG
>NZ_JBJGXU010000119.1:0-5350 GCF_045447305.1 Pseudomonas sp. D47 | reverse complement strand
CTGGCATTGATGACAGTGACCGCATATGGCGCTTTCAGCACAGCGGGTGAGCCAGGAGAAAATATGACTCCGCCGCCTTACAACAATGTAGGCAGCATCGCGCATGTATTGCAAACGCAACTGGGACACTTGGTCAAACCCACGGTTTTTAACGATGCTAGCCCCTACCACATGCTCTGCGAGGAAGTGCCCTATTCGAAGCGACTGGAAATCATGCCCCATGACCCCACACGCTATAAAGAAGAAGCCGGTAACGATTGGGATGTTCCGGAGAAGGTGCATTTTCTAAACGATAAAAAAACTGACACTCAGGTCTTTGCTACTCATAACGATAAAGTGGTACTCATCTCGATTCGAGGGACTCAAGGAGGATGGGATATCGTCCGCGACCTTGATGCTAAGCAAGTGCCTTACGCTGAAGGCGAGGGGCAGGCTCATCGCGGTTTCTACAACGCTTTCTTGGTAGTGAAAAAGTTCACAAGCAAATATCTGGATGCCTTCTACACTGGCGAGCAAACACTGATTGTCTGTGGTCACAGCCTGGGTGGTGCGATTGCACTGTTGCTCGCCGAATGGCTACGCCGTGATTGGTCTGCTGATATTCAACTCTATACCTTCGGCGCCCCCCGTGCTGGCAATCGTAGTTTTACCAATGCGGCGAAAGAGTTGGTTCACCACCGAATCGTCAACCATAACGACCCGGTTCCAAGCGTACCCTCTCCTTGGATGGACGCAGAATGGAAACAACTCGCGCTCGGCAGTGCCATGTTGGTCTCCCCGGCGGTCTCCGCTATTTGGGCAGTAACCGTGTTGTTGGGCGGCTTACTCAACCTAAAAGGTGATGCCTATGAGCATCATGGAGAGCAACGTCATTTCATGCCTCGCAAGTTCGGAACGGGTAGTGAGACAGCGATACTCTGGCAGCCTGGGTGCGCGAGCCTTTCCGAATTTAAGTGCGCAATGCATGCGGCGGATATAGATCTCACGGGCGATATGCCCCAGCGTAAAAGTCTGATTGAACAGGCGTTTTCTGCTAGCGAACACTCCAGCCATTCGGGTTACAGTCGCAGCGCTCTCACGACATTGCTACGCTGGGACGCAAGCGTTCGAGAGCGGGGTGGCGTGTTGTTTACCGAGAATGAGGCTAAGGATATCGCTGAGCAGGTTAACCACACAAAACAGATGTTGGAAAATTGGAAACCCGCGACGTTCATCGAGTTTCGAATGGCATTGCGTAGCAGAAACGACATGCGCTTCTACAAGAAAACCCCACTTGAGCTGCAAGAGCTTTTCAATTCGGGCCTGACTCAAATCAAGCAACTGCGCTCTGAGCAGATTGTTGCTCTCACTCGAGTCCAAGTGCGTTTGCAGGTTCAAGCCCTGCACGTCGTCAGTGCTCAAGACGTGTTCGGTGATCTGATTGAACGGGAAGACCTGCCGGAACTGTTCAGTGCCTGGCGAGCGTTAGGGGACATTCAGAAAGCCGAAAAATTGGCTCAGCTCCGGTCCTCGACCGAGAGTCGGCCATACGCCTGAGCCGAACCCAAAAACACTTAGCCATACCTATAACCCGAACCGGGCGACCCCGGCTGCTTTTCCGTTTTTCAAGGAGCTTATTTATGCATCGACTTTGGCCTGTGGCCGTACTGGCTTTTGTTCTGGCCGGGTGTACCGGTAACTATCGATTCAGTGATGCCGAATACCGCCCCCTGGGCACTCCGCAAGCAGCCGTCACCGAGCAGCGGGGAGCATAGGAATGCAGCTGAAACTCACTATTACCAAGTCGCTGGATGGCATACCTATCTCAAGTACCAGTAAGATATTTGATCGTCGTGGAGGGATGATTGGCCGTGACGAGGGGTGTGACTGGGTGATTCCCGATTCTGCTCGACATCTTTCGAATCAACACGCCTTGGTCACTTATCGAGAGGGTGTTTACTACCTGACCGATAACAACAGCCGTAACGGAACCTTTCTCGCGGCAGATCGAACACGCCTGCAAGAAGGTCAGGCGAAACGCATTGAGCACGGCTGTGTATACGCTTTGGCGCACAGTGAAATCACTGCACACCTGGGCCATAACGAAACGTTGGATGAGCGTTCGTTCGGCGTTCAACGGCCTACCGTCGGCACGATCCCCGATGATGACTTTTTCGGCAGCCCGCTGGAAATACTTGATCAGAGAGAACGGTCTTGGTCGTTTGGTGATGTCGATCTGCTCGACAGCCTGCTAGATCCGCCGCCCTTACCGATACAGCAATATGACCATGCGGCTATCCAAACGCAGCATATGCCGTTACCACGCCTGATTTCGGAGACGGTTAAGTCCCCAGAAGCCCCCGCAGCTGCCCCGGCTGAATGTCAGTCAGAACAGTTCTGGCAGCAGTTCGGCGAGGTCTTGGGTATTGATCTTGCTCAATTTAACAATGACAGCCGCGAAGCCCTCGCGCTGAAAGCCGCACGATTGCTAAAGCAGAGCATGGCCGGTTTACATCAAAGTATTCGAACCCGCAGTGAGCTGAAGAATGAACTGCACCTGGCGTTAACTAGCGTTCAAATCGCGAGCAGCAACCCGCTCAAGCATGCCAGTGATAGTCAGCAAGCGCTCCGGGAATTATTGGGTGATGAAAAATCGGGGCAACTTCCCGCTGAGCAATCGATTGCTCGCAGTTTCCGTGACTTGCAAGCTCATCAGGTGGCTTTGCTTTCCGCCAGCCGTGCTGCGTTGCGTGGAGCCCTGGAGCAGTTCGCTCCAGCACAACTGACCTTACGCTTCGAGCAGAGCCGCCAAACGTCGCTGTGGCCCGGTAGCACGTGGCGCGCTTATTGCCGTCATCACCAAACGTTGAACTTAGACAGTGAATGGAGTGAACGGCTGTTGGCTCGTGACTTTGCCCAGGCTTACGAAGAACAAGTGCGCTTGATCTGCACCCTCCAGAGTTCATACCCAGGATGATCCTGATGCCTCACTTCAAATTATTGGCGGCGTTGATCTGTGCGTGGCTGCTCAGCGCCTGCTCCGCATTGTCACCCCATTCACAGGTCACCAAGCTGGATCTGCAACTGTTCGCCAGCAAGCAACTCAATCCGGACATCAATGGTAGGCCTTCGCCGTTAGTGCTGCGCCTGATCGAACTCAAGCATCCAGTGAGTTTCGAGACGACCGACTTCTTCGGCCTGTACGAGCGCCCCAATGAAACGCTGTCACCCGACCTGATCTCCAGTGAAGAGGTAAGGTTGCTCCCCGGCACCCACCATCAGATGAACCTTCGATTGAAGAGCGATAGCCGCTATGTCGGTGTCCTTGCAGCCTACCGAAATTTGCCAGAAACCCAGTGGCGCTATCTGATTCAACTGACCCCCGCGGGGATCACCCAAACCCATTTGCTGCTCGATGACTCGGGCATTCACAACTCGAACGCGCCGGTGGCCATAAGCAAGGAGACACCATGAGCAGCCATAAAATGGTCTGGAAAGAGGGCATGCTGTTGATGCCGCAGCATTTCCAACAAAATGATCGCCACTATGACTACCAGTTGAAAGCTCGCACCCAGTTGATGAGCCGTTATGGCTGGGGCTTGTTTACGCTGGAAATCGACGAGCATTATTTCAACACCCGCAAAATCGTGATCAGTAAAGCGTCGGGCGTGCTGCCCGATGGCAGTCTGTTCGAACTGGGTCACGATACTCAGGCTCTGGTACTGGACGTACCCAAGAACACGCATAATGTGCCGGTTTACTTGGCGTTGCCACTGGTCACCGGAAACCACATCGAAACCCGCGATGTGAAACATCAGGACGTACTTGCTCGATATTTGGCCCATGACCTGAAAATCGCCGACTCCTTCGCCGAGGGACTCTCGGTGTGCGACGCCAGTTGTGCAAAGCCTGATTTTCGACTGCTACTCGGTGAACAACCGAACGATCAGCACTTCGTCAAAATCAAGATTTGTCAGGTCATTGCTCCCAATGGAACTGATGGCATTGCACTCGACAAAGAATTTATTGCCACTCACCTCCATTTCAACGCCCACAGCGAGTTACAGGCCTTCCTGAAGGAGGTGCTCTCCCTGCTTGGTAATCGCGGCGACAAGCTGGCGGCACGCATCCGGTCCAGCGGACAGGTGGGAGGTGCCGAAGTCGGCGACTTCATGATGCTGCAACTGATCAACCGCTACGAGTTGCTGCTACGCCATTCCCTTAGGACCGATCAGGCTCACCCTGAAGAAGTTTATCTCGTACTGCTGGGGCTTTTAGGGGAGTTGACGACATTCGCCAGTGACGACAAACGCCCGGATATGGCTCTGCAATACGAGCACAGCGACCAAGGGGCCTGTTTACGCCAACTGACGGATGCGATTCGCCAGGTACTCTCGATGGTGCTCGAGCAACACGCCATCAAACTGGAACTGCAACAGGCCAAATACAACATCCAGGTCTCCCCGATCAAGGACCCAACGTTGCTCGACTCCTCCTATTTCGTATTGGCGGCCAGCGCTCAGTGCGACACCGAGGAACTGCGTACTCGTCTACCGGCCCATCTTAAAGCGGGCACGGTGGAAAGCATCCGCCAGTTGGTCAACCTGCACCTGCCTGGCATCAAGGTCTCGCCTCTGGCCGTAGCTCCACGGCAAATTCCTTTCCATGCCAATAAATCCTATTTCACCCTCGAGTTTAGTGAACAAGAAGTGGCGGACCTCAAACGCTCTGGCGGTTTTGCCTTCCACATTTCGGGTGAGTTCACGGGGCTTGAGCTGGACTTCTGGGCCATCAGGAATTGAGTGTCATGAAGGGTGCCAATACACGACAGCGCGCTGTTCGATTCACGGGACTCGGGCTGATGCTGCTGAGCCTTAGTGCCTGCGATTGGGTGGGGAGTTTCGTCAAGGAAAGCGCCCTGTCGCTGACCAAGCGCAGTGGCAGCGAAAGCTTCACGATCAAAGGAAAGCTGCCCGCCAACTTTGCGATTGAAGTCCAAGCCAATTACATGCCGCTGGAGGCGAAAAACTGCCAGCGATACAGCATCGGCATGGGCCATGAGACCACTCGGACGCATATGGAGTCGTTCGAAGCAGCCTTCCTGAATACCCCACAAAATTACAAATTCAAGGTGCCGCTAACTTACAGCATTGGTCTGTGCGAGATGGAACTGGGCAGTGTCAATTTCTTGATTGATGGGCGTTACGGCGCACTGGATTGGCAACAGCACGGCGGTTACGGTGGATTGCGGATAGTGGAGGCATTACCCGAAGGCGCCCCAGCCTTTAAGGCTGACGGCACCTTGGATATTCAGGGGCAATGCACCTGGTTGTTTCAGGTGAGCAAAATCTATTTGCAGCTCTCCAAACTG
>NZ_JBJGXU010000118.1:0-6345 GCF_045447305.1 Pseudomonas sp. D47 | reverse complement strand
CGTTCTGGGTGCACAATGGAGGGGGCGTGATAACTTGTTAATTTCTTTAACCGATTAGTATTTAGTTACGTAACAGCGCCCGCGTGTGTATGATTACTGGATAAGAAGTTTCTTGTAGAAAAACTGATCTGAAACGCTGGGGTACTGATGTTTAAAGTCATTATTATTGATGGGCAACCGCTTGTGCGAGCGGCTATTAAATCCATTCTAAGTCAGGACGACTCCGCCTGGGTAGTAGAGGCTAATAATGGTACCGACGGCCTCGACTTGGTACGTGAGCATAAACCTGATTTAGTGATTTTGGACATCCAGCTCTCCGGAATCGGGGGGTTAGAGGTGATGCAGAAGGTTTACAGCTTCGATAAGAGTATTGAAATTCTGGTGCTGACATCATGTTCGGCGCGCCATTATTACAACCGTTGCCGTGCGGCGCACGCGTCGGCGTTTTTGTCGAAAACGTGCACGGTTGAAGAGTTGCAAAGAACCGTCAACCTGTTGATGAAAGGCGGAGCTTATGTGCCTCATGGTATTGTTCGACTGCCTACGGTCAGTGATAATTTCGCCAATGAGGCCCTACTTATCAATACGCTTTCCAACCGCGAGTTAATGACATTCGAACTGCTTGTGCGAGGGATGAGTAATAAGGAGATAGCCAACCATTTACAGCTGAGTAACAAGACGATCAGCACCTACAAGGTACGACTACTGGAAAAGCTCAATGTCGTTTCCCTGGTTCATTTGTTCGAGATTGCCAAGCGCAACGGCTTCGCGGATTAGGTCCTTTACGAAACGGTGACACTGATATCAACCCCGTCCTGTTTTTTTCACAACTTATGATTAGTGACAGCCTGCGCGTCGATTTAGCGTTGACCCTGCGGAGGCGCGAGTTGAGCTCATGAGTATTACAGGTTCGACGCAACCGTCCATGTTCATCCCGCCTCTCTCCGCACTCGCACCACTTATAGACGCTTCAGAGAAAATGTCGATTTTGGATTAGATATCCCATCGTGCGCATCGTTGATCGCAAGAAAGACATGATCATCGTCTCGGGTTTCAACGTGTACCCGAACGAGATCGAAGACGTGATGATGGCCCACCCGAAAGTCGCCAACTGCGCCGTGATTGGAGTGCCGGACGAGCGCTCGGGGGAGGCGGTGAAGTTGTTTGTGGTGGCCCGCGAATTGGGGGTCAGCCTTGAAGAGCTGAAAGTCTACTGCAAGGAAAACTTCACGGCGTACAAAGTGCCCAAGCACATTGTGTTGCGTGAGTCGTTGCCAATGACGCCTGTGGGCAAGATCTTGCGGCGGGAGTTGCGCGATGCTTAGGGGGCGACTCAGGTCGCACCGCACCGTTACACCCGGTGGAATGACGGACATTTGAGGGGGGGATCATGAGTGAACACGACGAAAAGGCCCGCCGCTTGGCGAATTGGTACGAACGTTTAAGCAATCCCTTAAACACCGGCACCCTGGATGCTTGGCATCGTGAGTTACGCCGTGAGGTCTATCAGTTGAAAACTCTGGGTCTGATCGATGCCAGCGAAGCGTATGAACTACGCAAGTTGGCTAACGCTGCCTATGGCGATTAAGTTGATGTCGCACGGAGCGGATAAGGAACACCCAGCATCGCGGTGATTGACTAAAGTTTGTAATCGTCACAACCGGCTGGGACCGTTTTGATTATTTAGTGCATGAGTTGATCGAAATCGCCATGATACTCAGGAGATGGGAGAGCTCCAGCAACCGCACGTCGCCTCTGGAAGCAATTGGCCAAAGTCAGCGAATACGGCGCACCACTGTCAGGGTATTTGGTGCGTTTCACCGTAATGAATCGTAGGAAGTAGGGCCTGAGGGCGCCGGACACTGTTGGCTTTCTTTGATGAGTTGAAGCGCCAGCATCATTAATCCATCCGGGTTCAAGGGTAATGGCTTAATGGGGTAGTGAGTTGCTACTTCAATTACCACCCGGTACCAGGAAACTGGAAGCTACTGAGTGGTTTCAGGAAATCCGTATGCCTATATTGGCGCTAGGCTCTCGTGCGACGTAGCCTGCGGGATCACCTGCAATGGACTCGCTTCGGGTTGCTTACTAAATCTAAAGAATGCACACCTCTCCCCTGAAGATCGCTTCGCGTCACCTGGCCGAGGCAGGAGCCGTGTGCGGCAATTCCGCACGTACGGATCTGAGGGGGCGGCAGGCAACTGCCGTCCCTACCGCGACCTGGCAATCGACGTATTCATCTGCTCCGTCCTCGTGATGAACCAGCTGTCAGGCTTTAGCCTAAGGACAACGTTGGGAGGAGCCACTGGAGGCACTCTATTGTGGAAAAGGGTCGACGAAAATTCGTGATTAATACCTGATTCACAATAATTGATTACCGGGTTTGAGGGCTTTTCGCTGATTATTAAAATCATTTTGAAAATTCTGGTGACCCTGTGAGAAGGAAGTGCTTAAAGATTAAAGTAGTTGCGGTTATTTATGCGACCTTCCATTTTGCGTATTTACACGCTGCACCTGAGTTGCAGGTTAAGTTTCATATGGGCGTCGGCAACGGCGCAACTCAGGAGGTCGGTGGCACCCTGGTTAACGCAGGTGATGCGCCTATTGCTCAAGGGTATCTGGTGATTACGCCTGTAACAGCGCAGTGTCATCCCAAAACAAGCATTCTTTATACGTTTGGTGTCTTGGCGCCGGGTGAGGAGCAGAAGTTTCGCGTTCCGGTTACCGAACGTTTTTCCAGCTATCGATTGCAGATGGGCGCCTTTGATAAACAAGGGTTTGCTGTTGCGGCCTCAGATGCCAATCAGGCCATCCTGGATGGGCGCATTGGCGAAGAGCGTGAGAAGTGTAACGCCGCTCGAGAAATTTGAAACTATGAGAAACTCAAAATAAGTGCTTTTTAGATGCTTGCGCCATTCAACTAATTTTGCGTGACTGCGCTTCATTGCGCGGTCCTGATAAGAATCCGTCAAATGTAGTACTGGGCTTTTAAACGCGGCGCGCTAGTGCGGTGGCTGCGTAGTACATCTACTGTGGGTAAAGTTTAGTGATTTCCTTTCAAAAGAAAAAAGCGTTCACCTATTTGACGCTGTTGTGTTTTACGGGGCACATTGCCTCGTCAGTTGCTGACCCTTATCAGAAAACCGTAGCGGCAGAGAATGTTCAGCAATACATTATCTATGCACCGGTTCAAGGTGAGGAAATAGAAGCTATTGCCGAACGCTTTTCGCTGCCCGTCAGCGCATTGACAGCATTGCGCGAACGATTTAAAGCCTACGGCTGGTCGTCCACCTCGGTACTGGTGCCGTACAGTCCGCAGGGAGAGGCACGGCTGTATAACAATTACCTCACCTATCAGCTCAAGCCCGGTGAAACGCTGGCCGCGGTTGCCGGCAAGTTCAACCGTTCCACTCGTGAACTCTCAGCCTTAAACGGGCAGGTCATGCTGGCCAGCAAACTGGCCATGCTCAAGGCTGGCGACTTCATTTTGGTACCCGGCCCGGTCGGCTCAGCAGACGATGGCAAACTGAGCGCCGCACAGCTAAAAGAACAAAACAAAATGGTCAGCGCGGCGGCACAGGAAGTGGTGGGTGCTGCTCAACTGTTGGGGGCTAACCAGAAAAAAGGCACCGACCCCACCGGCATGCTGACTCAGCGCGCCGCGGGCGGGTTGACTGGCGGCGCGTCTCGTGAGATTGAGAAGTTCCTTGGTGCCAACGGTACCGCCAAAGTCGGCATTCAAGCCAACGTTAGCGGCGGTCAAGTCGGCTACTCGCTTGATTACCTCCAGCCGCTGTACGAGCGCGACATAGACATTGTGTTCGCTCAAATAGGGGCGCGCACCTTTGGCCAGCGCAATCTGGCTAACGTCGGGTTAGGTTATCGCAAGCAAGTGGACGAGCACTGGGTTTTAGGGGGCAACGCCTTTCTCGATCAGGACATGTCACGCAACCACACCCGTGGTGGCATCGGTGGTGAAGCCTGGACTGATCAGACACGCTTCTCGGCGAACTACTACACCCCACTCAGCGGTTGGAAAAAATCCAGCGATCATCGCCTGAACAGCGACCCAGACACCCGTATCCTTCAAGAGCGGGCCGCCAAGGGCTGGGATGCCAATGTGGAAACGCTAATGCCCGGCATTCAACAGCTGTCGCTCTCCGGTAAATACTTCCAGTGGAGCGGTGACCGGGTCGACGTGTCAGGTAGCCGTAGTCAGACAGAAAAAAACCCTAAAGGTTATACCTTGGGTACCAAGTATCAACCGATCCCCCTGCTTAACTTGAACGCTCAACACACCAAAGTTACTGGCGGTCATGGAGGCTGGGAATTGGGCATGGGCCTGACTTGGGACTTTGATATGTCACTCAACGCCATGCTCGATCCGAAAAAAGCAATTGCCCTACGTCCATTGGCGCAAGCAAAGACCGATATCGTCAATCGTAACTACAATATCGTTCTTGAGTATCAGGAAAAGGACAAGTACGCACCGCTGACCTTTGCGCTGAACAGTATGGACATGATGTTGGGAACCAGTGATCCTGGTATGCGTGTTCAAGGCGGGCGTCAAGGCCTGGTGACCTATTCATCCACCGACCCACTGGCACTGAGTGTCGACTCCGTGACAGGTGTGTTGAGCGCTATGGTGCTCGGCACGGTGACGATTACTGCAGTGGAACACGACGGCGCCGGTAAGGTCTTCGGTTCGGCCAGCTATACCGTCACGATCATTCCCAACACCTTGGTGCCTACGGTCAACGTAACGGCCATCAACGGTAGCCTCAGCGTGGGCTCAACGTTGACAGGGGTCTATGCTTTTACCTCCAACGGCGGTGACGCCACCGACAAATCGACCATGGTTTGGCTCAACGGTGGTCATACCGACACTGACAACACCTATTTACTCGACAGCAGCGACGTGGGCAGCGTGTTGACATTCCAGGTCACCGCGCAAAACGGTGCGGGGACTATCGGTAATACGTCCAGCATGAACACGGCCAGTTCAATTGATACACAGATCCCGATAGTGACCATTAAGGACTCGTCCGGCAACACGCTGAGTGGGGCGCCCGTTGTAGGTGAGGTGCTCACAGCGGTGGTGGTGTGTACCGCTGGCTGTAATGCCAGTAGCTTCAACTACCAGTGGGAAGAAGAAACGGCCCCCAACAGTGGTGTGTATGTCGATGTGACAGGGGCTACGGCACAGACCTTCACTATACAACCGGGTCATCAACTCAAACGTGTTCGTGTGACCGTTGACTCAAAAAAAATGCCGTGATGGCGCCTCTACTTCGGTGGCGGCTCTCTCCATTGCAGTGTTGACGTTGACTGCCGCAGAGGTTTTTTTATGAGGTTTCATAACTGGGATTTACCCGCCTTGTTCGTCTATGCGGTGGCCGTTGCTCTGCAAATGATTTGGTTAATGTTTGTCGAGCAAGCGGTGGGTAACCACCTTCTTTCAGAGTTATTGCCCGTCTTGTTTTTAACGTAGGTGTGGAGGGCAAAAAACCACGCCGCGGATGTGTATGCAGAACAGTGGACGCTCGTTAAGCGTCTTCTGCAACGCAGAGCGAGCCTCTGGATTTTGGTCTTTTGAATATTCGAATTTTCTATTCAGGTTTAGATAACACTCATGAAGTTACTTAGAAACAAAATCACCGTCGGGATATTGATTGCGTCGCAGTTGTTGTGCGGCATGCCATCCTATGCGGAAAAGTACACCTCCGAGCCAAGCCAGTCAGTCAATGGACGAGCACCTGTTGCCAGTAATCTTGAGTTTAACCCTCAGCAGCCGGCCATGGGTGACACCGTTACGTTGAGCTATGTCTTTCAGGACCTGGACGGCGACGCAGAGCAAGGAACAACTGTGCAATGGCTGCGTGATGGTCAGCCTATTCAGGGCGCAACGGCCTTCAGTTACACCGTGGATGAGAGCAAAGGTGATCGTCCAGGAGAACGCCTCAGCGTAGAGGTGACGCCAAAGACCGATCCGATGCTCTCCGAGCCGTCCGTGGGCCTAGTCGCAAGCTTGGAGGCCACCGTGGCCGGTGATCCATCGGCGAAGCCTGTGGTCTCCGCTTTGGACATCAAGGGTACGTTGGAGGTAGGCCAGAGCCTGACCGGAGTGTACAGCTATGACGACAATGGCTCGGGTTCGGCGGATGCGTCGAAAAAGGAGTGGTTTAACGGTGGTCATAGAAGCACTGACCTCAGCTACAAGCTGGAAGCTGCAGACGTGGGCAAGGTACTGACCTTCGAAGTTGAAGCGAAGAACCAGGCCGGCACCGTGGGTAACAAGGACCGTATTGATACGGCGACGGCCACCGGTGTAAACGGCGGTAGTGG
>NZ_JBJGXU010000117.1:0-6880 GCF_045447305.1 Pseudomonas sp. D47 | reverse complement strand
GTGAAGCTATCGCAGGCAAGCCAGCTCCCACACAAGCCAGCTGCCACAGTTTTGACCGTGTAAGGCTTAGTAACCCACGGTGAAACGCTGACGTGAGTGCTTCGGCGTTTCCACTTCGTCGATCAGTGCGATGGCAAAGTCAGCAAAACTGATCCAACTACGGCCTTCGGCACTCACCAGCAACTCATCCTGGCCCACACGGAATTGGCCGGTGCGCTCGGTCTCAACGAACTCCGCCGACGGCGACAGGAAAGTCCAATCCAGTTCCTTTTCCTGGTGCAGGGTGTCCAGGAACGCAGCACCGGCACTGGCTTCGGCCTTGTACTCCGCCGGGAACCCCGGGCTGTCGATCACGCGGCTGCCATCGGGCAGCAACAACGAACCTGCACCGCCCACCACCAGCAGGCGTTTCACCGAGGCTTTCTTCACCGGGCCGATCACGGCACTGGCCGGCAGCGTGGCGAAATGCGCCGCACTGATCACCACATCGTTGCCGCTGACGGCCTGTTGCAACGCTTCGGCATCCAGCGCATCGACTTGCTTGACGGTAACGCCTGGGCGCGCCGCCAGCGTGTCGGTATTACGTGCGATGGCCGTGACGGTATGCCCACGACGCAGCGCTTCTTCCAGCAGTTGGCTACCGGCACGACCGGTGGCACCAATAATTGCAATCTTGCTCATAACGCTCTCCAGTCAGTCAGGGTTAAAAAACCATTCACCACTTCATTTCGCCCTTGGCGACTTTGGCGCTCAGGTCCAGCGAGCTTTCGTCGGCGAGGTTGGGGTAGCGTTTTTTCATCGCTGCAATCAGGGCGGCGGAGTCCTTGGCTTTGGCGGTTTCGACGTCGAACGCCTTGATGTAGTCAGCGGTAAAGGCCACGGACTTCAGTGACGGGCTGCCCAGGAAATGGCCTGGAATCACGGTAGTCGGTTTCAGCTGTTGGATACGTTGCAGTGTTGCCAGCCAATCCTTGTGGGACTGTGCACTCTGGGTGTCGGCCATCCACACGTGGATGTTTTCGGCGACTACCACACCGCCGACCACGGCCTTGATCGAGGGGATCCACACAAAGCTGCGATCCGGCTGCGGGCCGTCCAGGCCGATGATTTCCAGTGGTTGACCTTCGAGGGTCAGGCTGTGGCCTTCAAGCACGTGCGGCACGATGGTTTTTGCCGGTTTGTCGGCGCCCATTTTCGGGCCCCAGAATTCCAGCTTGCCGGCGACGGTGGCCTTGATATGGTCGACCACCGGTTGCGGTGCCAGCACCTTGGCGTCGGGGAACGCGGCGGTCAGGGTGTCGAGGCCGAAGTAGTAGTCCGGGTCGCCATGGCTGATGTAGATGGTGGTCAGGTGCTTGCCGCTGGCGCGAATCTTTTGCACCAGCTGCTCGGCCTGGCCTTTGCCGAATTGTGCGTCGACCAGAATCGCGTCTTTTTCGCCGCTCACCAGTACCGAGCTGACCGGGAAGATCGCAGCTTCACCAGGGTTGTACACGTCGAGTTTCAGCGCTGCCGCCGAAGCTTGGGCGGCGAAGGCCAGGGCGGCGGTCGCGAGGGTCAGGCGTTTGAGGGTGGATAGCATCGGGGCAGCTCCAGTGATCGTTAAAGGATGCACAGAGCTTAGTTGCACTAAACGCCACAAAAAATGCGATGCTGAAACATAGTTTGTTTCTAAAAGCGTGCAAATCATGGATCGTCTTCAATCAATGCGGGTGTTTGTCACGGTAGTCGACCTGGGGAGCCAGTCAGCCGCCGCTGATCAGTTGGACCTGTCGCGGCCAGTGGTTTCACGTTATCTGGCCGAGCTTGAGGATTGGGTGGGCGCTCGCCTGATGCACCGCACGACGCGCAAGCTCAGCCTTACCGCGGCGGGTGGCGAAATGTTGCCCCGTTGTCGGCAAATGCTCGAGTTGTGCAACGACATGCAGTCGGCCGTCAGTGAGCCGGACGAATCGCCGCGTGGCCAACTGCGGCTAAGTGTCAGCAGCTCGTTCGGCCAGGCGCAGTTGGCGGATGCCGTGGTCGAGTTCGTCAAACGCTACCCGTTGGTCAGTATCGACATGCAGATGCTCGACCGTACGGTGAACCTGGTGGATGAGCGTATCGACCTGGCCATCCGCACCAGTTTTGAGCTGGACCCCAATCTGATCGCTCGCAAGCTGACGCTCTGCCGCTCGGTGATTTGCGCCTCACCGGCCTACTTGCGGGAGCATCCGCACCCGCAGCACGTGCACGACCTGGCGGAGCACAACTGCCTGACGCACTCCTACTTCGGCAAAAGTCTGTGGCACTTCACCGAAAATGCAGAGCCGGTGTCGGTGGCGGTGCAGGGCAATATCAGCGCTAACGAGGCGACCACCTTGTTACGGGTGACGCTGGCGGGCGCCGGGGTGGCGCGGCTCCCCAGCTATCAGGCGGGTGACTACATCCGCAGCGGCGAATTGATCCGTTTGCTGCCCGAGGCCGAGCCGCAACAGATGAATGTTTACGCGGTGTTTGCCTCGCGCAAACACATGCCGTCGGCGCTGCGCAGCCTGCTGGATTTCCTGGTGCAGCGGTTCCCGGAGGAGCCGGTTTGGGATATCGGCCTCTGAACCCGACATAAAGATGTTGAATGGCGCCCCATAATGGCAACTCGCCCTGAGTGACCTATGCTTTAAACAGCACCGAGTCGTTTCATTCAGAGGTGTGCCATGACTCTAAAAATCAGAAAGTACCTAATGATCTTCATCCTGTGCGCTGTGGCGACCGCGCTGTACGGCACGGCCGCCTACCGGGTTGAACAGACCCGCATGCAGCCGACCTTTGCGATCAGCTGCCATCAGGACCTGTGTGTTCCGCGTACCGGCAGTTTCAGCGCGCTCAGGTAGGCTGCTCAGCCTGATCGGTCCCACGCGCAGCAAAGGAATGCAGCAACGCACGCTCCGCGTTCGAATCAATCGGCTTTCAATTGCTCGCGAAACGCCTTGGGCGAAAACCCGACCCGTCGGCGAAACAGCCGAGAGAAGTTGGTGGGGTCGGAAAACCCCAACACCTCCGACATCTCATTGATGGTCATGCTGGTGTAGGTCAGCAGGCGCTTGGCCTCCAGCAACTGGCGGTCATGCATGATCTGCAGCGCAGGCTGCCCGCCCAATTCCCGACATGTGCCGTTCAGGTGTGAGACCGAGATGCCCAGTTTGTGGGCCAGGTCTTCAATTTTCGGGTGTTCGCGGTAATGCTGTTCAACCAGTTGGGTAAAACGCCGGAAATACTCGCGCCCACGTGGTGCTCGCGGGTGGCGGCGCTGGATGGCCTGGCGGCTGATCCATACCAGCAACACGCTGACCAAGGCGTGCATCATCATGTCACGCGCCGGTTGCTCATCGGCGTATTCGTCTTGCAGGCGGGCAAACAGGCTGTTGAGGTAGTCGCTGTCCTTGCCTGCCGCGTAACTGCCCAGGGTCTGCAAACCGTCCACCGTCGCGCCCAGTTGCGTCTGCATATAGCTGACCAGCGGCGCCGACAGCGTCACGACGTAACCTTCGACATCCTCGGCAAACCGAAACCCATGCACACACAAAGGCGGCAGCACCTGCAAGGTCGCTTCGCTGAGCGTAGTGCGCAGGCCTTCGATCTCCAATTGCGCCTGGCCTTTGTGCACGTACAACAACTGGCAGAGGTCCGCGTGCCGGTGGGGCTGGATTTCCCACTGGTACTCCCGGCTGCGCCGGGAAATGGTTTCACAGTGCAACAAATCAGGGGTCGGCCATTGCTGGCTGTCCCCGTAAAGCTTGAAGACCGGAATCGCGGTACTGGCAGTTTTGGTCATGGTTTCAATCCGATACTCAGGATAGTGGTGCGGTAATCGCCCCGATTGGCAAAAAGCGCAGGCTTTGTCTCAGTTTTCACCTTCTTATGGCGGCCACTCAAGTGAAAAATGATCAGCAACATGATGAATGACAACTCTTTCACCTGATCCGTTCGGGTGAAGCTTACGGGTTATAAAAATAATGAAAACGCTGAAAACCCAAGTCGCCATTATTGGCGCCGGTCCCTCAGGATTGCTGCTTGGCCAACTGCTGCACAATGCGGGTATCCATACCCTGATTCTAGAGCGTCAGAGCGCCGATTACGTGCAAGGCCGCATCCGTGCCGGGGTGCTGGAACAAGGCATGGTCGACCTGCTGCGCGAGGCCGGCGTCAGCCGGCGTATGGATGCCGAAGGCCTGGTGCATGACGGTTTTGAGCTGGCGCTCAATGGCCAGCTCAGCCACATCGACCTCAAGGGCTTGACCGGCGGCCAGTCGGTGATGATTTACGGTCAGACCGAAGTCACCCGAGACTTGATGCAAGCGCGTGCAGCCGCCGGCGCCGTCACCCTGTACGAAGCATCCAACGTGCAGCCCCATGCCCTCAAAAGTGATCGACCCTGGCTGACCTTCGAACATCAGGGTGAGGCCTTTCGCCTGGAGTGCGACTACATCGCCGGTTGCGATGGTTTCCACGGCGTTGCGCGTCAGGCGATTCCGGCTGAGTCGCTGCAAGTGTTCGAGCGCGTCTACCCCTTCGGCTGGCTGGGCATTCTTGCCGACACGCCGCCGGTGCACGCGGAGCTGGTCTACGCCAAGCACCCACGCGGCTTTGCCCTGTGCAGCATGCGTTCGCCGACCCGTAGCCGTTATTACCTGCAAGTGCCGGCTGAAGAGCCGCTGGATGAATGGTCGGATGAACGGTTTTGGGATGAGCTGAAAGCTCGCCTGCCGAGCCAACTGGCCGAACAACTGGTCACCGGGCCTTCCATCGAGAAAAGCATCGCGCCGCTGCGCAGCTTTGTGGTGGAGCCGATGCAATACGGGCGCCTGTTCCTGCTTGGGGATGCCGCGCATATCGTGCCGCCCACCGGCGCCAAGGGCTTGAACCTGGCCGCCAGCGATGTGAGCACGCTGTTTCGCATCCTGCTCAAGGTGTATCGCGAGGGGCGCGTGGACTTGTTGGAAAAGTACTCGGCAATCTGCCTGCGTCGGGTGTGGAAGGCCGAGCGGTTCTCCTGGTGGATGACCTCGATGCTGCACCAGTTTCCCGAGGCGGACGGCTTCAGCCAGCGCATTGCCGACAGCGAGCTGGCGTATTTCATCCACTCGCAGGCGGGTCGCAAAACCATTGCAGAAAATTACGTCGGGCTTCCTTACGAAGCTATCGAGTAGCCTGCTATCGTATCGAGCATTCCCGCAGGCCCTTCCTTTCCTGCGGGCCTTGCTCGAAGGTTCTGCCGTGACCCACCTCAATCAGCCCACCCAACCCGTCCCCGCCGTGCGCAGCGTGCTGGCCGCCTTGATGATGGCGATCTTCCTTGGCGCCCTGGACCAGACCATTGTCGCCGTGTCCATGCCGGCCATCTCCGCGCAGTTCCACGACGTCAACCTGCTGGCCTGGGTGATCTCTGGCTACATGGTGGCGATGACGGTGGCGGTGCCGATCTACGGCAAGCTCGGCGACCTGTATGGGCGCCGCCCGATGATGCTGATCGGCATGGGCGTGTTCACCCTGGCCTCGCTGTTTTGCGCCATGGCCCAAAGCATGGAGCAACTGGTGCTGGCGCGGATTCTCCAGGGCATCGGTGCCGGTGGGATGATCTCGGTAAGCCAGGCGATCATCGGCGACATCATTCCACCGCGTGAACGCGGGCGGTATCAGGGCTACTTCAGCAGCATGTACGCGGTGGCCAGCGTGGCCGGGCCGGTGCTCGGCGGTTACATGACCGAGTACCTGTCCTGGCGCTGGGTGTTTTTGATCAACCTGCCGCTGGGCGCCGGCGCCTGGTACGTGGCCCATCGCACGCTGGTGGGGCTGCCGGTGCCGCAGCGCAAGCCGATCATCGATTATCTCGGCACCGTGCTGATGATCGTCGGCCTGACCGCCTTGTTGCTGGGCATTACTGAAATCGGCCAGGGCCATCATTGGCGTGACCCGCAAGTGTTGGGGCTGCTGGTCTGTGCGCTGGTGGCGCTCACAGTGTTTGTCTGGCATGAACGCCGTGCGCGCGAACCCTTGCTGCCGATGCACCTGTTCGCCAACCGCAGCGCGGTGCTGTGCTGGTGCACGATTTTCTTCACCAGCTTCCAGGCGATCTCCCTGACCGTACTGATGCCGCTGCGGTATCAGACGGTGACCGGCTCAGGCGCCGACAGTGCCGCGCTGCACTTGCTGCCGCTGGCGATGGGCTTGCCGATGGGCGCCTATTTTGCCGGGCGCATGACCTCGGTGACCGGGCGTTATAAGCCGATGATCTTGACGGGCGCGTTGTTGAGCCCGTTTGCGATTCTGGGCATGGCCTACAGTGCGCCGCAGGCGGTGTGGCTGACGGCGGTGTTCATGTTGCTGTGCGGGATTGCGGCGGGGATGCAGTTTCCTACGTCCCTGGTGGGGACGCAGAATTCGGTCGAGCAGCGGGATATCGGCGTTGCGACCAGCACCACCAACCTGTTTCGCTCGTTAGGCGGGGCGGTGGGCGTGGCGTGCATGTCGGCCTTGTTGCTGGCGTTGTTGCAGGATTCCAGCTTTGCGCACTTGGCCAGCGGTGCGCTGGTGGCCGAAGGCAGTTCCGGGAATGTCTTGCTGGACGGCTTGAACGCCGCGCCAGGGCCTGCGCAGGATGCATTGCGCGGGGAGTTGGCGGTGACGTTTCGGCATTTGTTGATGGTGAGTGCGGCGGTGTCGTTGCTGGGGTTGGCGGCGGCGCTTGCGATGCCTAACCGCGTGCTGCGCGGGCGTGAAGACAACGCTAAGTAATTGACACAATGATGAGCGAACTGTGGGAGCTGGCTGGCTTGCTTGCGATGGGCATAGGTATCTACGCAACTTTTTGTGTTGCTTTTAGCCTGCGATGGTTTAGGTAGAT
>NZ_JBJGXU010000116.1:0-7154 GCF_045447305.1 Pseudomonas sp. D47 | reverse complement strand
GCCTAGCCGGAGGTGCGGTCATTTTTTTGGTCATGCTTTTAGGCATGAGACCAGAGACCGTTCAGTTGCCTAGCGGGGTCTCGGTAACATTAATTGATGCGCAGGCAACGCCCCTGAAAGTTGCTATGGCTGTGCATCGCATTTACAGATCCGCCCTAGATGGAGTCCTAAACGAACATACTATTGCGGGATCGATTGTGCCCGCACAGGCGGCAGTGGATGACATTGCCGCGAGAGGTACGCAGATCTATCAAGGCACTGATTTGGCTCGTCTGATACACGACTACAACGCCAGCTGTGCGCCGAGCCGGGCGGAACTTGGAGGGGCTGAGCATTCGACTAAAATTGAGGCGATGCATGCTGTGGGATTGCTCGGCGGCGGCGGGTTGGGTATCCCAGATGAACAAATTAGTCTAATCGCTCAAGCTAAGGCGGCTGGCGGCGGCATCACTACCTATATGACCGGATCTGCGGAGGAAAACGGTGGGTGGCTCAACTACCTTCTAGGAGGAGGCGCCGCCCGAAAAGGTCTTGAGAAAGCTGTAGACCTCGGTTCGGTTCAATCGCGTCGTGAGGCTGGAATAGCCGCATTGGGCAGCGCAGGGCCTTTTATGGGGGGGCGTTATGCCCTGCCTACCAAAGTCCATTGGCAAGCACTATTCACCGGGCAGCCGGACTCAACACCTTCGTATTTGCCCATAACATTGGTCCCGGGTCAGAAGTCTCAGGTTATTGGATCTGATGATCATGCCATGATGTTTGAGCCCACCAGTTGCTTAGAAGCCTACAAAATCGCTCAGATTGGGGCTGAGCAGGCCTACTTGGCTTTAAAAGAAGCAGGAGGAACAATCGCCGGAGGTCAGCGGGTGAGTGCTGAGGTGGGTGCCGTTAGTACGGCGGTGGCGTGGCAGCGCTTCATGACACGATCATTGGAGAAAACTACCGGCCTCTCGCCGGAGGGTGCTGAAGTCGGAGCTGGCATTCTGGCTAGTGTTCAAATGTTCAAAGATTGGTCTGGTTGGCTCGACCTTCAAACCTTACTGCCGGGATACGTTCTGTTATCAGCATGGCTGTTCTGGATCGTATTACTTGCTGCACCGTTGGCACTGCTGATGGCTCCGCTGAGAGGCGTTGAAGTATTGATCAGTTGGCTCTCCCTCCTATTTTTTCCCGTGATTGCGATGCTCTTTGCGCACGCACTAATTGTGGCTGTATCCCTTGTTATGGCCGCTGTTGCCATCGGTCAAGCTGCCGCTGCAAGTGGTTGGTCTGGATCTGGTGCCGACTTCGATGCGGTGCGCGGCTTTATGGGTGCAATCGCAGCCATTCTGCTGGCTATTACAACCTGGATTGCATCGAGTCTGACTGGCGTTTCTGTAGGAGGTCTCGCCGGCAGCCTGACGGGTGCTATGGCCACGGCCAGCGGTGTCGGTGGGTTTGTTACGCGTGCAGTGGGAACCGTTATGGCGATTAGTCGGCTGGGCGCTTTAGGTGCTGCTGGTGGAAAGGGCAGAGGCCCGGATGGCCGCTCTGGTGGTGGGACTCCCCCACGACCACCAAGTCCGACAGGGTCTAGTTCGGCGCCACATGCTCGTCCCGCGCGAGATCCCAATGCTTCGGCCAGCGTGGCAAGTGTCTATTGGCCTACGTCCCCGACGACAGACAAATCTTTTGGAGCGCGTCGTTCCTCTCTAAATCCACCCCAGAAGGTTCCGCCGAAGCGCTGACGTTTAGTGTGGGAGCTAGGTCTGAGGGGATGCGCTTGATTAGTGCACCGCAACGCTGGTTCACCTATCTAATTGGGAGCGTTGATTTTTGATCAAGAGGGATAGGCATGTGATGCTGTGTGTCGGTTCCCGACATCCTCAGCATCACCAGCTCACTCGACCGGTGAGCCTATTGCCCTCACTGATAATAACGGCTGAGTTCTCATTCTCTCCACTGGCAGCCATGATTATTTCCAATCTTCGGAAAAAATCAGTATGCCTTCAAAAATCCTATAAAAATCACTGAGAAACCACCCAGGTTCTCAGTGATTGCTTTTAAAAGCTGCTTGAAACAATTGCGCGACCACTGAGTTACGTAGGGGATCACAATGGACATACAGTCAGGCCACTGCGCTCCGCCGGGGAAACCCTGCTCGCCATTAACAAACACGCAAAAACCACTGAGAAATCACCACGGTTCATAGTGGTGTCCATTACTTTCCTTTGGATGCCGTTATCCCTCCTAGCTATTCCTACGCGAAGCGCTCAGTTCCCATTAGGAGAACTGACGATTTTTCAGTCACCGCGCCATGACATTGGAAGTTTCAGGTTAGCGTCGTCTCTCCAACACAAATTGACGGCGCGTATATGAGGCGAACATTCGTAACAATTGTCTGTGTAGGGGGCGGGTTCTGGATCGGTTCAAATCGCTGGTTGCCGCTGTGGAGCATTGTTGCATTGGCAATTTTGGGGAGCGTTTTGTGGAGCTGTGCGGTATGGCTGGAGCATCGGGAGGGGGCGGACCATGATGAGCGCTGATCTAGATTAGCTAATGCTCGTCAGCCGTCTCTGTCCGGAGCTGGTCTGGTCGGCATCCTCGGCGAGGCCTGTGATCGTTGCGAGTGATGGAACAGTGTTGCGGCTGTACTGGATGTCAATGTCACTGTGGCTGGACCCATTTCGCGCTGAATTGTTTATTGGCGAGCTCAATAGTAGGCTGAAGGCAGTGATGGCAAAATGATGCCGCTGGACGGCTTGCTTTTGGCTACTATTGCCATCAGCCACTTACACGACGCTAGGAAACAGCGTCATTGATAGAACGAAAAGGATGTTATGTGCACTTTTTTCAAGCTAGTGGCAATTGCTGTTGCCGGTTCAATTCTTGCCGCCTGTGGCGGTGAAGACTTCACGGGGGCTTATCGGTTTAAAGACTCAAACATCCAGAGAACAATGGTTCTCAACGTACATGGCAATGACGCGGAAATCTTTGGAGACGATGGGAAAGGCCGTATCAAGCCTCTCGCTAAACTAAAGGTTTCGGTAAAAGATGAAAAACTTCTTCTTGATGATGTAAACGGCTCTACGCGCCTGGCCATGAAGCGTAACGTCGATGAGCAAAGCCTTGACTGTCTTAACTGCAAGGTGGTTGGCCTGAGGAAGGACGATCTGGTTTGGAAATATGACCCTAAAGGGCCATATGACGTAGAGCAACTGCTTAAGGATCAGGCTCTCAAGGATCAGGAAGCATTGAATGTCCAGCTAGAAAAAATGCAGCAGAAGGCCTTGGAGCAAGGTCGACGTGATGCAGAAGTCCCGAAGCTGACGCCGTATGAAGGCGATTGGGTCTATCAACGCACCACGAAAAATGACCCGTTGAGCATCATGACAATCTGGCGCAAAACTCAGATAAAAAGCTGGGCGTTCAACTTTGAGAACATGGATTATCGTCTGGGACACGAGGTTCCAGGGTTCGAAGTCACGGACGCTGGCTTGAAGATCGGCGATGGCTCCAAAGCTCACTTGTACACGCTCAGTACGGACAAAAAAATATTGACCTGCATGGACTGTGCGAAGCCTGAGCGTTGGGCCAAGGCTGACCCTAAGAAGGACCTCAGTGACCGTAATTACGCCCGTCAGATGGCGGGTAACCCGTAACACGGTAGTAGCAACAGCCAGCCTGCGACCGTCGAATGGCGAAGAATCCACGCCGGTTGTCGCCTAATCAATCTAAACTAAGGATCCTGCTCACTACTTGGATAGCGCTCTATATAGGGTCGCTCTATGAACACCCAAGAGGCGTGCAGCCTCTGCCACCGGTCGTTGGTTTTCGGCAATCAGTTGTCGCGCATGGCTGACCTGTTCCGGTGTTAATACCGGTTTAGGGCCAAACCGAACGCCGCGAGCCTTGGCTGCAGCTCTCCCGGCACTGGTGCGCTCACTAATTAGTGATCGCTCAAAGTCAGCGATCCCCGCGAAGATCGTTAACACCATACGTCCTGCTGGTGAGGTTGTATCGGCCCAAGGCTCTCCAAGTGAGCGCAGCCCGGCTTCGATGGCTTTGAGCCGCTCTGCAATATGGAGCAGGTCTGTAGTTGACCGAGCCAAGCGATCTAATCGAGTTACGATCAAAACGTCACCTGGCCGCAGATGATCAAGCAGTCGATTCAGCTCTGGGCGGTCTCGCTTAGCCCCACTGGCCTTCTCTTCGAAAACCCGCTGACAACCGTTTTGTCCCAGGATAAGTCGCTGTTGCTCCAGATCCTGAGCTTGCGTCGAAACTCTGGCGTATCCAATTAGCTGTCCAGTGGTTTGCATTTAGCACCTGTCGCGTAACTTGTCGCAGGTAAATTACCATTTGCGACAGACTTATGCGACAGACCAGAGCTAGAAGGTCAAGGGAGCTGATGCGTGTCGCATAAATTAGGAGTTGTGCGACTGTTGTGGGGTGAAGTTACAGACATCTATCGTTCATTTGGCTACATTCAGAGATGTGGAGATGGAGGAACCGTATGCTGGATAAAATGTGTGATGGTACATGGGCAATATATTGTGATGAGTGCGGAGCCTATGTTTCGGACTTTCCGGATAAAGATGATGAGGCCGAGGAGGAGGTCATTTGCCGGGACTGCTTAGACAAAGATGAGGATGAAGAGCACTTGATTGCGGTAGATGACTGGCGTCAGAAGGCTGCTCACGCTCTGGAGGAGGCTTATGGGCCTTGCCCGTACGGACAGAAAGCGCTGTTCAAGTGGATTGGTGATGAGGTCATGCGTTTGAAGGCTCGTGGTGTACCTGGCGGTGAGGCTGCCACAATGGAGCTGGGATTGAGTTATTGGCAGTGGCTTGGTGATGAATCTGGTGGGCCAATTTAACTAATGTCGATGGGTGTCAGACGACAAATCCTTTAAGTAGCAAACCGGTAGTCTGATCCTGTCCGGGTTTACCCTAAACGCCAATTATGCAAAGCATTCTATACGGGCCTGAGGGGGCTCTGGTGGTCAGATTTGAAGGCAGGCGCTGCTTCTTACGCACCACCGGGTCCAGCTTGCTGCTCGGCGATGTAACTCACAATTAATGCATCCTTCGATCCGCGCTCCTTGTGATAACCAACCACATTGGCCAACGTCTACCGCAGCACCCTCATCAAAATCGGGTCAGAGGATTTAGTCCACCACTAGAGATAGTGGACCCTGTTGCGCAGGGAGTGCCCAATTCCCTACCCTCCTTCACGCATTCTTAACTGGTTTTCCAGCTTTTTTCATGTGCGCGAAAATGAGGTTTTTAACGCGAACTCAATGCGTTAACCTCGCAGCAGTCCCAGTCAGCGGCTGTTTAAGCCGCTAAAGGTCCCTCTAAGGAAGTAACCATGGCATCAGATAAAAAGCAGGCCAAACGGGCTAAGCGCGCCAAAGCGAAAGCCAAGCAGGCACGGACAGTTCGCAATGGCTCACCTCAGGGCGAGTATGTGGAAACGGTCGAGGTCGCCGAGGGAATGGTCAGCTTACTCGTGCGGATGGCAGAAGCCGAGGCAATTAGCCAAGTCGAAATGCTTACAACCTTGATCAGTGACTCGGGCATGTCCAAAGCGGAAACATTAGACGACGAAGTCGATATGCAGATCGTGCTTCTCAAGGTGTACGGAAGAAAGATCGAAGGAAGGACAGAGGATTGGATGGAAGACGCTGGATTCCTTGACGCCTATGCACAAGCTGCACGCAGGCTCGGCCGGGAAGAACTCATCGAGGCTTGGCATGACGCTCACGACTTTTAATAGTTAGTCGCTGGAAAAGCGGACCTGCCGGGACCTGTGCAGATGCGGCGCTACACGTCATGGGGCCGTGGAGGCTACCGCAAAAAATACGTGCGGTCGGCGTTGCCGAGTGTCGGCGCGGAAAGACTAGCTTTTCACGGTGAGAAATCATGGTGGGTAATTGCACTCCACCTGACCACCGATTTGCCCACTCATTTGCATTCGACTTGACCAGTCGTTTGCATCGGATTTGACCAGCACGGTCTGGACTCGACCGGGCGACAACCCGCATCGGCTGAGTAGGCTGAAGAGTGCGTAACGCTGCAATAGGTCCACGCTCCGCTTCAGGCGTCTGGTTTCCTCGCTTGGAGCCGCTCATACTGGCGTCCCGAAAAATGCGTAGGCGAGGTCAATGAAAACAGTTCTAGGGATGGCACTGATAGTAATGCTGGTCGCGGCGATCTTTACGGCGCTCGGCCTCGCCGAAAATAACTACATGCTGGGTTTTGGCCTGTTTCTGGCCGTGCTCTCAGGCTTAGTCACCATCGCCTTAGCCGCCACGGCGAAGATCCAAGCTGTGCGCGCGATCTTTGTGCCCACACCCGCGGTCGTAGAGAACAAGTCGTTCTCCTTCAGCAACACCACGGCAATACAGAATTACCCTAGCGACGAGCACCGAGAATTGGCTTCGCTACGCCAGGACCTAAGAGCGCTCCAAGATAAGCATGATAGCGCCGCATTTGAGCTTGCCACGCTGAAAACGCATATGCGCCTATGCTTCGATAACATTCGCTACCACGAGGAAATTACACTTCCCTACGCGCTGGCAGGTCAGGTCGGCACATTGATCGTTGCAACGATGCTGACGTTAGTCGGAACCGCGTTGTGTGCGTTCCCCGATTGCGCATACATGCTAGCCAAGGCCGTTAACGCACTGTTCTTTACGGGCTGGCAGCACGTCGGTCATTGACTTGCAGGCTGAACGCCAACCCTTGCCAAGCTGAAATCACTCATTTACTCAGGAGAAAATTCAACAGAAAACGTGTGCCCTTCCTCTCCGGGAATGAAGGCAAGGGAAAGTTTTGAAAGCTCGATAATTTGCATGTCTGAGCCATCAGGTTTCCATGATGCCTTGAAAACCCCCTCATTTGAAAACTCTAGGGTTTGATAAGCCCGATCACCATCACGAACCGTATCTCCTACATGATTGAGCAAAAAGTGTGGAGACATGCTCGTGCTCCAGCCCGTGAAAATGTAATCAGATTGAAGATAAGCCGACATGGACAGGTCGAGAGCAGGCTGAGCAGCCTTTTCAATGAGCAAAACAGCAGCGTCGTGAGCATCAACGAGGGTCTTACGAAGAGCCATGTTCTCGTGTTTCAGCTCGTCTAGCTGAGTCTGCAAATGCCGAATCCGAC
>NZ_JBJGXU010000115.1:0-7425 GCF_045447305.1 Pseudomonas sp. D47 | reverse complement strand
AAAAGCCCCCCCATCACCCCAACTGCTTCTCCACCCACACCCCATAGGCATCAACAAACGCCTGCAAAAACGGCTTGGTCTTCTCCGACAATTTACCCGCCTCATCAAAGGCACTCCCCGCCCCACCCAGATAAGCCTCCGGCTGTTGCATACAAGGCACATTGAGAAACACCAGGGACTGGCGCAAATGGTGGTTAGCACCAAACCCACCAATGGCCCCAGGCGACACACTGATGACCGCCCCAGGCTTACCACTCCAGGCACTTTGCCCATAAGGCCGCGACCCCACATCAATCGCATTCTTCAACGCCGCCGGCACTGAGCGGTTATATTCCGGGGTCACAAACAACACCGCGTCGGATGAACTCACCTGTTTGCGCAAAGTACTGTAGGCTGCGGGCGGTGATGCCCCGTCGAGGTCCTCGTTGTAGAGCGGCAAATCGCCAATTTCCACAATGTTCAACTTCAGATTGGCTGGGGCCAGTTCGGCCAAGGCCAGGGCGACCTTGCGGTTGATCGACTCTTTTCTCAAGCTGCCAACCAGTACGGCAATCGTGTAGACCTTGCTCATTGAGGTTTTCCCGACGTCTGACTAAGGAGCTTGTAGTTATAAAGTCTTCACGGCAGGTTCACCAGCAGGTTTTGATAATCCCCAAGAGGTTTTCTACGCGATCACCTGCGTAGGAAGCGTCTGAAAAGATCAACGAATAGTATTTTTTTTCCATAGGTAAACTACCCCGCTCCATGACGGTCTACAGAACCGCAAATCGAGTGTTTATCTCCAGAGGTTCTAAACAGATGGCTGCAGTACTTGTCGGACAGTTCCATGCCAGAGACGCGGAAGGACGCGTGTATTCCGTGCATGAGTTCCAGGAATCCAACCCGGTGCAAGGCGACCAGGCTGGTTCGGCGCCCACCACTACCTACAAGCTGGCCATTGGCGATCGCGTAGAAAAAATGGAAGGCGATGAATTCAGACTGATCCAGTCGGACAAAATTATCACCCGCGAATCCCCAACGTTCCAGGCTTAATAAGCTCTCACCTTATCGACCTGCTCAGTCCTGGCCATTGACGGCATTGACTGGGCTGGTGATCAAGGCCGGCGAATCTCTGTCACCTCCACGCCCTGCCCGCCATCCACGTGCTTGAGCGTCACCATCAACCTCCCCCGCTCTCCTTCAACGGCATACAACGAACGTTTGTAGCCCGTCGTGCCATGCGCGGGATAGGCCACCACCTGCCTGACCAACGCAATCTCCAGCACCGCGCCCACCTGCGCATCCACCTGTTCCTGGGAACGGATAAACGCCTCGAGGGCGAGGTTTTCCGGCGTGTGTTCATCGGGAGTATTGAAGAGATAAGCAGCCACGCACCCCACGGTCACCAAGACCAGCAGTTGCTTGGCCGTTACCCCGAAGAAGATCGAGGGTAGAGGCATGTGAGACCAGACCTGTTTTTGTTGTATTGGTCGTTGATGATCAGAGCAGCCATTCTAATCAGGTCGATGGGTATTGCCAGATCTATCAGTTGTCGCCGTAGGTAATATCCTTGTTGTCGCCTACGCCGCCCAGGGTGCGGTCTTTGCCGAATGAGAACAGGTCGAAGGGCGTGTTCGGCTGGGTTGGCGGGTAGTGGTACTGGTAGGCAATGCCCCAAGGGTCATTCAGCAAGTCTTCGTTAACGTAGGGGCCTTTCCATTTCGCCTCGCCAACAAGTCGCGTGGTCAATGCCTCCAATCCCTCTTCATCCGTGGGGTAGCGACCGGTGTCTTGATGAAACCGTTCGACCGCCCTGCCCAATTCGCTCACCTGGGCCTTCGCCTGGGCTATTTCTGCCAGCGTGACATCGCCGAACAGCCGTGGCCCCACCGCCAGGGCCAGCAACCCGATAATGACCAACACCACCAGCACCGCCCAACGCGTAAAGCCATGCTGGGTGTGCACGCTGCCAATTGTTGCGGTATTGCCGGACATCGCAAGGCTCCCTGAAGGTTGGTCAGTTATTACACGTTTTGTATGACCCGCAGGTTGCAGTGGCGAGCACGCTTAACGGTAGCCGACCCGCGCTGTTTTTTCCCAAGCCATTGAAACCCCACCGTACTGAACATAGACTCCGGCGATGCGTTTACGTCATATCGAAGTGATTCAGGCCATCTTGCAGACCGGACACCTCGGCACGGCCGCCGAATGGTTGCAACTCCCCGTGGGCGACGTGGATGCAACCCTCAAGGACGCCGAGCAGCAATTGGGCTTCATGCTGTTTGCCAGTGTGCGCGGGCGTTTGCAGGCAACCCGTGAAACCCTTGAGCTGCAGGCACAAATCGCCCACCTCTACGAAGCACTGGAACCGGTACAACGCTTGGCCAGTCGCTTGAAACACCACCATGCCCCCACACTGCGCGCCTTGTGCACCCCGCCCCTGGCCAATCAACTGTTGCCGCAAAGTATCGCGCTGCTGCGTCGACGGTTCCAGGACACGCCGTGCAACCTGTCGAGCCAACCGACGCGGGAAATTGTCAGGAGCCTGCTCCTGCACGACGCCGATGTGGGCCTGAGCCTGCATGACCCGCAACACCCGCAAATCCAAAGCACTGTGCTGGCCGAGGGCAAACTGCAACTGCTCGCGCCCCATGGCTGGCTCAAACCCAAGCAAAAGTACATCGCGCTGCAGGACCTGGCCGGGCAGTCGATGATCGGGCTTGAGGGGCATGACCCGCTGAGCCGCCTGCTGGACGCCAAGCTGCACGCTCTGCGCCCACTGCCAGTGGTGCAGACGCGGGTGCAGACCTACCAGATGATGCGCAGCATGGTGGAAGCCGGGGAAGGCCTGGCGGTTGTCGACCCGTTCACCGCTTTTGGCGCGCGGGAGGTCGGGCTGGATAGTTGCCCGTTATCGCCACCCATTCCTGTCATCCTCTACGCATTGACGTTGAAGGACGCTGAACCCACGCCTGCGCTGAACGCGCTGCTGGAGATCGTCGCCAACAAGGCCGAGGCCCTGCTGGCCGGTACATCAGCGTCCACGCCTGCACCCTGAACCATGCCCCATCAGCGCCTTTCCTTGCACTGTCATCGACACAACACCTGACAGTCAGGGTGGAACCCCGTCCGTGGATTCTCACACCCACACACTGAAGAAGGCGCCTATCCGCGCTTTCTTGCGGACGATGTCCCATCACCATGGAAAGGATCCCCATGCCCATCATTCAATCTATCCCTGCTTCTCTACCGCTCACCAACCCTGCGATTCTCCCAGCCACGCAAGCCACGAATACTCAAGTGACCGAAGTCGCGGCCAACGACATAGGCCCTGACGAACTCGACAACCCACTGGCGCTGAAAAAAGCCTTTGCTGATCGCTGCAACTGGAACGAGCTGGCAACCAAACATCGCTGCTCGGTTCGGCCGAGGCGCAGGCGCTGGGCCGCGCCATACAAACCCAATTGGGCGGCATAGCGACCACTACCAGCGGCAATGACTACTTGCTGGCAGCCATCCACCTGAGCCTGGACCCGGAGCCCCTGCAAACGCCGGCGCGCAACACTCCATGCTCGATATCGTCATCCACGGTGACAAGGTCAATAATGACGGCATAGAGCATTGGGAAACCCAGGACAAGCGAATTCCCATTCTGGCGTTTTGCGCAAAATCCGCGAGCGGCAAACTGACGTCGCAGACGCCTTTGCCGAACGCTATAAACAGGCCGCAGAAGCCCTGAAAAAGGGTCACACGGGCCTGACCCAGTACCTGATCTCGACCTTGCCGCCGGAGGATAAGAAAAACTTCGAGTATGGCCAGCTCGAATTTTTCCGTACCGATGAATACAAGATGGGCACGGACTTCGTCACCCAGACCCTGACGAAAAGAGGTCACACGCTGGACGTGAAGATCACGCGCAATAAGCAAATCAGCGTTTATCGCATTGACACCCACGCCGGTACTCTTTCAAACCAATATGGCCTGAACGAAAAGTACTCGCCGCCCTACGACAAACTCGACGTAAAAGACGCCAGCAAACTCACTCGAACCCTGCGGTTTAACCCCCTCCCAGACGAACATGGCGAAAAAGCCGTAGAGAAACCAGCGCGCTCGCAAACGCCCAGGGCCTTTGACTCCGAGCGCACGGACTATATCGCCAGGGTGTACGCCCACGCCCTCGACTTACACAGTGATGACCTGCTCCAGCATGCCGGAGGGATGAAGCGCAGCCCGCGACAAGGCCAATGATGAGCTTAAGGGCGGGACAATCGTCGATGTGGTAAGCGGTACCCGCAAGTATTACGCGGACAAAGGCGTCACGGCGCCCGACAATATCCAGCAGACAGTACAGGAGGGGAAGCAGCGCTACATGGCGCTTCACCGTCAGTTGAAAGTCAAAGTGGGCGCCGAACATTCCTGGCTTGATACATAACCTTTTCAGCGCCGACACGCGGCCCGAACGTCAGCCAACAGCGACGTTCAGGCCGTTTCCAACTCTGACTTGAATAACCGATACCAAAAGATCGCCACTTCGCGGGTTTGTGGATCAATCCCGCGATAACGCAGTTGATCAATCCCGCCCATCACGTACCCGCAACGCTCATACAGGCGGCACGCGCCGAGGTTGTTGTTCTGGGTTTCGAGCATCATGCCCGGCAGGTTTTTCTTGCGGCTCCAGAACTGCGCCACGTCCAGCAACGCTTTCGCCACACCATGGCGCCGCGCCGGCAAGGCCACCGCCAGTTCGTCGACGTGGGCAAAGCCATTCCAGTTGGTGCTGACCACAACATGCCCCACCGCACGGTCATCCAGATAGGCCATGAAGATCGCACTGTCCGGTGCATCGCGGAAACTGGCGAATTCTTCCGGGTCGATGCCATAACACTTGCGATACGGCACGATGCGCTCCACGGGCCATTGTTCCACGCGCTGGCCCATCTGTGGCACGCCGTAGGCGTTGACTTCAAAGCTGAAATCGTTGCCCCACACGTAGGCATCAAAGCCTTCGTCAGCGACCCGCACACTGAGCCCCGGGTACTTCGGGTTCATTACAGCTTGCATAAACATCCTTAACCCTTGATGCAATCGACGGTGTAACAACGACCATTGCCATCGTCTTCGTGTTGCAACCCATGAACATCAGCGACAAAACCGGGAAAGCTGCTATCGAACGTCCGGGCAAAAGCCAGGTAGTCGATGATCGATCGCGTCGACTCGGTAAAGCGCTCGCCCGGCATGATCAACGGAATGCCCGGCGGATAAGGCACCAGCATCACGGCTGCGATGCGCCCTGGCAAGGCATCGATGGAAACCGCCTCCACTTCCCCCCTGACCAATTGGTCGTAGGCGTCGGCCGGCTTCATGGCGATTTCCGGCAATACCGTGTACATCCGCTTGAGGTGTTTGGCCGTGGCATTGCCACGGTAACAGCCGTGTAATTGATCGCACAGGTTGCGCAAGCCCAGGCCTTGATAGCGCGTTGGGCCCTGGGCAAACACCGATGGCAAGCAGCTTGCCAAGCTCACATTCGCGTCATAGCTGCGCTTGAACTCCAGTAATTCGGTGAGCAAGGTACTCCATTTACCTTTGGTTATGCCCATGGAAAACAACACGAGGAAGGAATACAGCCCGGTCTTTTCCACCACCAGCCCACGCTCCCAGAGGAATTTACTGACCACTGCGGCGGGAATCCCGCAGTCGCTCAAGGCGCCATCGGCGCTCAGGCCGGGCATCACCAGGGTCACTTTGATCGGGTCGAGCAGTACGTAATCTTCGGCCACATCGCCAAAGCCATGCCAGTCATCCTGCGGGTGCAGCAGCCAGTCAGCCGTAACGACCCGGTCGATGCCCGCCACAGATGGCGGCTGCCAGATGGAGAACCACCAATCCTCAGCAGCGATGTGCTGACGCAAGTTGGCCAGGGCTCGCCGAAAGCTCAGGGCCTCGTCAAACATTTCCTGCAACAACGAACGCCCGGCCGGGCCTTCCATCATTGCCGAGGCAACGTCCAGCGAGGCAATGATGCTGTATTGCGGCGAGGTGGAGATGTGCATCATGAACGCTTCGTTGAAGCGGTCGCGGTCCAGTTGCCGTGCGCCGCCATCCTGCACATGGATCATCGAGGCCTGGCTGAAGGCGGCCAGCAACTTGTGGGTCGAGTGGGTGGTAAACACCAGCGGGCTGTCCGGGGTGCGCGAGGTGCCCATGCCATAACGCCCGGCAAAGAACTCGTGGAAGGCCGCGTAGGCGTACCAGGCCTCGTCGAAGTGCAACACCTCGACACTGTTGCCCAATTGTTGCTTGATCAGCTCGGCGTTGTAGCACAGGCCGTCGTAGGTGGAATTGGTGACCACCGCCATCTTCACTTTGGTTGGCCGGCCACGGGTCAAGGGGCTGGCATCGATCTTGGCGCGGATCGACTCGGGGCTGAACTCACTCAAGGGAATCGGGCCGATGATCCCCAGTTCATTGCGTTCCGGGCACAGGTACAGCGGGATCGCGCCGGTCATGATGATCGAGTGCAACACCGACTTGTGGCAGTTGCGGTCGACCAGCACCAAGTCGTCGCGGCCGACCATGGAGTGCCAGACGATCTTGTTGGCGGTCGAGGTGCCGTTGATCACAAAAAACGTGTGATCGGCGCCAAAGTTACGCGCGGCGCGGGCTTCGGCTTCCGCCAACGGCCCGGTGTGATCGAGCAGCGAGCCCAGTTCCGGCACTGAAACGGACAAGTCAGAACGTAAGGTGTTTTCACCGAAGAACTGATGAAATGCCTGCCCTACCGGGCTCTTGCGATACGCCACGCCGCCGCCATGGCCGGGTGTGTGCCACGAGTAGTTGGAGTCGGCGGTGTGTTGCACCAAGGCTTTGAAGAACGGCGGCAACAAGCCATCAAGGTAAGTGCGCGCCGCGCGAGCGACTTGCCGAGCCAGAAACGGCACGGTGTCTTCGAACAAATAAAGAATGCCGCGCAGTTGGTTGAGTTCGCTCATGGCATCGGCCGGCGCATTTTCCAGGGTGACTTGCTCGCCCAGGGCAAAGATCGGCAGGTTGGGCGCCCTCACCCGCGCCAGGCGGATCAGTTCGACCATGTTTTGCAGCAGGTGGGTATTTTCCCCGGCGCCTTCGGCAGCGATCAACATGCACGCTAGGCCGTGATGGGTAGAAGCCACCAGCCGCCCTTCGGCGTAGTCCACGGCGGAAAAAATACTGAAGCCCTCTTGTTCCAGCTCTCGGGCGATGCCTCGAACCCGATCACCGGCAACGGTATCGGCCTTAATGTCGCGATGTACGATAAGAACAGGGAACTTCAGGTCTTTGTACATGAGTGCTGATAGTCCTGAGGGCTATGTACTCAGGGTAGAAGCTGGGAGCGGATGTGGCGAATGAAGATTTTACAGGCGCTGTAAATCAGCTGTGGGAGCTGGCTTGCCTGCGATGGGCATA
>NZ_JBJGXU010000114.1:0-8042 GCF_045447305.1 Pseudomonas sp. D47 | reverse complement strand
CGTCCCCTGAGAGCCGTGCGTGCGATTTCACTGCATACGGTTCAAGCCGCTAGTGTGCTGTTTTAGAAATAATTTACCTGCCAGCCTGTGAGGCCATCGCCTCACGGGCTCGCTGTATCTTGTTCAATATATCTTCTCCCTTTGCATTCCAGACATAGCGAGTCGGCTGTGCATTTCGCAACGCCAGGAACGTGGTAATCGAGCTCTCCAATTCGCGAACCGAGCTTAAACTGCCCTCACGCAGATACACCGTGATGTCGCGAAAGAAGCGCTCAACCATGTTCATCCACGAGCTGGAGGTCGGGGTGAAATGCATGTGGAAGCGTTTGTGCTTCTCCAGCCAAGCCTGCACTTTCGGGTGTTTGTGCGTGGCGTAATTGGCCACGATCAGATTCAGCTGAAGATGCTTGGGCGTTTCGCGATTGATCTTTTTGAGAAACTCCAGCCACTCCTGATGCCGGTGTTGGCGCTCGATGCAACTAATCAAGCGTCCTTGAAGATAATCCAGCGCAGTGAACAAGGTGACAGTGCCGTGGCGGATATAGTCATGCGATTGCGTACGGATATGCCCGATCCCCAGAGGCAGACCAGGCTGCGTGCGCTCCAAGGCTTGAACCTGGCTTTTCTCATCGCAGCAGAGCACTAACGCCTTGTCTGGCGGGTCAAGATACAGCCCGATCACATCCCAAAACTTCTCTTCGAAATGCGGATCATTGGACAGTTTGAAGGTGCGGGTCAGGTGCGGTTTCAGGTCATTGGCGGCCCAGAGTCTGTGCACGCTGGTGGCCGAGATCCCGGCGACTCGCGCCATGCTCCGACAGCTCCATCGAGGCTCGCCGATTCGCGGCCGAGTAACCTGCTCAAGGACACGACACACGGCGTCTGCCGGCAAGGACGTTTTGCGCCCACGACCCGGCTTGTCGAGCAAACCGTCCAATCGCAGCGTTTGAAAACGCTGGCACCAACAGGTGATCGTGGGGAATGAGAAACCGGTCAAGCGAGCGATCTCTATCCGCGAACAACCTTGGGCTGCCAGCAGGATTACTCGGGCGCGACGGCCGTCGCGCTGACTGATGGTGGCCGAGCGTACTCGGCGGCTCAGTTCGGCCTGTTCTTCTGGGCTAAGGACAATTTCTTGGGCGTTCACTTGCGTTCCCCCGAGCGCTGAATGACAGGGAAAGTGTAGCCGAGATCTAAGAAAAGTTATTTCGAGAACAGCACACTAGAGAGTCAGTGTTTGCGGTGCGCGCTCGCCGTGCCGCATTGCTGTGAATTCTTGTGAGATAAGTGTTTTTAACTTTCAGCATTCCAGTGATCCGCCCAATTCTTGGGAGGATTAAACCGATATCTTTCGATGGCAAATTTTTCCTGACGAATGGCTTCCACTGCGAAGCAGGGCTGTGCGTTTCTTTCTATTGACTTCTTAGGTACCTATATGTCGCTCAAACGTTTATTGTCCCGCGAGGCTTCCATAAAATTCATTCCCAGGACCATGAGTCTTTTGTGCCTGGCGATTATGCAAGGCGCTCTTGCGGCCACAGCATTGGCCCAGGGCTTGCCCAATGGCGGTAACGTGACCCACGGGCAGGCAGTGATTCACTCTGCAGGTAACACCATGCAGATTCACCAGAACTCCGCCAATGCCGTTATCGATTGGAACTCGTTTAACATCGACAATGGTCATTCTGTGAACTTTCAAGTGCCCACCGGCGGCGCTACCCTGAACCAGATTGCCGGCGCCGCCAGCCAGATCAATGGCAACCTGAATTCCAACGGGACGCTGTATTTACTTAACCCCAACGGCATCCTTTTCGGCAAAGGCGCCAGTGTCAACGTCGGTTCTTTGGTGGCGACCACCAGCGCTTTAAGCGCGGACAACTTCATGAATGGCAATCGCACCTTTACGGGCGAAGGGAAAGGAAAAATCGGCAACGCCGGTACCATTATCGCCGCCACGGGCGGCTCGGTGGTTCTGGCCGGTGCCGGCATGATCAGCAACACCGGTACCATTGTAGTGCCTGAAGGCTCCATCCAAATGGTGTCGGGCGATAAGTTTACCCTGAGCATGGCGACCCAGAACCCATTCTTGAGCGTCACGCTCGATGCCACAGCAACCGGAGCTCAAGTTGAAAATATGGGCGGCACATTACGAGCCGGCAGCATTAACCTACAAGCCGTGAGGCGTGTGGTGTCGACGGGCACAGTGGAAGCCAGCAGCCTGGCTGATCTCAAAGGGGCGGTCAACTTTTCTGCCGATGCCGTGGTAGTTAACGGCAAGGTTACTTCGCAAGGCGATATTACTATCGGCGGAAAAGACACTGTCCAGATCACGGGCGCTCACTTGTCCGCTGAAAACGATATTAAGGCTACAGCCAACGGTTTTCTCAGCGTATTTGATTCAACACTGCGCACCGCTGACGGCTCCATCGCTCTGACCAGCGATGCACGGTTGGCCGTACGTGGTTCCAATTTGGAGGCCAACGCTGGGGATATCGAGTTGCGTGGTGTAGGACACGGAACTCAATTCCACAAGCATCTGACAGGCGTACTCATTGAGGACTCCACTCTCAAGGCTACGTCGCCCGATGTGGCCAAAGGCCGGATCCGCGTGAAAGCCGACGCCCATGCCGATCGTGGTGCGTATGAGCGCGGTGCGGCGTTTGTGGGCAGCACCTTAACGGGTAATGGTATTGATATTTACGGTCACGGGCAGTCGGGCGTGTTTTTCCACGGCGGTACTATGTTGCATGCCGAGCACATTACCATTAGCGGTACAGGGGAGGGCTTTGGGCCTAATACCCTGGGGGTGACTTTTGCAGGAAGCAACCAATTAACCGCCGACAAAACCCTGAACATCACCGGTCAGGGTGGAGTGGCCGGTGTGTTATTTAGCGATAGCCATACGCTGGTCAACAGTCCGCAGAGCCTGGTCTCGGGTAACACGCTTCAGCCTGGCATCCCTAGCGGCGTAGGTATTAAGTTTACTGGCCAAGTGGCTTTCCAAAGCGGCGATCCTGATGCCAGTACCACCTTCCTCAGTGATGGCTACGCGGTGACGCCGCCAACGATCTAAGTCGGGCCTAACCCGCTACGGGTTCGCCGATCGCGTGGCGGGCAGGGCAAAGCTTTTGCAACAGCGGTTGCCCGATATTGATTCGCATGTCGGGCAACCGTTTTGCATTGCATTGTACCGAGCCAGCCACCGATGGCTATGTGCCGGGAATACGACTGGATGTGGTGGCTGGATTCTTTCCGAAAGTGGATCTTTGGCCACGACAGTTACGGACTCCAGCCTTAGCAGGCATTGCCTGCCATTGACGGTCAATGGCGGCAACAAACCGTACGCCTGGCTGCAACCTCCGTCGCGCCACATCAGCCACAAACGCCGTAACCTCATCATCCAGCACGTGGGCGGTGTGAAAGTCTTCAGCGCTGTAAACCCTTCCAGCCAAGCGCTGGTTGGAGTATCGAGCAGCATCGTTATCACGTCGTTCTTTGATGAGATCGACCATGAATGGATGCTGATGTTTCTAGGACACCGGATTGCAGACCGGCGCCTGCTCGGGCTTATCTGCAAATGGATTCAGGCGGGTTTTATGGAGGATGGCCGTAGGGTGGCTGCGACCAAGGGAAGTCCCCAAGGCGCAGTGATCTCGCCGTTGTTGGCGAATATCTATCTTCACTACGTGCTGGATCTGTGGGTAAGGCAGTGGCGCCAGCGGCATGCCCGTGGCGAGATGATTGTCGTACGTTATGCGGACGACAGTGTGGTGGGTTTCAGGACAGAATGGCTGGCAAAGCGTTTCATGGCGCAGTTGCAGGAACGCATGGCCAGGTTCGGTTTATCGCTCAATGCCTCGAAGACACGACTGATTGAGTTTGGTCGTTTTGCTACGAGAAATCGCAGAAAGAGAGGGCTAGGTAAGCCGGAGACATTTGATTTTCTGGGGTTCACTCATTGTTGTAGTACCCACAGAAACGGGCGCTTTCAAATCCTGCGGCTGACGGTAAAGAAGCGAATGCGCGCGACGCTTCACGCCATTGGCGAAGAGCTGAATCGTCGTCGCCATGAGCCAATCCGGATGCAGGGTCAATGGCTAAACCGAGTAGTCAGTGGATACTTCAATTACTACGCGGTGCCAGGAAACCTGGTGCGTCTTAGCGGGTTCAGAAAAGCTATTTGCCGTCTCTGGCGGCAAGCCCTCAGGCGTCGCAGCCAGCGTCACCGCCTTCAGTGGTCTCGCTTTGGGCTGTTGACGAACCTTTATATCCCCAATCCTCGTAATACTCATCCTTACCCAGAGGAACGCTTCGCGTCACGTACCTGAGGCAGGAGCCGTTTGCGGTAGTTTCGCACGTACGGATCTATTGGTATGGAACGCCCCCATCCACAAGCCAGAGGTTTCAACGTGCCATAGTGGAAGGGCTTCAGAAACCACAAACCAAGAGGAGCGTCCGGTATGAAAATTATGACCGTTGGTATCGACTTGGCGAAAAATGTATTTCAGGTGCACGGTGTGTTAATGAGCATGGTAAGACCGTTCTGAGGAAGCAACTCAAACGCGACCAGGTCGTCACCTTTTTTGCCGTCGTGCCGCAGTACCTGATCGGTATGGAGGCCTGTGGAAGCGCCCACCATTGGGCTCGAAAGCTGTGCAGCATGGGTCAGGATGTGAGACTGATGGCCCCGCAATTCGTAAAGCCATACGTGAAAACGAACAAAAACGATGCGGCTGACGCTGAAGCTATCTGCGAATCTGTTGGCCGGCCAAACATGCGTTTCGTCCCGATCAAGAGCACCGAGCACCGAGCAACAAGCTGTGCTCGCGCTGCATCGCGTCCGACAAGGGTTTGTGAAAGCTCGTACAGCGCAGGTTAACCAGATCCGAGGACTGTTGGGAGAGTTCGGGCTTGTAATCCCGCAGGGCATTGCCCACATAGCCAACCGAGTACCGGATCTTATTGATGAGGCGAGCAATGAGTTGCCGGGATCGTTCCGTCAGCTTGTGGAGCGTCTACTGGAGCAGTTGAAGGAGTTTGATCGCCAAGTCCACGAGATCGAGATTTAAATTGTCGGCTGGCACCGCATGAACGACGACAGCCGTAAGCTGGCCCGAATACCGGGCATAGGGCCGATCACGGCCAGTGCGATGGTGGCCTCAATTGGTAATGCCAAAAGTTTCAAGAATGGCCGACAGGTGAGTGCATGGCTCGGGTTGGTGCCCAAGCAAAACTCCAGTGGCGGCAAGACAGTGCTATTGGGCATGAGCAAGAGAGGGGATTCATATCTGCGCACGCTACTGATCCAGGGATCGCGCTCGCTGATCTACGCGACCCAACGAAAAAAGGAGACGGTTGATAACTGGCTGATCCGACTAATCAAGCGGCGTAATACCAATGTGGCAGCTGTTGCAGTGGCCAATAAGAACGCAAGAATCATCTGGGCCTTACTATCCAGTGACCGAGAGTTCCGCTCCGACTACGCGACGGCTATCGCAGTCGCGTAGTCGGAGCGGTTTGGAGAGGTCAGCGTAATCCCGTAGTGGAGTACTTCTATCGATTGCTCAGGTGATCATGAGTTGATGGCAAAACTGGTAAGACCGTGGCCAAGAGAATCTGACCCGCACAGCGTGCTCCGAGCACACGGATCTATTGAGAACTCGGCCAGCGGATTTCATCAGGGACAGCGGCAGCGCCGCACCGAAAGTCCGGATGTATGAGTGTAATCTCTACCTGCGAGCCGTCACAGATTGAAAACTTGGCAAACTGGGGGCGTCCATGTATGTGCGGGGGGGCAGGTAACTGCCATTCCTACCGCGACCAGCCGCTCTAAGCGTACCGGCAATTTTCTGCGGAAATGTACCAGCTTTTCGAGGGGGCTGGCGTATGCTGGAAAATGAAATGTTGGGCGAATTTCAGTGATCGCGTAATAGCGCGTTGATCGCTTTGCTACTCCTGCATAAATTCCATCGTTAGGGTGCCTTCAAGCAGGCAATCCGTGGTGGTGAGTAGCGTGCGTCCTTTAACGCATTAAGTTTAATGAAAAGTCGGCAATTCACTATTTTTCTGTGCGTTTTAGTCATGGTTCCGCATACATTGCTCATTTAATAAAGCTCGTGAGTTTTATTTTTTTGAAAGCATTTGTAACTCAATATTTTGCATTCCGTTCGCTGCTTGCAAACAGGTTGTAGCGGGCTGTACTTATATCTAATAAATAATTTGAGTTTATACTTCATGGCTCTGCATAATTTTAAATTAACCTTGCTTGTCGCCACTTTAAGCGCTGCGCCCGGAGCAGCGCGGGCGGTAGATCTGCCATCGGCCGGCAGTCTGGGGAACCAGCTTCAACAAGATTCGGTTAAGTCCTTGGATCGCTCCCAAACAGAGGGCGCCGATCTATTGAAAACTACTGCAGTAGCCACTGACGTTGTGACGACAACCGCCACGACCATTCGCGTCAAGAAAATCGTTTTCGAGAGCGTCCAGGGTGTGCCAATATCCGAGGTGGAGGCTGCGGCGACCCCTTGGTTGAATCGCGACGTGACGTTGGCAGATCTGCGCCGCATGACGGTGGCCATCGAGCAACTTTATGGACAGCGCGGCTTCCTGGCGGTGCGTGCCCTGATTCCACAACAGTCCATGCAAGACGGTGTCCTCAGCGTTCGAGTGGTTGAAGGTCGCTACGCGCCACCCCAAGTCAAGGCCGGCAATTCCCGTGAGCAAGCGGCGCTGCAGCATTTTGTCGAAAGTGCTACCTGCAAAGCCCCATGCTCTGATGCGTCTTATGTCATGAGTTCGCAGGTGGATCGAGCGCTGTATCTAATCAACGATCTTCCCGGAGTGTCCGCCGCCGGCACTCTCAAGGCCGGTGAGCTTGCAGGCACTACGCTGCTGGATATTCAAGCTGCACCGATCAAGCGAGTCAGCGGCTATGTGGGAGGCAATAACCACGGCAACACTCACACAGGGCGCAATCAGCTTTATACCGGTGTCGCTTTGAATAGTGCACTGAAAGTCGGTGATCAGTTCACGCTGGACGGGGTCACCACCATCGAAGCCTTGGAGCGTCATACAGGCCTGCAGCAGTATGCTCTGGGCTACAGTCTGCCTGTAGGTTTCAATGGCACCCGCGTTGGCGGCAGTTATATGCACCTGAACTACGTTCTCAACGGCGCCTTCGAACCGCTGGACGCCAAAGGTGACTCGGATATTTATTCGGCTTGGGTAAGTCATCCGATCTGGTTATCGCACGGGGGGCGGCTGGAGGTGCGTGGTGGCTATGAGTACAGCAAGTTCAATGACCGCCTACTGAAACTTTTGGATCGTGACCGCGATACCCAGTCCACGACAGCTGAGCTCTCAGGCTATTGCTTTTGGGACGACAGCGTGGCGGGCTTCAGTTTTAAATCGACCCTGGGCCTTCTGCGCTATGACGATGCGACGGATAAATCAATTGACCATCAGACCCGCAAGAGCCAAGGCCAATTTTTTAAGCAGCGTATAGATGGCTACTGGCAGCAAGCCCTTGCGCCCCAGTGGTCGGCCTTTGTGTTGCTGCGTACTCAGCTCAGCGACAGCAACCTGGACGGCTCGCAGTCTTTGCTGCTGGGTGGCCCAGGTGGGGTGCGCGCATTTAATGCAGACAGCACCTCGGTCAACCTGGGGGCACAAGGCGCCCTGGAGCTTCGCCATAACAGCCAGCTGTGGAGCCAAAACCTGACGATGGCCGGGTTCTATGATCGCGCCGAAGGCCGCATTAACCGCAACAGCTGGGCGAGCAATCCTGAGAGTGATGCGCGTTTACGCCTAGAAGGCGCGGGGGCTTACATCAATTTTAATGTTGCTCAGAAATATAATGCACGCCTGACCTATGCCCGGGCGCTGTTTGACAACCTCGCCAGCTCCCAGTCCGCCAATCGGGTCTGGTTTGACGTCAGCATGGCGTTTTAATTCGAAACAGCTCATTTTTTGCAGAAGATGATCATGAACTTCAAGCTTTTCAGAGAGATCGGCCGACACTGACATCCAGTACCTGATCGAAA
>NZ_JBJGXU010000113.1:0-8126 GCF_045447305.1 Pseudomonas sp. D47 | reverse complement strand
TACGAAGCCGTTACCGCAGCAACGGATATGCACCCAGCGCCCCCGAGACAACCAAAGAATCCAACCCATAAAAAGATGTGTAGATACCTATAGCTATCGCAGGCAATCCAGCTCCCACAGAGGCTAGTGTTTCGCCAGCAGCAGGCAATAAAAAACCCCGCATTGGCGGGGTTTCTTATTGGGTTACTTTTTAAGGCCCAGCTTCTTCAGTTCTTCATCGCGCAACTCACGGCGCAGGATCTTGCCTACGTTGGTGGTCGGCAACGCATCACGGAACTCCACGGCCTTGGGCACCTTGTAGCCGGTGACATTGGCGCGCATGTGTTCCATCACCTGGTCCTTGGTCAGGGTCGCCCCCGGCTTGACCACGATGAAGATCTTAATGTGCTCCCCGGACTTGTCATCCGGCACGCCGATGGCCGCGCATTGCAGCACGCCCGGCAGGGTCGCCAGCACGTCTTCCAGCTCGTTGGGGTAGACGTTGAAGCCCGAGACCAGAATCATGTCTTTCTTGCGGTCGACAATGCGCATGTAGCCATCCGGCTGGATGATCGCGATGTCACCGGTCTTCAACCAGCCTTCGCTGTCGAGGATCTCGGCGGTGGCGTCTTCGCGCTGCCAGTAGCCCTTCATCACTTGCGGGCCTTTGACGCACAGCTCGCCGATTTCACCGAGGGCCAACTCGACGCCGTCATCGGCGATGACTTTGCACACCGTCGATGGCACTGGAATGCCGATGGTGCCGATCTGGATGTTCTGAATCGGGTTGACCGTCGCCACAGGGCTGGTTTCGGTCATGCCGTAACCTTCGCAGATGTTGCAACCGGTCACGTCTTTCCAACGCTCGGCAGCTGCCAATTGCAGCGCCATGCCACCCGACAGGGTGACTTTCAGCGCGGAAAAATCCAGCTTGCGAAAGCCTTCGTTGTTGCACAGCGCCACGAACAGGGTGTTCAGGCCGACAAAGCCGCTGAACTTCCACTTCGACAGTTCCTTAACCATCGCCGGCAAGTCGCGCGGGTTGCTGATCAGGATGTTGTGGTTGCCGATCAGCATCATCGCCATGCAATGAAAGGTGAAGGCATAGATGTGGTACAGCGGCAGCGGCGTGATCAGGATCTCGCAGCCTTCGTTGAGGTTGGAGCCCATCAGCGCCTTGCACTGCAACATGTTGGCGACCAGGTTGCGGTGGGTGAGCATCGCGCCCTTGGCCACGCCGGTGGTGCCGCCGGTGTATTGCAGCACGGCGACATCGTCGCTCGCCGGGCTGGCATCGCTGACCGGTTGGCCGTGCCCCTTGGCCAGCACGTCGTTGAACTTGATCGCCTTGGGCAGGTGATAGGCCGGGACCATTTTCTTCACGTACTTGATGACGCTGTTGATCAGCAGGCGCTTGAATGGCGACAACAGGTCAGCGACTTCGGTGACGATCACATGTTTGACGGCGGTCTTGGGCACGACTTTTTCAGCCAGGTGCGCCATGTTCGCCAAGCACACCAGGGCCTTGGCCCCGGAATCATTGAATTGGTGTTCCATTTCCCGCGCGGTGTACAGCGGGTTGGTGTTGACCACGATCAGGCCAGCACGAATGGCGCCGAACACGGCAACTGGGTATTGCAGGACGTTGGGCAGTTGCACGGCGATTCGATCGCCAGGCTTCAAGTCGGTATGCTGTTGCAGGTAGGCGGCGAAAGCGCCGGACAATTCGTACAGTTCACCGTAGGTGATTGTCTTGCCCAGGTTGCTGAAAGCCGGTTTGTTGGCGAAGCGCTGGCAGGACTGTTTCAGTACCGCCTGAATATTTTGATACTCGTCTGGATTGATGTCTGCAGCAATCCCGGCGGGGTACTTATCCTTCCAAAAGTCTTCGTTCATGGAAGCCCACTCCTCAGCGACGCGAATTCATCATCGCATTTGATGCGATTATTATTGGTGTATGTTTTTTTAAGGTGAGTCTGGCGCTTTCAAGCAGGCCGAGAAGTCACAAAGCGCGCCGAGAGTAGCAGCTTTGCCAAGGGCCGCCTAGAGCCAAGAGAGGGCCCTACAGTCATAAACATGACTCAAGAATACCCAGTGGTCATTTTTAGAGCAAAGATTCTATATCTTTGAAATTCGCTCTGGAATGGGCCTTTCAGCGCGATAAATAACAATGTGGGAGCGGGCTTGCCTGCGATAACGGTCCATCAGTCGATGAATTAGGTGACTGATACACCGTTATCGCAGGCAAGCCCGCTCCCACATTTTTGAAGCCTATTTCACATCAAGCGATGTCGCGCAGCTCCCTGCGCAGAATCTTGCCCACCGGCGTCATCGGCAATGACTCGCGCAACACAATGTGCTTGGGCACCTTGTACCCGGTGAAGTTGGTCTTGCAGTACGCCTTCAGTTCTTCAAGGCTCACACCCTGGGCACGCGCCACCACAAACAGCTTCACCGCCTCACCGGTACGGTCATCCGGCACGCCGATCACTGCGCAGTTGGCGACCGCCGGGTGGGCCATCACCACGTCTTCGATCTCGTTGGGGTATACGTTGAAGCCCGAGACGATGATCAAGTCCTTCTTGCGATCGACAATGCTCACGTAGCCATCGGCGTCGATCACCGCAATATCACCGGTTTTCAGCCAGCCTTCAGCGTCCAAGGCCTCGGCGGTGGCGGCCGGTTGCTGCCAGTAGCCCTTCATCACCTGCGGGCCCTTGATGCACAGTTCGCCGCGCTCGCCCAACGGCAACTCGTGGCCCTCGTCATCAATCACTTTCATGCCCGTGCCGGGCACCGGAATGCCTACGGTGCCGAGGCGCGATAGGCCGCCGTAGGGGTTGGTGCTGGCCACCGGTGAGGTTTCGGTCAGGCCGTAGCCTTCGCCGATGGAGCAACCGGTCAGCGCCTTCCAGCGCTCGGCCGTGGCCTTGATCAAGGCGGTGCCGCCAGAGTTAGTGATCTTGAGGTGGGAGAAGTCCAGGGTCTTGAAATCCGGGTGGTCCATCAGCGCCACGAACAGCGTGTTCAGCCCCAACAGGCCGGAGAACCGCCACTTTTTCAGTTCCTTGATAAAGCCGCCAATGTCGCGCGGGTTGGTGATCAACACGTTGTGGCTGCCGGTCACCATCATGCACATGCAGTTCGCCGTAAATGCATAGATGTGGTACAGCGGCAGCGGCGCGATCATCACCTCCTGCCCTTCCTTGATCAGCGGCTGGCCGTCATCGCCGACCTGGGACATGCACGCCCGCACCTGCTGCATATTGGCGACCAGGTTGCCGTGGGTGAGCATCGCGCCCTTGGCCAGGCCGGTGGTGCCGCCGGTGTATTGCAGCACGGCGATGTCATCCAGGGTCACCGGGTGCCGGGTCAGGCTTTGGCCCGCGCCCATGCGCAAGGCGCGTTTGAACGACACGGCGCGTGGGAGGTTGTAGGCCGGGACCATCTTCTTGACTTTGTCGACCACGGTGTTGATCAACCAACCTTTGGCGGCCGGCATGAAGTCACCCATCTTGGCTTCGATCAGGTAGTCGATCTCGGTATCGGCGCACACTTCCTGCACCCGCGAACCAAACAGGTTGAGATAGACCAACGCGCGAATGCCGGCATCCTTGAACTGGTGGCGCATCTCGCGCGGGGTGTACAGCGGGTTGGTATTGACCACGATGAGCCCGGCGCGCAATGCGCCGAACACGGCAATCGGGTAATGCAGCACGTTGGGCATCTGCACCGCGATACGGTCGCCCGGCTTGAGGTCGGTGTGCTGTTGCAGGTAACCGGCGAACGCCGCACTGTGGCGCTCAAGCTCGGCGTAAGTCAGGGTAATGCCCATGTTGCTGAACGCCGGACGGTCGGCAAAGGCTTTGCAGGAACGTTCGAAGACTTCCACCACCGACTTGTACGTGGTGAGGTCGATGGCATTGGGAACGCCCGCCGCGCGTTTGTCATTCCAGAAATCAGGTTGCATTATTCTTGTCCTCTTACCTGAGTGTGTCCGGCCGCTTTTATGAAGGTTTAAAAAGCGGAGCTTTGAGGACGTTAGCAGCTATGGCCAAACAGGCAAATACAACCAACTGTGTCATTTATTGTATGAATCTTGCGCCCAACGTGTAGGCAGATACACCAACCTCTGGCAGATGAGCTATACACTGCAACGACTCTGAGCAAAGGAAGCGCCATGAACCACAGCACCTTCTGGCTGACCGCGAATGACCGCAGCCGCCTGTACGTCAATCAATGGCTGCCGGAAGGCCAAGCCCGGGCCATGATCATGCTGTCCCACGGCATGGCCGAGCACAGCGGGCGTTATGCGCGCCTGGCCGAGGCCTTGTGCGCCGCCGGCTACGGCCTGTACGCCCTGGACCAGCGCGGCCACGGCCGCACCGCCGACGAAGGGACGCTGGGGCTATACGCCGAAAAGGATGGTTGGACCAAAGTGGTGGGCGACCTCGCCAGCCTCAACCAGCACATCGGCCAGCAGCAGCCGGGTTTGCCGATCATTTTGCTGGGCCACAGCATGGGCAGTTATATCGCCCAGGCCTACCTGTTGCACCACAGCGCCAGTTTGAATGGCGCAATTCTCAGTGGTTCGAATTTCCAGCCGGTGGCGCTGTACCGCGCCGCTAAGGTCATTGCCAGAATCGAACGCGCACGCCAGGGCTTGCGCGGGCGCAGTGCGCTGATCGAGTTCCTGTCGTTCGGCTCGTTCAACAAGGCGTTCAAGCCTACCCGCACCGCCTTTGATTGGCTCAGCCGCGACCCGGTTGAAGTCGACAAGTACATCAACGACCCGCTCTGCGGCTTCCGTTGCACTAACCAGCTATGGATCGACCTGCTGGGCGGCTTGCAGCAAATCAGCAAAGCGTCCAATCTCACGCAGATCGACCCGGGCCTGCCGCTCCTGATAATGGGCGGCGAATGTGATCCGGTGAGTGAAGGCAAGCGTCTCAAAAGTCTGGCCCATGCACTGCGTGAGGCCGGCTGCCAGAACCTGCAACTGAATATTTACCCGCAGGCGCGTCACGAAGTGTTCAATGAAACCAATCGCGACGAAGTCACAGCAGATGTGCTGAGGTGGCTCGAGCAGGCCCTGGCGTTGCACAGGCCGACCCGCTGCGAGTAACTGCTCCTTTAAAATCAGCCCCTTAAAATCAGATAGTTACATTACCGATTAGCCACAGGATGCACCTTTAGATGACTCAGGTAACCAACACCCCGTACGAAGCCCTCGAAGTCGGCCAGACCGCCAGTTACAGCAAGACCGTCGAAGAGCGCGATATCCAGTTGTTCGCCGCCATGTCCGGCGACCACAACCCGGTGCACCTGGATGCCGAGTACGCCAAGGCGACCATGTTCAAGGAGCGTATCGCCCACGGTATGTTCAGCGGCGCCCTGATCAGCGCGGCCGTTGCGTGCGAGCTGCCTGGGCCAGGCACTATCTACATCGGCCAGCAGATGACCTTCCAGAAGCCGGTAAAAATCGGCGACACCCTGACCGTGCGTTTGGAAATCCTCGAGAAGCTGCCCAAGTTTCGCGTGCGCATTGCCACCCGCGTGTTCAACCAGCGCGATGAGCTGGTGGTGGACGGCGAGGCGGAAATCCTCGCGCCACGCAAGCAGCAGGTTGTGACGTTGACTGAGCTGCCGCCGATCAGCATTGGCTGATTGCAATCTCGAGGTCGATACCAAGCAAATGTGGGAACGGGCTTGCCCGCGATGTCGGAGTGTCAGTCACTGGATAGAGTGACTGACTCACCGCAATCGCGGGCAAGCCCGCTCCCACATTTTTTTTCACAACAGGTGTTACGCAGCAGGTTTTACGACTGAGCGCGAGCCTGGTTACGCAGGGCTTTCACCTGGTCGTGGTTGCGTTGCGCGCCGTGGAACTGACGCTCAACCAGGTCACGAATGCCCAGCAGGTTGTGCTTGTTGATCTTCTCGATCGCTTCTTTGTAAGCCTTCAAGGCGTGGTCTTCGCCGCGCTCGGCTTCGTTCAGCACAGCCTCTTCATCTTTGCCGGTGACCAGCGACTTCACGTCCACCCAGCCACGGTGCAGAGCGCCGGCAACCGAGCCGGATTTTTCCGGGTCGCCGCCCAACGCTTTCACAGCAGTTTGCAATTCGGCAGCTGCGGTCGCGCAGTCAGCGGAGCGCTTCACAAACAGGGCTTTGAGCTCTGGATGTTTGATGTCTTCAGCACAAGTCGCGAAGCCTTTCTGGCCGTCTTTGCTGGTCTCGATCAGGTCGTTCAGTACGGAGATCGATTCTTTATTGATGTCAGTCATTTTTCAATTCCTTGTGCGGGTTAAGAAACGTGTCTTAATGATTGCAGCGCCCGTGCCAGGTTTTGAAAAATTACTTTTTCCTTAGATTTCAACAACTTGAAAATTATTGAACCATCTGTATCTACGTTATTTGCATGATCTGTCATTTGGCCTTCATGCAGAATGCCTGTATTTTCCAAGGTCTCGACTCAAACCACTGAAGCCCATGAACCCCGAAAAACTCGAACTGCTGATCACCCGCGAAATGCCCTTCGGCAAGTACAAGGGACGGATCATCGCTGACCTGCCCGGCCCCTACCTGAACTGGTTTGCCCGTGAAGGTTTCCCCCACGGCGAACTGGGCGGGTTGCTGGCACTGATGCAGGAAATCGACCACAACGGCCTGTCCGAACTGCTGGAACCGCTACGGGCAAAACACGGCAAACCCGCCCCCCGTCATTAAGAGCCCACGCCATGCCAAGGAATGCAGATAACGAACTTCACTGGCAGGCCATCGCCCAGCGCTATGCGCTGGAGCCTGGCCCGATCAACCTGGAAAACGGCTACTTTGGGCGCATGAGCCGCGCGGTAAGCGCGCAGTACCTGGAGCACGTTGCGTTTATCAACCGCAGCAACTCGCTGTATGTGCGCCAGCGCTTCGAGCAAGGTGAACATGTCGAGATCCGCCGCCAACTGGCCGGGTTGATCGATGCCGACCCCGAGGCGGTCGCCTTCACCCGCAATGCCACCGAAGCCTTGCAGTCGCTGATCCGTAACTACAACTGCCTGCAACCGGGCGATCAGGTGCTGATCAGCGACCTGGAGTACGACACGGTCAAAGGCCCAATGCGCTGGTTGGCGGGCTATCGCGGTGTAGAGGTTATTGCGATTTCTCACACTCACCCGGCCAGTTTCGACAGCCTGGTGCAGGCCTATCGCGATACGTTCGCTCAGTACCCGCGCCTCAAGCTGATGGCCCTGACCCATGTCACCCATCGCACCGGGCTGGTGATGCCGGTGGAGGCGATTGCCCAGGCCGCGCGTGAGCATGGCGTCGATGTGATCCTCGATGGCGCCCACGCCCTGGGCCAGATCGACTTCAACCTCGCGCAGTTGGGTATTCAATTCGCCGGCTTCAATTTGCATAAATGGATCGGCGCGCCGCTGACCCTTGGCTTTCTGTATATAGCACCGGAGCGCCTGGCCGATATTGACCCGGACATGGGCGAATTTCATTACCCGGCCACCGATGTACGCGCGCGTACGTCCTACAGCACACCGAATTTTCCGGCGCTGATGACCTTGCCGCTGGTGCTGGAAGAACACCGCGCCTTGGGTGGCTCGGCCGCTAAAGGTGCGCGGGTCAATTACCTGCGGGATCTGTGGGTGAGCCCGGTGCGGCCGTTGCCGGGGGTTGAGGTACTGACGCCGGATGATCCACGCCTGTATTGCGGGATCACTGCGTTCAAGTTCACAGGGCGGGATCAGCAAGTGATGGTGGACCGGTTGCTCAAGGAGCATGGCGTGTTTACCACCCTTCGAACGGGTGCGGAGTTTGGCACCTGTATTCGAGTGACGCCGGGGCTGGTGACGTCGGCGGCGGATATCAATGTGTTGATCAACGCGATTACCGAACTCAACAAAGATTAAAACTGTGGGCGCTGGCTTGCCTGCGATGGCGGTGGGTCTGCTTTGGATGCATCTACTGATACACCGCTATCGCAGCATGGGTATCTACGCAATTTTTTGTGTTGCGCTTAGCTTTTGACGGGGTTTTTAGGTAGATGTGAGTACATATCCGTTGCTGCGGTAACGGCTGCTTAGGGTTCTGCTCTTACAGCGGCTCACTTTTGGAAAGACCCAAAAGTAAGCAAAAGGTCT
>NZ_JBJGXU010000112.1:0-8188 GCF_045447305.1 Pseudomonas sp. D47 | reverse complement strand
AGCCCCCCCGCGACAACCAAAGAATTCAGCCCATAAAAAGATGTGTAGATACCTACGCCGCGATGACGGTGGGTCAGGCCTGGCGCTTGGGCAATTCGATCAGCACCTTTAGCCCGCCCAACTCACTCTCCTGCAACTGCAACACCCCACCCCACACCTCGACGATATCCCGCACGATCCCCAGCCCCAGGCCATGGCCGTCAATTTGCTCGTCCAGGCGCGTGCCACGGCTGAACACCTGGTCGCGCTGACTCTGCGGAATGCCGGGACCATCGTCCTCCACAGCCAGCAGATAGCTGCGCGGCGTTTCGCTGATGACCAAGCGTATTTCCGCATCCGCCCATTTGCAGGCGTTGTCCAGCAAGTTGCCGAGCAGTTCCAGCAGGTCTTCGCGGTCCCACGGCAATTGCAGGCCCGGCGTGACGTGGTAACTCAAGTCCAGGTGTTCACCGTGGATCATGTTTAGCGTTGCCAACAGACCCGGCAGCTCTTTTTCGCAATCAAACAAGGCGCCCGGCAGGGTTTCACCGGCAAGGCGCGCGCGGTTGAGTTCGCGATTCAGGCGTTGCTGCACGTGCTCCAGCTGTTCACGCAAGAGCTTGCTCAGTTCGGGATGGGCCTTGAGCTGTTCGCTGGATGCCACGCTCAACAGCACGGCCAAGGGTGTTTTCAGCGCATGCCCCAAATTGCCCAACGCATTGCGCGAACGCTTGAGGCTGTCTTCGGTGTGGGCCAGCAGGTGGTTGATCTGCGCCACCAGCGGCTCCAGCTCCAGCGGTACCTGGGTATCGAGTTGCGAGCGCTGGCCCTGTTGCAATTGGGCGATCTGTTCGCGAGAGGTTTCCAGCGGGCGCAAGGCTCGGCGCACGGTCACCCGTTGCAGGATCAGCACCAGCAACAATGCCGCGAGGCCCATCACCAGGCCGATCTGACGCATCAAACGGAAACTTTCCCGCACCGGCGTGTAGTCCTGGGCCACGCTGATGGAAATCGACTGGCCAAAACGCTTGTAGTCCGCGCGCAACACCAGCAGTTGCTGGCCTTCCGGGCCTAGCTGCAAGTTGCCCTTGAGCCCGGCTTCGGGCAGTCGCGGTAATTCCTGGTCCCACAGCGAGCGGGAACGCCAATGAATGTCGGCAAAATCGATACGAAAATAATGCCCGGAAAACGGCCGCTGATAAGCCGGTGACAGGCGTTGTTCATCCAATTGCACGCCGTTCGGCCCACGCACCAGCGCCACCAGCAGGTTCTCGGCGTCATTGCGCAAGCCGGCTTCCAGGTAGCGCTGCAAACCGGCCTCGAACAACCACAAACTGGTTTGCGCCAGCACCACGCCGACGACCACCATCACGCTGATCAGCCCCAGGCTCAGGCGCCGTTGAATGGACTTCATGCAGGGCCGGCGCCAAACCGGTAACCCTGGCCACGCCGGGTTTCAATCACGCTGCGGCCCAACTTGCGGCGCAGGTGGTTGACGTGCACTTCCAATACGTTGGAATCACGCTCGGTCTCGCCATCATACAAGTGCTCGGCCAAGTGGCTTTTCGACAGGATCTGTTCCGGGTGCAACATGAAGTAGCGCAACAGACGAAATTCGGCGGCAGTCAGTTGAATCTCGTCGCCATCGCGCAGCACGCACTGACGGCCTTCATCCAGGTGCAGCCCGGCGGCTTGCAAGGTCGGCTGGTTGGCATGGCCGTGGGAACGGCGCAGCAAGGCCTGGATGCGCAGGTACAGTTCTTCGGGGTGAAAGGGTTTGCTCAAGTAATCATCGGCGCCGGCCTTGAGCCCTTCGATACGCTCGGCCCAAGAGTCGCGGGCAGTGAGGACCAGCACCGGTGTGGCCAGGGCGGCAGCGCGCCATTGCGCCAACACCTCCAGCCCAGGCAGGCCGGGCAAGCCAAGGTCGAGGATGATCAGGTCATAGGGCTCGCTGCGCCCCTGATACGCGGCATCGCGCCCGTCGGCCAGCCAGTCGACGGCGTAGCCTTGGCGTTGCAGGCCAGCCAGCAGCTCATCGGCCAGCGGTACGTTGTCTTCCACCAGGAGCAGGCGCATCAGTCGTCTTCCTTATCTTTGAGCAGTACACCAGTGGTTGCATCCAGCTTGATTTCGCGCACCACGCCCTCGGTGGTCACCAGCTCCACTTCATAGGCATATTGGCCGTGCTTCTTCTCAAGCTCGGCCTCCAGCAGCCGGGAACCCGGGTAGCGCGCCATGGCCTGTTGCAGCAGTTGCTCCAGCGGCAGGATCACCCCCTGCTGGCGCAAGGCCAAGGCTTCATCCTGGTTGAGGTCGCGGGCCGCCAGGCTTGAGCAAAAAGCCATGAGCGCCAGCACCATCCAACCGCTGGCGCGTCGATATACCTTCATTACGTATCCTGATGATTCTTGAGAACGTGCCCGGTGAGCGCGTCCAATTCGACTTCCCACTCGATGCCGTCGGCATCTTCCAGTTCGACTTGATAAACGTACTTGCCGTAGGCCTCGTCCAGGTCGGTGTCCAGCAGGCTCGAACCTGGGTGCAGCGCCAGGGCCGTGGCTTCCAGCTGATCGAAGGCGACAATTGTAACAGTGCCAGGCAATTTCAGTGGCTTGTCGGGGTCCACTGCTTGGGCCTGTGCCGCCGAGAAGGCGATGATACCGGCGGCGACCAGCGCTGTGAGGCGCTTCATGATAAGTCTCCGTTTCAGGATGTTTTTCCTACGCAGGCCACCGTACCCGCTGCAACTTAACTGAAACTGAATTGCCACCATGGCAATTTCCTCGCGCTCTTCTTCACCTATCACGCTGCGAGTTTTTCTATACTGCCCCGCTCGCTTCAAAAGAGACCGGTATGACAGCCATCCACATCAAATTCCCCGCCTTGACGCTCAAGGCCGGCAAACGCGCCTTCACGCGCATTCGCGAACAAGGCCTGGCGCCTGCGGATGTCGGCATTCTTCCCGGCGCCGCCGGTGGCCCCAAGGCGCTGGGCATCCAGGGCCTTGACCTGGCGCTGTTCGGCGATTGGTTGCCGCGTGCGCCACGCGAACGTGCGCTGATCGGCGCCTCCATCGGCTCCTGGCGGTTTGCCAGCGCCTGCCTGCCCGACCCAGTGCAAGGCCTGCTCGACCTTGGCCGCTTGTACAACGAACAGCGTTTTGCCAAAGGCGTGAGCATGGCCGAGGTCAGCCATAGCTGCCAGCGCATGCTCGATGACCTGTTCGCCGGCCGCGATGCGCGGGTGCTGGACAACCCCGACTATCGCCTGAACATCATGGTGGTCAAAAGCCACGGCCTGCTCGCCGATGACCACCGTGGGCGGCTCGGCCTGGGCCTGTCGTCGGTGATTGCCGACAACCTGCGCGGTCGCGCGCGGCTGTCGCGGCATTTCGAGCGGCTGATCATCCACGACCCACGCCAGGCGCCACCGGTGCATCCGCTCAAGGATTTCCCTTCGCGTTTCCTCGCGCTGGAGCTGGGCAACCTGCGCCAGGCACTGCTGGCATCCGGCTCGATCCCGATGGTTATGCAAGGCGTGCGCGACCTGCCCGGCGCAGGCGCCGGCACCTACCGCGACGGTGGCCTGCTGGACTATCACCTCGACCTGCCCTACCACGGCGACGACATCGTGCTGTACCCGCACTTCACCGACCGGGTCATCCCCGGCTGGTTCGACGAAGGCCTGCCGTGGCGGCGCAGCAATCAACAGGGTCTGCAGGATGTGTTACTGCTCGCGCCATCCAAGGACTACCTGGCGCGCCTGCCCTACGGCAAGTTGCCGGACCGCAGCGACTTCAAGCGTTTCATGGGCGATGACCCGAGCCGCAACAAGTACTGGCAGGCCGCGATGAGCGAGAGCCAACGCCTGGGCGATGAGTTCCTGCAATTGGCCGATAACGGCGGCCTGGGTGAGCGTTTGCAGCCACTTTGACGCGACACAGGCCTCTTGCAGAGGGGCGGTATGCCCGGCGAGGGATCAAACTGCTAAACTCGCCGCCTGCCAGATACCTGACCGAGCTGAAAATACTGTGGAAATCTTCAAAGATTCCACGGTAGTCTCCCACCTAAAACCCTCCCGTCTCAGAACCCTCCAAAAACCCCATAAAACCTAGACACTTGAGTATCACCGCGTACCACTCAATACCTTCCCAATGCCGTTTAGTTAGTACATCATTCAGTACATCGAAAATGGTTTTGAGAGGATGTACTAGTGGCACTTACGGACACAGCAGCCCGACAGGCCAAGCCTAAGGACAAGGCGTATACCCTCCCCGACTCTCTGGGGCTCTCGCTTTACGTGGCAAATAGCGGTATCAAGAGCTGGCACTTTCGCTTCACATGGCTTGGAAAACAGGCAAGAATTTCTTTTGGAACATACCCGGAAACGGGCCTAAAGGACGCGCGCGCTCTAAGAGACGAGGCGCGGGAAGACATTGCGCGCGGCGTAGATCCACGCGAATCGAGGAAGGAAAAAAAGGCAGGAATGATAGAGGCTTGCGGGCGAACGTTCCGCCGGGTGTATGACGAGTGGCTGGCATTCAGGAAAGGGAGCATATCTCCTGGAACCTATCGCATCATCAGCAACCTGATGGAGCTAGACGTGTTGCCGACATTCGGTGCCAGGCAGATCGACTCAATCAAGCGTTCCGATGTGATCAGCCTGATACGACGCATCGAGAAGCGAGGGTCTATCGTCACAGCCGTAAAAGTGCGGCAGCGGATGGGCCAGGTGTTCAGCTACGCCATCGCCACCGGTCTTATAGAAGCGAATCCAACAGCTGAAATGCACGCTGTAACCGAGAAAGGTGCCCAGAACAGACCTCACCCCTTCCTGCCTTTCAGCGAACTGCCTAATACCATTGCCACAATCCAGCAGTGCGTATCAGGCCACCAGTTGCGGTCGGCGATCATGCTGATGATCTACACAGCCTCACGCCCGGGCGAAGTCCGGCACGCTGAGTGGTCTGAAATCGATCTTGATGCCGCGATCTGGACAACGCCGGCGGCGAAGATGAAGGCGCGGCGCGAGCACGCGGTGCCGCTACCAACACAGGCCGTCGAATTGCTGAAAGACATGCTACCCATAACCGGCGGGCTTAGGTATGTCTTCACTAATCGCAGCGATCCTACAGCACCGATCGGAACCAACTACGCCAACAACGTCATGGATCTATGCGGGTTGACGGGCAAACAATCACCCCACGGTTTCCGCCATCTGTTTTCCACTGAGATGAACGGGCGCGGGTATAACCGGGATTGGATTGAGCGCCAACTTGCGCACGCAGACAGTAGCTTCATTCGTGACGTATACAACCACGCCGCATACCTGGAGCAACGCAGATCCATGATGCAGGAGTGGGCAGATCTTGTGACGCCAAATCCATAGCACCTCCTGCTGGGGACGGTAGCGACCCAAATTGTTGATTTTAAAAGGCATTATGATTCCTTTAGGGTCGGCAAAAAAACCACCTCTTTGTGCTTATGCAAACGGAAAAACGGGGGCTGTAGCAGGAGTTTTGCGCGCGTCCTGCTCCCGAATTCGCGCTATCCAAAAAAGCACCTATTGTGGAAGTGCAACTCTACTTTGCGTCACCAAGGAGATGGTTATGTCAAAATCAAACGGCGGAAAGGCAGGATCCAGTTCAGGAAAATCTAGCGGATCGAAAGCACCAGCGGTAGCTAACCTCCCGAGCACCACCGGGAAACCATCTGGAGGCAGACGCGGGAACGCGGAGCCTAAAGGCAAATAATTGACAATCTTCCGGTGCTCACTCAGAGCACCGGTTCATGTAAGCACGCCACCATGTCAAGGTGACCTCGAAACGCTCGCAGACAATTGACTCATAAGGAAAAACACACTTCTTATAAAGGTGCCAAACTCTCCATTTCACTCTATAAGAATCAATAACTTACAGTTGTATATTCCTACAGAGCTCACCCTCCCCGGCGTCCTGCCGAATGAACACAAACCACGAAAAGCCAAAGAAGTACGTGATACATCATGACCGCTTCCGACCACGAGTGGATACTCAACATACCTCATAGCCACCATGGTGCAGAATGCCCTTCCAAAGAGCGGCGGCCCGCTGCTTAGGTATTACACCCCTCGAAAATATCGTTATTACTCCTCTGCTTTATTCACAATATTTCCATCTTCATCTACTTGATACGGCGTATCAGCCTCTACTCCATTTTTTCCTGTGTTGACTACTTTGTTGGTATAGCGTTTCCCGTCCCAGCATCTGAAAATCAGTGTGGAGTTCTCCCCGCCAGTCAGCGTGGAGCCCAGGCTGCCGATGAGCCTGCTGCTGGCACCCGCTGTCAGAACGCTGTTCTTACCAGCAGTGAGCGTGCTTCGATCTCCAGCCATGAGCACACAATCGTCGCCAGCAGTCAGTTTGCTGCGATCTCCAGCGGTGAGATAACTGTTGCTGCCAGCCAATAGTTTGCTTCGGTCCCCCGCAGTCTGCGTGCTGTCTTTACCAGCAATAAGTTTGCTGCGCTCACCGGCCATCTGAATGCTGTGGGCGCCGGATATCAGCGTGCTGCGATAGCCAGCAGTTTGCGAGCTACCCTTGCCGGCGATCAGCATGCTTTTGTGCCCGGCAATTTGAGTGCTTTCATGGCCCGCAATCAGTGAACTCCGATGACTCGCAATCTGGTTGCTACCGTATCCGGCAGTCAGGCTACTGTGCATTCCGGACGTCAAGCTACTGCCATATCCCGCCGTCAGTACGCTACGAAGCCCGCTAATCAAAGTGCTCCCGTAACCCGCAGTCAAGAAACTGCGAATGCCACTGGTCAGTGTGCTGCCATAACCCGCGATCAGCGAACTGTCTTGGCCTGCCGTTCCTGTGCTCCCGTAACCGGCGGTGAGCGTGCTGTCGCGCTCTGCCGTCTGCGTACTACCATAGCCCGCCGTTAACGTGCTCTCGTAGCCAGCGGTCTGGGTGCTGCCATAACCTGCGATCAATGAGCTGGAAAACCCAGCTGTTTCAGTACTGCCGTAGCCAGCGGTGAGCGTACTGCTGTCTTGAGCAGTCAGCGTACTGCCGTAGCCCGCAGTCAACGTGCTCTCGTAGCCTGCGATCTGGGTACTTCCATAACCTGCGACCAGTGAGCTGTCATAGCCTGCGGTAGACGTACTGCCATAACCAGTCGTCAAACTGCTGTTGTAGCCCGCCGTTTGAGTACTGCCGTACCCGGCGACCAAAGTACTGCTATATCCAGCGGTTGAGGTACTGCCATAACCAGTAGTGAGTGAGCTTTCTTCCTGGGCAGTTTGGGTGCTGCCGTAGCCTGCAGTCAGTGTGCTTTTGTAGCCCGCCGTTTGAGTACTACCGTACCCGGCGATCAAAGTACTGCTATAGCCAGCGGTCGAGGTACTGCCATAACCAGTGGTGAGCGAGCTTTCTTCCTGGGCAGTTTGGGTGCTGCCGTAGCCTGCGGTCAGTGTGCTTTTGTAGCCCGCCGTTTGAGTACTTCCGTAGCCAGCAATAAGTGAGCTTTCGTAGCCGGCTGTTGAAGTGCTGCCATAGCCCGTGGTCAGGGAGCTGTTGTCCTGGGCGGTTTGAGTACTGCCATAACCAGCAGTCAGGGTGCTTTCATAACCCGTTGTCTGGGTACTACCGTAACCTGCGATTAGAGAACTCTTGAAACCTGCTGTTGAAGTACTGCCATAGCCGGCCGTGAGCGAACTGCTTTCCTGAGCAGTCTGGGTACTACCATAGCCTGCTGTCAGAACACTCCGGTAACCAGCGGTTTGGGTGCTGCCATATCCGGCAATGAGTGTACTGTCATAGCCGGCTGTTGAGGTGCTGCCGTAACCCGCAGTGAGTGAGCTGCCTTCCTGAGCGGTCTGTGTACTGCCATAACCTGCTGTCAGTTTACTTTCATGACCCGCGGTCTGAGTACTTCCATAGCCTGCAATAAGAGAACTGTCCGGGCCAGCGGTCCCGGTACTGCCGTAGCCAGCAGTGAGCGAACTCCCTTCCTGCGCCGTTTGTGTACTGCCGTAGCCCGCTGTAAGCACGCTGCCATGACCAGCAGTCTGTGTACTGCCATAGCCAGCGATCAGCGAACTGTCGGGGCCAGCGGTGCCCGTGCTGCCATAGCCTGCGGTGAGATCGCTACCTTCCTGAGCGGTTTGTGTGCTGCCATAACCCGCTGTCAGCGAGCTTTCCTCTCCAGCGGTCTGAGTACTT
>NZ_JBJGXU010000111.1:0-8415 GCF_045447305.1 Pseudomonas sp. D47 | reverse complement strand
TTCTGTGACGTTATGGTAGCTATGCCGTCGTGATCGACGAATTTAGCGCCGGGATAATGGCGAAGCCCCGGCGCTGAATTTAGCCATAACGTTCATTATGCGACGCCCTTCATTGCTAACACTTGAGGGGCTTTACCGAACTCCGTACTACACACACCGAAAGTCGTACTTTACACACCGGGCAGATTTGGAGACTTATCCTGCTGACCTCGATCTGCCCGAAGGGCATTAGGCGCCTCGCAAATTCTCGTTAGTGCGTTGCACCTGGTGCGCCGATACCCGGCAAAGCCGGCCGGTCTATCGCCCAAAGAAAAACCCCAGCATTCGTGAGAACCCTGGGGTTTTTTATCGCGTTCAAATTGCCGGTAGTCGCCGTGGTGCCACTTCGCGCTCTGATTCACCCAAGATTTATCCCGGGTTTTTAGCGAAGCCAGCACGGTCCCGTGACGTGTAGCGCTATTGTCGAGTAGGTCCCGGCAGGTCCGATTTCCTAGCTCGTCGCTTTTGGTAAACCTAGTGGTTCAGGTTATGCGACAACAGATAGACAACAACAAGACAACAGAAAAGCAACGATAGACAACAGCAAGACAACAGCAAGACAACAGATAAAGAACAGGCTTATCTATTTTATGCTGGGCATCCCAGTGTTTTTTGAGTCGAAAAGGCTTTTGTGCTGGGCTTCTTTTGCGTTGATGCAATTGGCTGTTACCGCTTTATCGCCCGGATTTATTTCGCACTCGGCCAGCTTGGCTTGACGTTGCTCCGGGTGTGAAAGGTAGTAGCTAACATCTTGGGTTCGTTCTTCTTTGCAGGCGACCAATAAGGCGCACGCCGCCAGAATTAAGTACTGCTTACTCATCGTGCTCTATCCCTGTTGTTGAATTGATCCTGGTTTGCGGCCTTGCTGCTTTTTGGCTATCTATCTGCTACCGGGCTGCTACCAGACTGCTATCTGATTGCTACCTACCTGCTATCGACTTCATTCTTTTGATCGCCCTGGGTGGAATGGTGGACTTTGATTCGGTTTACGAGCGAAGCGGGTGGGGGTGCTGTTACACCCCCACTTTACCGCAACTAACTTCGGTTTCAGCATCGGCCCGCTTCAGTCCTTCCCGAGTACGGCTTCTCTGTATGCCTTCACGTCCTCCGCCCGCAGCGACCCTAAGTGCTTCCAAATCAAAGCGCCCAGCAGGTCGCTTTCCTTCACGTCTTCCTTTCGTTCGACGATCAGCTTGATTCGCTTGTTGTTCAGTGCCTCGACGGCTTCATCCCTGAGCCTGTAGGTCTTCGCCATTGCCATTACCTCGCCATCGCGTGTGATTTATAACTGAAATCATTTTTACACGTGTTGCAATGTCATGTGTGATTAGGCTATAAAGTCGACAAAGATCATTTGTGATTTTGTCACGGATCACAAAATCAGTGCGGCGGTTGGGGTTCACGGATGTTTATCGATTGGCTCAAGGTGTCTCAGGAATATGATTTTGATCTTCCAATTATTTCGGACACCTCGTTCCTAGCTGTCGACACGTTTACCAACGAGCTGTTGAGCACGTCTTTTCGCCCGGTTACGCATGAGGGCAGCTATAGCTCTACGATCAAAATTCGGATTTCTGGTAGGAGAATCACTGTCGATGGCAATCCGTCACGTATCAATCGTCATGACAACCTCTGGGGTTTCGAGACCATTGAACAGTGCATCACGGTCTATAACGATCTTCTCGCAGAGTACGGCCTTCCTGCTTTCACCCGTTGCACGCGCACTGAGATTCGCCAAGGTCAATCGGGCGCTAAAACCTCCCACATTTGGGCTGATGGCTGCACTATTCATCGAATCGACTTAACTACAAATATTGCTGTGGGGGAGGGTAACGAGCTTCCGTATCTTCGCGGCCTTGCAACGCAACGAATCGGCCATTCGATTGGCTTTCTGTACCGTAATGGTCGAACTGTTGACTGGACCACCTCTGGTAACGGTAAGGGCGCTCGGCTGCAATATCGTAAAGCTTATGACAAAGCTTTCGAAATATTGCATAAACATATGCCTAAAGTTAAGAAAGCATTCGGCGAAAACTCGCCAGAATTTAAATACGCTCAAGACATTTATAATTACGCCCTCGAAACTGGCATTGTCCGATTTGAGCAAGAACTTAAAAGCGAATTTCTCAGCCGTGAACGGCTTTGTTTTTGGGGCCTCTTTGATGAAGGCGAATATCTAACTCTACATAAAGAGTTTCTTGGCGTTGATGAGCGCTTGAAGGTGACTAAGATGGATATGGCAAGCATTGCACAGCAATTACTTCTCGAAAATATTGTTGATACCCCTCGGGCCGCCAATGTAACAGCTTCCTATGCCCATCTTTGGATGCACGGACAAGAAATTGTTTGCTCTCAGCGCTCATTTGAAACTCATGCTGCTCGGCTTAATCGCATTGGAATTAATATTCGGAATTCATGTGATCTTACAACGTTTAGCACCGTATTCATTCGCGAAATGCGTGAAATTAATCCAATCAAAGGAATCGCGCCTCCGACTTGGTATAAGCGCCCTAATCACCTTCAACGGGTTGCAGCATGAGAACGGTCAGCTTTCAAGGTGCCCAGCTCACAAGTGGTCAGCGACGGCGTTTGGCTGAGCAGCAGCAAGTCCGTACTTCTTTCATCAATCCTGTTCTTGCTCAGCAGGTCGAACAAACGCTTAAGGCTGTTGAGGCACGGAAAGAGCAGGGCGTTAAGTTTGAGCGTATTTGGTTTGTAGAGCGTCAAGAAATAGGAACAATCAGTGTTGCTGGATGGATGGGTTTTTAATGAATCGTGACACCTATCAAAACCTTCGATTTGCAGTAGAAACGGAGTTCGTAAATGCTCTCAACAATCCTCAATATGATGAGCGTGCTGGGATTAATAGTCTTATGCGTTTGTTTTTATCTGCACTGGCTGAGCAAGAAGTAGCTCGCCAGCGTTCGGCACGAAAATTTAAAACATTCAGGCGCAACCCTGAAACCGTCGCCCCAAGTTGGGCATACCGTAAGCCTGGCACTGTTCCTGGCTTTCCAACACTGAGATAAGGGCATCATCATGTCTAATGTTATTGTGGTCGAAGTAACGGGTAATCACCGTAGCGGAACTGCCGCAAAATCTGGTAAGCCGTACTGCATGTTTGAAGCTTATGCTCACTTGCCAAATATTCCGTATCCTCAGAAATGTACTTTTTACGCTGAGACTCCTCAACAAGTCCCTCAGCCCGGAAAGTACGAGTGTGATGTGATCGCACAAGTTCGTGATGACCGTCTTATTTTTGAAGTTGACCCTCGTCAAGGTCGTCGTATTAGTTCTGGTGTTGCATCGTCTCCAGCACCTCAGAAGTCTGCGTAATGTCCGGTTTATTGCATTGCCCTGGTGATTTAATTATTCAGGGCGGTGCCCCTTCGTGCTCGGTTGATTGGGTTTCTGTTCCATACATTCCCCCATTTGACCTTTCACAACTTGACCCAACTGTATTGGGCCAAGCTTTCGGCGCCGGTTTTACCCTGGTTGGCAGCTTTATGGTTATGTCGATGGGGATTCGGGCGTTCTTAAACTTCATAAAGCAATCCTGAGGAAATACCAATGTTTAAAAATAATGATGCACTCACTGTATTCTGGACACCTAGTGCGAACGGGCATGGTGGTTACCGTAAAGCCTATGACAAGGCTGTTCCTCTCGCTATTTCCGCTGTTGCTTTAGCGGTTTCTGCTCCTTCCGTTTTTGCTGCTGATGCGACTGGCGGCTGGGATTACACTGGCCTCACTTCCTCCATTGATTTCAGCACTATCTCCGTTGGTGTTCTGGCTGTTGCTGGGATCCTCGCCGGGGTTTATGCCGGTATCAAGGGTGCAAAAATCGTACTTGGTTTCCTTCGCGGCTAAGTTACCGGTTCTAGTTCACCTGGGCGTCTTCGGGCGCCCTTTTTTTCTCTAAAATTTGGGGGGCAGAATGGATCAGCTCTATTACTTCGCGATGTTTTGCATCGGAACAGGTTGCGCTTTCGCAGTCTTTACGGGGTGGTGAAATGAGATATTTCCTTGCGCTACCTTTCTTTATAGCTCTTGTCTTTTCTTCAAGTGCTTCGGCTGGCTGGGTTTGTTCGTCGACTAGCCTTTATCCCACTCAGTGCGCAGCTGCTGCTAACTCTCCTACGGCAGAACAATTTGCAATCGTTTACGTTGCCGCGTTTGACGATATTGGGCTCTATAAGAACTACACTCCAGGCGCTTGTATAGCAGACACTCCAACTAGGAAAATTTGTACCTATACCTATACTCATGGAGGAACCCCAAAGAGTGCTACGTTTTCCGTTATCGGATCTAACACTATTGCTTGCGCGGACACTTTAGAGTCACGGGGTCCCGATTCATCAGCTATTAAATCAGCCGATAAATATTATATTTCGTGGTCTGTTTCTTCGGTAACTCAAGATGTTTGTCACAATTCGTGTTCCTACCTAGCTTCCTCAGCGACTGTGAGCACTTGTTATCTAAACACTGGCTCTACTTCCTCGGGATTTTGCAATTATGTTGTAGGCCTTGATTCGTCGAATTCTGCTTGTACTGGCGAAGCTGGTTATCAGCAGCCTTCTGTTGGTGACTCACTTAATGTAACTACTCCACCTGATCCAGGTGGTGATCCTGGTGGAGACGGAGGTGGTAACGATGGGGGCACAGGCGGAGGTGTAGATGATGGATCCGAGCTTGGATTTACTTCTCCTGGCCAGCTAGATACTAAGCGTTTCACGAACGAAGGTAACGCTGCTAAATACAATGGTTTTGTATCTGGAATGAGCAGCAAATATGTCCAATCTACTTTTGGACAATCTGTCGAGGGGTTTACGCGAAGTATTAATTCCGCTGGAGGTGGTACCTGTCCGTTTGCCTATATAACAATATTTTTTACACCCATATTTTTTGATTCTCACTGTACGCTGTTTGAGTCCATCGCTCCTATTTTGAGTGCTGTATTTCTCGCTGCTTGGTCTTTATTGGCATTTCGTATTTTTATGTCTGCTTAATTTTAATTGGGGGTTTTATGAGTGCTTTCGCCAAATGGATTTTGAGTATCTTAGAGCAGATATTGGATTTCATTGTTGAAGTTCCTTTAGCCATTGCTGGTTGGCTTTGGGAGGCTTTACTGAGCCTAATCGGCTCTAGCTTTATCGTTGGTCTTATCGACAATGCCGGTCAGGTATTTTCTCAAATATCTCCTTCTGTTTGGTATTTCATGGCAATTATGAAAATTCCTTTCGGAATAACTGTTGTGACTAGCGCTTACGTCTTGCGCTTTCTTGTTCGTCGCATTCCGTTTATTGGGTGATTCATGGCTATTCATGCTTATGTTGGTAAACCAGGTTCAGGCAAGACCTCTAGTGTTGTTGAGCGTGTTGTTATCCCTTCATTAAAGCAAGGTCGTCATGTTGTAACCAATATTCCTTTGTTTGTTGACGAGTTACTTGCTGATTTCGGTGGCTCTATCGAGTTGTTGCCTCATGACTGGTGGGAGCGTCCTGACCTTACTGAATTTGTTAAAAATGGATGCGTCCTTATTCTCGATGAACTTTGGCGTAGGTGGCCAAGTGGCCAGACGGTTCAGAAAGCCAACATTAATGATAAAGCACTACTAGCAGAGCATCGTCACATGGTTGACGATAAAGGTAACTCCATGCGGGTTATTCTTGTTACTCAGGATTTGTCTCAGCTTGCTAGCTGGGCTAGAACTCTAATTGAAACAACTTTTCTTATCACTAAAAAATCTAAAAGGTTTTATCGCGTTGACGCTTATTCTGGTGTTGTTACGGGGGATAAACCTCCCAAATCAAAGCTTGTCCGTCAAATTGCAGGTAAGTATAACTCTACTGTTTTTGGTTATTATAGATCGGCCACTAAGTCTCAAACAGGTGATGTAGGTGATGAGTCTGTGGCTGACAATAGTGGTTCATTTCTACGTTCTTATGGTCTTTGGGGGACTGTCTTTGCTTTTGTTCTGTTCATTGGCCTGGGTATTTACGGTGTAAAAAGTTTCTTTTCCTCCGGCTCACCTGGTGTGGTTGATACTCATCCAGTAATTAGCAAAGCAAAGGAGCCGGCCAAATCTCCTGAACTGCCAATCTCAACCACTTGGCGTCTGGTTGGCTTCGTTCATCCTTCAAAACCTGATCCATCTTCAAGGGCTGTATCCGAGGCTCTTGCTTTGATTGCAGACAATAATGGAAATTCTCGATACATCTCCTTCAATCACTGTCGGTATTTTCCTGACTTTACTGAGGCTTTTTGTTTGGTTGACGGTTTTAGAATCACTAATTGGTCATTAAAAAAACCTAATCCAATTACAGGTGGGCTAATTGGGGTAGGGCTTTAGCGTAGCGCTAAGACCTCTACCAATTAACCCACCACCCACCTGGAACTCATACCATGAAGACCTTTAATGTACTGCGTCGTTTTAATGCTGCTGTATTCCTTTTTTTCTTTGTTTCTTTCTCTCAAGCTGAAACCGCTCCTCAACAACTGACATTTGATTTTCAGACGATTCCGGTTTCATCCGCTCTGCAGCTTTTGGCTGATTACCGTGGTTTGAATCTTGTGCTAGATGAAAACATTCGTGGTTCACTTTCTATGCGAATGAAGGATGTCAGCTGGGATGAAGCAATTGAATATGTAACCTCGACAAAGGGGATTTTATACGCAGTTGAAGGTAAATTTCTTCGGGTCAGTGCTTATCCACGTCCAGGTGAATCATATTCGGCAAACTCATACGTTTCCGGTCAAGATCAGCAAATTCAGAGCAATCCTTCTTTTGGCGCAAACTCTTTCGATGTTTCAATCTTCAAGGTGCATAACATTTTGGCTTCAGATGTTATAAAAGCATTTCCCCTTGATCCTGGAGAGACTCTGAATTTTGAAGACGGTTCTTCGATCATCGTTGCCAGGATGGGCAAGCCGCGTTTAGAGCAGCTCAAAACGTTGATTACCGCAGTTGATTACTCTAGAAAGCAAGTGATGATCCAGGCTCGTATCGTCGAGGTTGATCGCTCTTACTCCAAGAACCTGGGCGTCCAATGGGGTGGCACTGTCGGCAGCGGTGCCGGCACTGTTTCAGGTTCTGTGCCACTTGGCTTTGCCTCTGGCGCGATAGGTTCTATTGGAATTGTCTCAAGTGCTTTGACGCTCGATGCCAGGCTTTCAGCGATGGAGCAGGAGGGTAGGGGCAGAGTGATTTCGAGTCCTCGTGTTTACACCTCTGATCGTCATCAAGCCAAAATTGTTAAAGGTTCTGAGGTTCCTTATCAGCAATCGGCCGGCGATGGTGCAACCTCGACGTCGTTCAAACAGGCCGCTTTGTCCCTCGATGTGACTCCAATAGTGAACGGCAAGGGAGTGCTGTTGGATGTCATTCTTTCAAAGGATGAGCCTGATTATTCTAATGCCATGAATGGCGTTCCTCCGATAAACACGACCTCGCTGACTTCACGGGTTTTTTCGCCGTTTGGCCAGACTATTGCTTTGGGTGGTGTCTACTCTGATCTGGATACAACCGTCGTTAGAAGCGTGCCATACCTGGGTAAGATTCCTGGTTTCAAGTGGTTGTTTACCAGCAGCTCGACAGTATCAACCAGCACAGAGCTGGTCCTTTTTCTGACACCTGTCTTGGTTGAACCAATATAACTAAACTAAATAGTCATTTAGTATAGTTATGCTCAATAGTTATTAATAAGGAGGAGGGTAGCTCAACAGATGAACTAGGGGTAGCTCATCCTTGCTCGTTATCTTCCAAATTTGAACGCTATCCCTCAAGGATTAGAAATTAGCACCCAGTGAAATCACGTGTAATCGGTAACAACTCACGTCGTTTATGGGCTGCAACCATCAAACGCGTGGATGGCTGAATTGATCCTACGCACGAACTGGAGTCAGGATTATCGTGCCGTTAGGTTTAACTTCCAGGTCGAGTTTGTCGCCGCTGGCCAACTTGATGGCCGACAGGAGATCGTCAGTCAGCGGTATGATTAAATCGCCAGTGCCATCAGCTGCATCCTGGCATTTGACTTTCCAGCTCGTATTTTTAGCCTTGGGTTTCGGGTTCATTATTTTCTCCAGGTGATCAGATGACAGAGCCAATTTATGATTATGACCCAGCAGACTCGCTGGTTGATTCAGAGGCCGTAGCTGTATTTTTGGCTGATGCACACGACACCGGTGACGCGGCTTTCATTGCCGAAGCCATGGCCGTTGTTGCACGCGCCAAGATTCGTATCGAGGCAGATGGCCAAGCCTAGGAGTCATCGTCCTGAACGTGTGTTGCTAGTAGCAACACCTTAACGCTGATCACCTGGTGAAAAGCAGCCTTCAGAGCCCCCCAGCTCCGTATAGGACGGTTCGCATAAT
>NZ_JBJGXU010000110.1:0-8504 GCF_045447305.1 Pseudomonas sp. D47 | reverse complement strand
TGTAAGAGCGGAACCATAGGTCGCCGTTACCGCAGCAACGGATATGTACCCATACCGCCCCAAAGAAACGCCCCCCCCCATCAACCAAAGCGAATATCCAACGCGCGCAAGTAAGTCTGCAACCCAGCATCCTGGATAGGAATCAGAAATGCTTCAGTATCAGACTCATTGAAGTGAGCGTGCCAGTACCCCGGCGGCGTCACAAACGCCAACCCCGGCGACCAATCAACACGTACCGGGTTGCGAATCTGCCCGTCGGCATCCAGTTCAGTGCCTACCAGCGAGTAGCAGCCCGTGGGACAGTCGATAATGAAATCCAGTGCAATCGACTGGTGCCGGTGTGGCTTCTGAATCGAGCCGGCCGGCAGAATGCCGTACATGGCCCACAACACATGGGTCACGGTTCGGGTCTGTGGAAAGTTGCGATTCCCCAGCAGAATGCTGATACGGCTGCGGTCCTGAGCACGCGGATCATCCGCCGCTTCACGCAATTTCAAGTTGGCCAGGGCGGCAGGATACAAGGTCGGCACAAAGCGGTCGGTGCTGCGCGTCACGCCCAGGTAGCGCAACAACGGCTCATCGTGCACATAGTACAAGCGCGCATCCTGCGAGGCGCTGAAGCGCGCTTGCAGCAAACCAGGCAGCGCGATAAAGCAGCCGGTAGACCAGGCAATTTCATGCTCGCCCTGCACAACGCTGCCCTCCCCCGCGATCACATAAAACACTTGCGAAGTCGCATTCGGGTGCAGCTCCAGAGACTCACCGGCGTTCAGCCGAATAAAGTTGGCGCACAGCCCTGGCCCGGTCGCCGGGCCCTCGCAGCCCAGCGCATCGCTGAGGTCAAGCGCCACGACTCGCGACGGGCCGCTGTCATACAGCGAGGCCGGAAAGCTGTGGTAAGGAATACGCGTAATCAGATTGGCACTGATCGGGTTGGCGGCCTTGCTGTATTCAAAGTATTCGGCGTCCACTTGTGTGCTCGGCACATCAGGGGTCAGGTCAGGCTTGAATTCGCTGTTCATGGTTCACCTCAGTCTTCGGCTGGTTTGAACCCACTATAGGCATTGCGCCCACAGGGATTAAGCACTCAGGTGGCACAGCAGTTGTGCAGGATGGGGCAGCTATGCCCTTTGACGGTGCAGCAGGCGTGTCCATCGCCTAAGCGTGAACCGATGAACCCTGTCCTCGAAGCCTGCCTCATACTCAAACGTCATAATCCCCCGTTCGTGTGCGTGGTAATCTGGCGCCACCATGAATAGACATTGATCGTCACTTGACGATGACCAGAGCCAGGAAAGAACATGCCAAAGATTTCTCACTCAGCACTGCGCCGCAACTTCCGTGAACTGCTTGCCAAACAAATCTGCGTTGAAACCGCTTCCGTCTTCGACCCCATGTCCGCGCGTATCGCCGCCGACCTGGGTTTTGAAGTCGGTATTCTCGGCGGTTCGGTCGCATCGTTGCAGGTCCTCGCGGCACCCGATTTTGCGTTGATCACGCTGAGTGAGTTCGTCGAACAGGCCACCCGCATCGGCCGTGTGGCCCAACTGCCTGTCATCGCCGACGCCGACCACGGTTACGGCAATGCCCTGAACGTGATGCGTACCGTCGAAGAGCTTGAGCGCGCCGGCGTGGCGGCACTGACGATTGAAGATACGCTGTTGCCCGCGCAATTCGGGCGTAAATCCACCGACCTGATTTCGGTCGAGGAAGGCATCGGTAAGGTCAAGGCCGCCCTCGAGGCGCGGGTCGACCCGCAACTGTCGATCGTCGCGCGCACCAACGCCGGCGTGCTGCCGACCGAAGACGTCATCGCCCGCACCAAAGCCTATGAAAAAGCCGGCGCCGACGGCATTTGCATGGTCGGCGTCAAAGACTTCGACCACCTTGAAAAGATCGCAGAAAACCTCAAGGTGCCGTTGATGCTGGTGACCTACGGCAACCCGCAGCTCAATGACAGCGAACGCCTGGCCGCGTTGGGTGTGCGCATTGTGGTAGCCGGGCATGGGGCCTACTTTGCGTCGATCAAGGCGACTTACGACAGCCTGCGTGCGCAACGCAAGTTGACCAGCAGCACCTCGAACCTCAGCGCGACTGAACTGACGCATACCTACACGCTGCCGGAAAGCTATGTAGCGTGGGCGAAAGAGTTCATGGATGTGAAAGAATAAAACCCTGCCCCAAACCGTAGGAGAGTCGCCAGACTCTCCACCTCCTTTTCCCCTCAGGGTGATGATCTCGATCCAGGTGATTGGCGACAACATGCCATTGCATCTGCCGCGTCGAGCTGAATTCCATACGCCCGCTGATCATCAATAACTTCCTGCATTCGGCCACCGTCCTCGCGTACAGCTGGACGTCCAGGCGACGGGCTCGCCCCTGCCTTCGATATACTCTTTAAGCCTAGGCGTTATTGCTATTTATTTTCGCCAAATACTGGCACTCGCTCTTGAACAGACCAATACTCCCGAAACCATAACGTCCCCTCTCCCCTCGCTTAACCACAACTAAGCGAGCTGCCAAATGTAGTAGCTGGCAACCACGTGGGTGCCCCCGCTGTCTGGGTGAAGTACGGCATGGGCACAGCACTGCGCCCTGGCATGTATGGTTACATCGAGGGCTTACTGCATCTGGTCAAATTAAAAAAGCATTGACCTGCTCGACATAAATACTCAAAGCCTTGAAACATTACCTACATGAGAACAACGGCGAGTGGCAGACATGACAGTCAACCTCAATAAGAAGATGGCCCCGTTCGGAAACGTCTATGAAAACAGACCAGGACAACCATCAGAATTACTGCAAGGCGTCTACTTTTCGATGTATGACTTTCGCTTTTATGACAGCAATGGCCATCGTTTAAATGAGCGTTGGGAGGCCTACAGCACAAATAAATTTGAACTAAGCTTCGATTTTGGCGAATGCACCTCGCCCTCGGGTGAACATGTAACGATTGCAGGGCGCATTATCACCCCACTTTCTTTGAAGGCACTGATACAGCAACGTGAACCGGCAAGCACGGAAACAATCCAAGCGTATCAGGAAAAATGTTACGCCTGGATGACGGCGTGGGGGTTCAACACCAGCGATTCAATATTCAGCAAAGCCACGGCTATCGATTATGCTCTAATCAGTATTATTTGCGCTCCGGACATTCCGCTTGAACGCCAACGAGTCCAGCTTATTTTTTGGGTTGTCATTTTTCTATTCGATGACATCATGGATAACTTCGCCCACTTCAATGACGGGCAGCTGATCACCATCAAAAAAAATTATGAATGCACGGAAGTATTTTGCAATATTATGAAAGGCAGTATTTTAACTGTTGACGACGTCACCATAGATCATACGTGCTACCCCTATTTTATACCGCTGTGCAATGCATTATTGGATTACAGGCAAGAAATAATAAACGCCACAGCGCCCTTGGGCGATGCGAACCATTTCATTGACTCCTGGGTCGTGTACATGCGCAGCGTCGTGTGGGGGACTGCGGACACTACTGCAGGTGACATCGAGCTTGGCAACACAGATTCAGGGTTTGCTACGAGGGCCTATTTCTTCAAACGCAGCATGACAATTGGAATAGTACCCAACTTTGAATTGATATGCCTGCTGCGGGGCTTTTCACTGCCAACTGACATTAGAGAAAACCCCCTGTTTTTATACTTAAACCATCATCTAAGCCTGTACACGTCATTTGTCAATGATGTCGTGTCCTTGAAGAAAGAGCTGATAAATGGAGAAATAGAAAATTTCGCCTTATTGTATCGAGATCACGGCACCCCCCAGCAGCACGTTAATGAGGCGATCCGTCACTTAAACAACTTTGTCGTTGATTATAATGAAATTGCGAAAAGGCTATTGTTAATCTGGCCTGACGATGACAGCCTGCCAACGTACATCGCCTATGGAAGATGCTGGATGATTGCCCAGTGGCAATGGATGACGCTGATTAACAGGTATAACGTCCCACCCTTGGACTGCCATATTATTTTATAAGCGGCGTTTAATCAGCCGTGGAGTAGCAAAGCATTTTTGCGTCTCACCGCCACCAACCTCATCTTGAGCCTACCGCGCAACGAGGCGAACATCAGCGCTATTGCCTTCCAGCCGCTTGAGCTGCCGATGCTCAGCGCTGAAAAAATCCGCCGTAGAGCCTGCGGCGAACAGTTCAGGGGCGTGCGTTATGACCTCAACATGGCCAGCTTCGGTATGCCCGGCTTGAGCTTCATGACCCGCTACGTCAACGGCGCCGACATCAATGACACCCGAGGCGGTGCCATCGCCGCGAAAGCACGCTAGCTGAAAGTGCTGCACCTACTTATAAAGCAACCGATACAGCATAAACCTGGAAGAGCCGACCAGCGATAACACTGATCAACCGCTAGAACTCAAGAAACCTCATGGAATTGGCGAAAAATACTGTGCCGCGGACCTTGCTGAGCCCTGTCGAATCTTTGGATGATGCGCAAACAGCTATTCAATAAACAACATGATCAATAATGAGTTTTAGTCTGTTGAAAGTACTTTGTACAAAACACTTAACATGTTTGGCCGATCAGTCTGAACATGGCTGATCAGCACAATCTCTCTGTCATACCGATCAATGCCTACCCGGTCCACAGCGCACTTATGGCCCCACTGTTCAAAGCCGGACCAGTACGGCACAAGGCTGACGCCAAGACCTTCGGTTACCAGCATGGCAATTGTCTCTAATGCGTCCAGATCCACCAGGGGCGTCGGCATCAAGCCATTGTCAGCCAAGTAACGCTCAGCATGTCGTCCGCCCCACGAATCTGGATCGTACCGAATGTATGAGTGGGTTTGCAGTTGAGTAAGGATACTGTCCGAGGACTTTTCCTTCGATAGGAAAACCAGCGGTTCCTTTCGCAGTAACACCCTATGCAAAGCTTTTGGCAATTCAAAGGGCGGAGCTACCAATATGGCAGCGTCCAGTTCGCCTGAGAGAAGTGCTTGATACAACAAACGCGATGTTCCCGGCACGATGACCGGCTTGAGGCCTGGCGCTAACTCAGTCAGGGCCCGCAATGCTCCGGGTAGCAAGCCGGTCAGAACGGTCGAAATTGCGCCTATTCTCAACTGTCCCGTAAGCCCCTCCACGTCGGCGTCTCCCGCCAGTAGCGCTACCTCGCGAACGATGCGTTTAGCTCTGGCCAATAGACCAAGACAGGCTTCACTCGGCTTGGCTGCGTGTCCGACGCGAGACAGTAGTTCAAAGCCGAGTTGCCGTTCGAGTGCGAGAATTCGCTGACTCACCGCTGCTGCCGTCAGCCCTTCGACGCGCGCGGCATGAGCGATGGAACCGCATTCCACGACAGTGACGAGGCTTTTCAGATAACGCGTATCCATAAGAAATTCTTTTGATGGAAGTAAAAATTACATGCTATCTCTTTTCATAAAACCAGCACAAGCTTCGGCCGGTCCAGTCATTTCCACCTTTCGGTGATTTTTAGGAGCAACCGATGCAGTCGATTTTTCATTTTGCGTATCACGTCCGCGACTTGGAGCTTTCCCGCCAGTTCTACTGCGATTTGCTGGGTTGTGAAGAAGGTCGTAGCACCGAAACATGGGTAGACATCAATTTTTTCGGGCATCAATTATCGTTGCACTTGGGCGAACCATTCTCTGTGAGTAATACAGGAAAGGTAGGCGACCATAGAGTGCCGATGCCCCATTTTGGCGTGATATTGAAAATGTCAGATTGGAGTGCTTTAAAAGACCGCCTGATCGAGGGCGACGTGAACTTTGTTCTCTCACCTAACCTCCGTTTCCCAAGAGAGCCCGGTGAACAGGCAACAATGTTCTTCCTCGACCCTGCCGGGAATCCTATCGAGATAAAAGGATTCGCTGATTTGGAATCAGTTTACGCAACTTGAACGTGTTCCTGACAGCGCAATACCCGTAACGGTCAACCTTAAAGAGGTGACTGAAGTTCAGATGCATTCACACGATTAATTCGTCGAGCGCTTGCCCGCATTCGACAACACTCAAGCGTCTGATAAAAACAACAACGCTCTACAAACTTGAGGTATTGGAATGAATGTTTTCAAACTCACCTGGGTTGCACTAACTGCAGCGTCCATGATTGGCGTCAGCAGTGCAGCTCTCGCAGGTTCCACGCTGGACGCCATTCAGAAGAAAGGTTTCATTCAATGCGGCGTCTCCGATGGGTTGCCAGGTTTCTCCGTTCCGGATTCTACGGGCAAGATTGTTGGTATAGACGCCGACGTCTGTCGTGCCGTAGCCGCAGCAGTTAGCTGAATACATAGGCGGGTTCTGTTGGGTGCTACTCGGCGAACACCCATTGGAGATGTAACGCGAAACTCAATCAGTTGGTTGTAAGACAGCCATTTAATCAGCCGTCGGGTTATCAGTGCCCCAAAGGAACGATATGCACAATTTTAGTAATTCTGATGCCACTGCCATTGCGGAATGGGTACGTTCCGATGTCGTGATCGCAGAGACGGTAGCTGACCATTTTCTTGAACGTGTCGAGTCGCGCGAGCCGAGCATAAACGCTTTCGTTTCTTTCGACCCCGACGGGGTGCGCACTCAAGCGGGTCAATTAACAACGACTAGCGAGAAAGGTCTCCTGGCAGGCGTTCCAGTGGGGATCAAAGATAACTATGACACCGTGGATCATCCCACCCGTTTTTACTCTTCTATCTATGATGACAACTGTCCATCGCGTGACGCGCATGTCGTCTCACTTCTGCGCCAGGCCGGAGCAGTCATTATGGGCAAGACCCACACCACCGAATTTGCTTACATGCATACCGGCCCTACCCACAATCCACATGACCTTGACAGAACCCCTGGAAGTTCCAGTGCCGGATCGGCAGCGGGGATGGCGGCTGGTTTTTTCCCGGTCGCTTTGGGGACGCAGACGGCCGGATCATTGATAAAACCCGCATCCTATTGTGGACTTTATGCCTTCAAGCCTTCGTATGGGTTGGTTTCTCTTGAGGGGATCAAACCATTAGCGCCAAGTTTCGACACCGTGGGTTGGTATGGCCGCTCCGTTCGTGACCTGGATCTGATGGCTCAAGTCTTGATTCCTGGTTTTCCGGAGCGCACTCATGAAAGCCATTTACGGTCGTTCGGCTTTTGTCGTACGGCCCGTTGGGATCAGGTGGACAAGGACGTAGCCAAATCACTGGAGGCCGCTGTAGAAGATCTGCGATCGGCAGGGCATCAAGTAAGCGAGGTACTGCTGCCCGAGGAGTTTTCCGCTGTATTTGATGACCATCTGCTGATAAACGATTGCGAGGGAGCCCGATCACTCTCCCCGGAACTGCAAATGCATCCGGACAAACTGAGCATTGAACTGCTAGCCATGTTCGAGCGCGCTAGTCTGACAACCTGGGAGCAAGAGTCAGCGGCAAAAAGGCGTTTAGCCAAGTTGGCCCCCGTTTTGGAAGAGATATTCAAGCCTTTTGACGCAGTCTTAGGTGCGAGCTGTGGCATCGTCGCCCCGTTGGGCCTCGGAGCCACGGGACCTTCCGACTTCATCAAGTTTTGGATGGCATTTGGATTGCCGCAAGTCAATATCCCTCTCGCTCGGAAAACCGGGGCGCTTCCCGCAGGGCTTCAAATGATCGGAGGATTTAGAAACGACAGCACTCTGCTACACGCGGCTGAGCAGGTTGATGCAGTGCTGAGGGCGACCCGCTAATAGGTTGAGGCAGGTTGCGCCAGTTGCGGATGCGCGGCATTAGCGTGATGCCCAGCAGATGGGTGAATGTAAAAGCGATCTTCACCGTACTTGCGCCCCGGTGACGCTCAACCTGGAAAACCCGGATGCCCTCGCCGACGGCCTGGACAGGGTGCGCGGCGAAGCGCGGCCCATGCCGATGGAATACGCACCGTCCAATGGCTTCGGCTTTGGTGGCGTGAATGCCGGTGTGCTGTTCCGCCGTTGGGTGTAACCCAAGGTTTGCCCCTGCCTTAGTTTTCGGGGACCATGGCGCCTTTCTGTTACAGCTAACCAGAGGCGCCCATGGCCAACCACGACCTGTCTTACACCCCCGATCCGGATGCCGACTCGATTTCTTCCGACGTCGTCGGCTTCAACGGCATCCTGGTCTCTACCCAGATCCCTACCCGCGCCGATGGCAGCCTGGAACTGGGCGACATCACCGTGCAAAGCGAATGCACCCTGCAAGCGCTGAAAGTCGCGCTGGAGAAAGCCGGCAGTTCCATGGACCGGGTTATGCATCTGACCATCTACCTCACCGACATGGCTGACCGTGCCGCGTTCAACGAGGTCTACAAGCGCTTTTTCGCCAAACCGTGGCCGGTTCGTGCGGCCTTGGGTGTGGCTGCATTGGCCGTGGAAGGCATGCGTGTAGAAGTCACTGCGATGGCGGCCAAGGCCTGAGTGTTCACCAGCAATACAGATCAAATGTGGGAGCTGGCTTGCCTGCTATGGCCATGGGTATCTACGCAACTTTTTGTGTTGCGCTAAGCTTTTTACGGGG
>NZ_JBJGXU010000011.1:0-144814 GCF_045447305.1 Pseudomonas sp. D47 | reverse complement strand
GAGTGGACCGGCGATGGCACCAACGGTAGCGCCAGCGTGGCCGCCTGTCAGTGCAGCGCTGACGCCACGTGCGGCACCGCCCACCGCTCCGATGGCGGCGGCGATTTTCCTGGCTTGGTGAAAGGAAGCGATTTTGGGTGAGTGACAGCGAGGGCACTGCAATGACATGGGGTGAAGCTCCATGGTGGTGGTGTCATAGCAGTGATGTAGGACTGAAATTATTTTGAATCCACTTTGGAACGGCCAATTAAAAAGCGAGCCCAATCGGCCATTAATAAGCGACGTTTGTCGAGAAAGTCTGAGCGGGAATATGCTCCTTCAGTCTGATCACGCTCGTCATGTGCCAGTGCCATTTCGCAAACCTCGCGTGGGTAATGGGTGCTTTCCCCCGCCCAGTCTCGAAATGAAGAACGAAAGCCGTGGCGCGTGATGTGTTTGTATTCCATTCTGTGTAGGAGCGTTCGTATGGCATTAGCATGCATAACCCCTGACTTGCCCTGACCTGGAAATAGATAGGGGCTGCCGGTTTTCTGAATGCTCTTAACCAGCGCCACGACTTCGTTGGGGAGCGGGACTACGAAAGCCACTTTCATCTTCATGCGCTCATCAGGCAGGGACCACGTACCAGTTTGCAAATTGAACTCATCCCAGCGTGCGAACCTCACCATGTGCGCGCGTGCGCTTGTCATAATCAAAAGTTGAGCTGCGCACGCCGCCGGTGTTTTGTCTGCTTTGAGCTTAATAAACAGTTCTGGCACGTCCTGCCATCGCAACGCTTCAAAGTGCTCACGCTTTCGAGCCTTCTTCTTTTGAGCACGACTCAATAGATTGTCCAGGTGCCCGCGCCAACGAGCAGGATTCTCTCCCTCTCTCAAGTTACGCGCCTTGGCCGCGTCCAAAACCTGTTCAATTTGTCCGCGCACTTCGTCGGCGGTTCTGGTTTTTATTGCCCATATTGGTTTCAATACTTTGAGTATTTGGGGTGTACCAATCTCTTCTGCTGACAGTTTGCCAATATGGTCAAACGCATATAGTTCGAGCTTTCGTAGCCAGCCTTTACGCCATTTATCTGACCACTGGCCTCCGTGTGCTTCGCAGTAGTCGTTTGCCAGTGTTTCAAATTTCAGCTGTTTCGCCTCGCTGATCCTTAAGGCTTCACGTTGGGCCGCACGTTCGATATCGCGAGCGGCTAGAGGATCTATACCGTCGCTTAATTGGCTGCGTTTAGCGCTGGCGTCCTGCCTGGCTTTTTTGAGGCCCACTTCCGGGAATGAGCCCAAGCCCATTTCCCTGCGACGGCCTGCCAGTTGAAAACGAAGCAGCCAAGATTTTCGCCCTGTTGATTTGACGACGAGCCGCAGCCCGTCACCGTCCTCATAAGTACCAGGGATCGTCAGATTTTCGACTTGTTTCGTATTCAGCTTACCCATTGTATTTCCCCTCTTGTCCCCCCATCTGTCCCCCCACCTGACCTTCGGATGAGGTCAAGTGATAGCGGACGTTACCGGACACCTTAACACTTGAAGCCCTTTGTTATGGGGGCTTTTAGGGTGGGGTGGTGGATGATGAGAGATTGCCTTGGACAATAAAAAAGCCGGCTTGTGGCCGGCTTCTCGGGGACTGCTTCAGCTTGTTTTTGACAAGCCTCACCAGCCTTCAAATCGCTCAGCCAACATCACGTCTGGCTGAATAGTAGGGGCATCTGCGGGAACTCCTCCGCATCGCCCAGCAGGTTAGATAGCGCAAAGCCACCCCCTGCCAAATGTGCCGCGCATTCTACCCACATTCACCTCACATGCCTACCTCCGGGTCCGATTTAGAGCCTTCCCAGCCCAATAGGTGTTCATCCAGCGGCACCGGTCGGCGGTTGTTCAGGGTCGACCACCAGAACACCCAGCCCACGATCTCGAAGTTCTGCTCAAAGCGTTGCTCGTGGGTGAGGTATTCGTCTGGGTGTTCGCTGGCGTTGTGGCTGCGCATGCGCAGGCCACCGCCGGGGCGGTTGTAGAGGTATTTGATGCGCAGCATGCCGTCGTGTTCGACGGCGTAGATTTCGCCGTCGGTGATTTGGCTGCGGCCGCGGTCGATGGCGAGGGTGGCGCCTTGTTGGATGATGTCGATCATGCTGTTGTCGACCATGTAGGCGCCTACGGCGCGGTCGGGGTTTACGTTGAGGGCTTTGAGGGTGTGCAGGGAGACGCGGATGCGCTCGGTGGAGGTGAAGGTGGGGTGGAGGGCGATCTCCACGTCGAGTTTTTCCGGGAGGCAGGCGGGGCCTGTGAGGTATTTGCCGCTTTCTTCGCGGGTGCGCAGTCCTTTGCTTGTGGCGGGCCCTTCGAGTAGAAAGTTGGCCGGTGGGTGTTTGGGGCCTTCGCCGGTGCGTAGCCAACGGCTGGAGACGCAGAGCAGTTCTGCGATCTCGTTGAGTCGGCCCATGGGCACGCCGCGTTTGAACCAGTTGTTCACGTGTTGAGGCGTGACGCCGCGGTTCTTGGCGAAGTCGGAGGCGGAAAGATGAACTTCCCGCAGTAGTGCTTTTAGTCGATCACCTGATGTATTCATAAACAACGAGTTTACTGGCGGGGAAAACACATCAAATAAACCATGCGTTGAATTGCGTACGTAGGGATTTACTTAGTTGTAGGGCGATATTTCAATGTTTTTACTTTATTAAACATTGCGCGTTAAACATTGAACTTCGGGTTTAATTTTTTCCACAAAAAAAGCCCCGAGTAGTCGGGGCTTTTTTGATTGCCGGGGCAATGAGGAGCGGGTATCAGCCTTTGTAGGCAGCGACCGACTTCATGATCTCGGCGCGGGCGGCGTCTGCGTTGCCCCAACCGTCGATCTTCACCCATTTGCCTTTTTCGAGGTCTTTGTAGTTCTCGAAGAAGTGCTTGATCTGTTCCAGCAGCAGTGGCGGCAGGTCGGTGTATTCCTTCACGTCCACGTACAGCTGGGACAGCTTGTCGTGTGGCACGGCGATAACTTTGGCATCGCCGCCGCCGTCGTCGGTCATGTTCAGGATGCCGACTGGGCGCGCGCGGATGACCGAGCCTGGGGTAACCGGGTAAGGGGTTACGACCAGCACGTCGAGGGGGTCACCGTCGTCAGCCAGGGTGTTGGGGATGAAACCGTAGTTGGCCGGGTAGAACATCGGGGTGGCCATGAAACGGTCAACGAACAGGCAGTCGCTGTCTTTGTCGATTTCGTATTTGATCGGCGCGTGGTTGGCCGGAATTTCGATGGCGACGTAGATGTCGTTCGGCAGGTCTTTGCCAGCCGGAATCTTGCTGTAGCTCATTGGGCGATGCCCCCGTAGTTGGCCATGGAACATGGCCGGATTGGCCTAAAAGTGGCGGCGATTATAGGCATATTCTGACGCCGATGCCATGCGTCAGACGTCGTACGGCGCTTGGCGTTCCGTCTGATAGCGCGCATCGCTGGCTTGCAGTTGGTGCAAGCGGGCCAGGGGATCCTGGCGATAAAAGCGGCTCAGCTGCGCGTACACCTGTGGATAACTGTTGGCCAGTAAATCCGGGGCGCTGAAAAAATATTCGCTGGTGACGGCAAAGAACTCCGCCGGGTTTTCGGCGGCGTAAGGGTCGATTTCGGTGTCCACGTCGGGGTGGGCGTCCAGCTGGCGGTTGAGGTCGTCAAACGCGCTTTGCATCACGCTGGCCCATTCCTGCACGCGCATGTCGTGGTGCAGCGGCGGCAGGCCGTTGGCGTCACCGTTGAGCATGTCCAGCTTGTGTGCCAGTTCGTGGATGACCAGGTTGTAGCCTTCCCATTGGCCGCTGGCCAAGACGCCGGGCCAGGCGAGGATCACCGGGCCTTGTTGCCAGGCTTCGCCGCTGTGTTCGCCGTCCCACTCGTGCTCCACGCCGCTGGCATCGCGATGGCGCTGGGGGCTGATGAAGTCGTCGGGGTACAGCACGATTTCGTGGAAGCCCTGGTACCAGTCGAGGTCGCCAAGGTTCATCAGCGGCAGTTTCGCCTGGGCGGCGAGCAGCAGGCGTTGTTCCTGGTGCAGGTCGACGCCGGGCAGGGCGGTGAGGTGTTTTTCGGCGAGGAATACCACGCAGGCTTCGCGCAGCCACTGGTCTTGCTCGGCGTTGATGCCGTCGAGGAAGGTCAGGTGGTGGCGCACCCGTTGCCAGGTGTCATCGGCAATCGGGTGCTTGGCCAGCAGGCGCCGGCGACGCCAGGCGCTGAGGGACCACATCGCAGGTTACTGCGGTTTGGCTTCGGAGGAGTTGTTGCCAAAACGGCTGCGGACCACGCCGATGATCATCGGCACCAGCGACAGCAGGATGATAAACACCACCAGCAGCGACAGGTTTTTCTTGATAAACGGCACGTTGCCGAAGAAGTAGCCCAAGGTCACCAGGCCGCCGACCCAGATAATGGTGCCGAACACACTGAAACCGAAGAAACGCGGATACGGCATTTTGGCGATGCCGGCGACGAACGGTGCGAAGGTACGCAGGATTGGCAGGAAGCGCGCCAGTGTCACGGTTTTGCCGCCGTGTTTGTCGTAGAAGTCGTGGGTTTTTTGCAGGTAGTCGCGGCGGAAGATTTTTGAGTTCGGGTTGCTGAACAAGCGTTCTCCGGCTGTTCGCCCGATCACGTAGTTGGTGCTGTCGCCGAGGATCGCCGCCAGCATCAGCAGGCCGCCCAGTAACACCGGGTCCATGCCGCCGCCTGCAGCCACGGCGCCGGCGATAAACAGCAACGAATCACCCGGCAGGAAAGGCATGACCACCAGGCCGGTTTCGCAAAAAATCACTAGAAACAGAATGGCGTAGATCCACGGACCGTAATTGGTTACCAGCAGGTCGAGGTAGACGTCGAGATGCAGGATAAGGTCGAGCGGGTTGAAATCCATGGGTGGCACCTGTGTGAATGGCCCGACTCAGCAGGCCTGTGCGGAAGCTCGGGTAAGTAAGGCTACATAGGTATGCCGTATTTCTTACAACCCTGAAAGGTGCGCATTATACGTACTGAAAGGTGAAAAGCGTGTGGGTTTTGTAGCGGGGCGTGTCGTGATATTTCGATCTTCTGGTCATTGCTGATCTAAATGTGGGAGCTGGCTTATTGTGGCGAGCGGGCAAGCCCTAATGCCGTTCAGTTAAGCGAACGCAATGTCCAAAGCAGCGAAGATTAAATGTGGGAGCGGCGGTGTGACGATTCGACTTGCCCGCGATGACGTCGGCCCAGCAAACATGGATGTTGACTGACCCACCGCTTTCGCGGGCAAGTCGAATCGTCGCACCGCCGCTCCCACAGGGGATCTGCGCTTAACTGAACGGCATTAGGGCAAGCCCGCTCGCCACAGGAGGCCTGCTGGCCACGGGAAGCTCACTTGCCACACTAGGAAGCAAAAGCGATTTGGCCTTATCAGTCCTCACTGATCGGCAACACGTAGTTCTTGAACTCCGTGTCTTCACGAAACCCAATCGACTCATAGGTCTTCTGCGCCACGTCGTTGTCACTGCTGGTCGACACTCGCAGGCGCACCGCGTGGGTCTCTTTGGCCATTTTCTTCGCCGTGCGCATCAGGTTGTCGGCCACCAGTTGTCGGCGGGCGTCTTCGGCCACGTAGATGTCATTGAGGATCCACACGCGTTTAAGCGACAGCGACGAATAGCTCGGGTACAGCTGGCAAAACCCCAGCAGTCGCTTGTCGTCATCATCGGCCAGGGCCAGGTAGATCACCGACTCCTTGCGGCGCAGGCGCTTTTCCAGGAAGGCCCGCGACGAGTCCGGAAACGGCAGCGCTCCGTAAAACTCGCGGTATTTGACGAACAGCGGGGTTAACAGGTCCAGGTGTTCCAGGGTCGCTTGAGTAATCCGCATGCCAGGCCTCAACTTCCAAATGGGTGATGACCACACAAGCGGCCGTGTCCGGATGCTGCCTAATGGCGCGAAAAAGCGCAATCGTGCGGCTAATAGGTTATTCCGGCGCGCTGAGCAGGAAATTGCCTTTCATCAGGTCAGTATCATCCGATTCGATGGTCTGCACCTGCGCCTCGTCCTTGAGATTGACCCCCGACAGCTGGCGACGACACGCCTCTTTCATCAAGTAAAGCAGGCGATGCGCGGCCATGCCGTAGCTCAGGCCTTCCAGGCGCACATTAGAAATGCAGTTGCGGTAGGCATCGGTAAGGCCGACCTTGGGGTTGTAGGTGAAATACAGCCCCAGGCTGTCCGGCGAGCTGAGCCCCGGCCGTTCGCCGATCAAAATCACCACCATCTTGGCGCCCAGCAACTGGCCGACTTCATCCGCCACCGCCACACGGCCCTGTTCCACCAGAATTACGGGCGACAACGACCACCCTTCGGCGTGAGTCTGTTCCTCCATGCGTGTAAGAAACGGCAACGTGTGTTTATGCACGGCCAGCGCCGACAGCCCATCGGCCACCACCACGGCCAGGTCCACACCGCCAGGGTTGGCGGCGGCATAGTCGCGCAGGCTTTGCGCCGACTCATCACTCAAGCGCCGCCCCAGGTCTGGGCGTTGCAAATACATGTGCCGGTCCACGGCGGCGCTGTGCAACAACAAGCTGTCACGGCCGCGCTCGGCCATCTGGCTACTGAGGGCTGCGTGGTCGAAGGGCAGGTGCACGGCGTCGCGCGCCTGGGCGTGGGCGAATTGAAAGTCCAGCTGCGCGCTGGTGGGGATGCTGGTGCCGGTGCGGCCCAGGGCAATACGCGCCGGAGTCAAGCGGCGCAGTTCCAACCACGGGTTATCAGGCAGTTCTACTTGCACAGGCGGCTCCTTCATCCCAATTGCTTCAAGGCGTGGCGAAACGCCGGTGGCAGGCTGTTGCCGAAGTGCACCTTGCCGTCGGCTTGCGTGAAGATGCCCATTTTCGCCAGCCACTGTTCAAACTCCGGCGCCGGTTTTAAACCCAATGTTTGCCGGGCGTATAACGCGTCGTGGAACGAGGTGGTCTGGTAGTTGAGCATGATGTCGTCGGAGCCGGGGATGCCCATGATGAAGTTGATCCCGGCCACGCCCAGCAGGGTCAGCAGGGTGTCCATGTCGTCCTGGTCGGCTTCGGCGTGGTTGGTGTAGCAGATGTCGCACCCCATCGGCACGCCGAGCAGCTTGCCGCAGAAGTGGTCTTCGAGGCCGGCGCGGATGATCTGCTTGCCGTTGTACAGGTACTCGGGGCCGATAAAGCCTACGACGGTATTGACCAAAAACGGCTTGAAATGCCGCGCTACGGCGTAGGCGCGGGTTTCGCAGGTTTGCTGGTCGACGCCAAAGTGCGCGTTGGCCGACAAGGCGCTGCCCTGGCCGGTTTCGAAGTACATCAGGTTCTGGCCCAAGGTGCCGCGGTTCAGGCTCAAGCCCGCGTCATAACCTTCCTGCAGCACGCTCAGGTTGATGCCGAAACTGGCGTTGGCTGCCTCAGTGCCGGCAATCGACTGAAACACCAAGTCCAGCGGCACGCCACGGTTGATGGCTTCGATGGAGGTGGTGACGTGGGTCAGCACGCAGGCTTGGGTGGGGATTTCGTAGCGCTGGATGATTGCGTCGAGCATCTCCAGCATGGCGCAGATCGAGGCGATGCTGTCGGTGGCCGGGTTGATGCCGATCATGGCGTCGCCGTTGCCGTAGAGCAGCCCGTCGAGGATGCTCGCGGCGATGCCCGCCGGTTCGTCTGTAGGGTGGTTGGGTTGCAGGCGGGTCGACAGGCGCCCGCGCAGGCCCAGGGTGCCGCGAAACTGGGTGACCACGCGGATCTTTTGCGCGACCAAGACCAAGTCCTGCACGCGCATGATTTTGGAGACGGCGGCGGCCATTTCAGGTGTCAGCCCGGGCGCCAGGGCGCGCAGGGAATGTTCGTCGGCCGCGTCGCTGAGCAGCCAGTCGCGCAGGCCGCCAACGGTGAGGTGGCTGACCACGCTAAACGCCTGTTTATCGTGGGTGTCGATGATCAGCCGGGTGACTTCGTCGCTTTCGTAGGGGATCAGCACTTCTTCGAGGAAGTGTTTCAACGGGATGTTCGCCAACGCCATCTGCGCTGCAACCCGTTCGCCGTCGTTCTGCGCGGCCACGCCGGCCAGGAAGTCCCCGGAACGCGCCGGGCTGGCCTTGGCCATCACGTCCTTGAGGCTGTCGAAGCGGTAGGTTTGTGCACCCACCGCGTGGGAAAAGCTTGCCATACAGTGTCTCCTTGGCGACGCGGGCAGGCTGTGAGTAAAGCGCCCGCGTCGAGGTTTACGGCAGTTAGTGCAAGGCGGCCTCTGCGGCCTGGATCGCCGCGAATTCTTCTTCGGGCGTGCCTGCTACCAAGTGATGCCGGCTGTAGAAAGCAAAGTAAGCAATTAATACTCCATAGATGATCGCGGCGCCAATCACTACCCGTGGATCCACCAGAAACCCCGCCACCACGGCCACGCAGGCCAGTACCAGGGCGACGCCGGAGGTGAAAATGCCGCCCGGCGTGCGGTATGGGCGGTCCATTTTGGGGCGGCGGATGCGCAGGGTGATGTGCGCGGCCATCATTAGCACGTAGGAAATGGTCGCGCCAAACACCGCCACCAAGATCAGCAAGTCGCCCTGGCCGGTCAGCGACAGGCCAAACCCGATAATGCCGGGGATCACCAGTGCCAGCACCGGCGCCTTGCTTTTGTTGGTCTGCGACAGTTTGCGTGGCAGGTAGCCGGCGCGGGATAAGGCGAAGATCTGCCGCGAATAGGCATAGATAATCGAGAAAAAGCTCGCGATCAGCCCCGCCAGGCCAACGAGGTTGACGAAGCTGCCCATCCAGGTCGAACCGCCGTAGGACAATGCCAATGCTTCAACCAGCGGGTTGCCCGACTTGATCAGCGCATAAGTGCCGGCGCCGCCCGGTGCGATCACCAGAATCAGCAGGGCAAAACTGGTCAGCACCACAATGGCGCCGATCAGGCCTCGAGGCAGGTCACGTTTGGGGTTCTTGGTTTCTTCGGCGGCCAACGGCACGCCTTCGACGGCGAGGAAAAACCAGATGGCATAAGGAATCGCCGCCCACACGCCGACGTAGCCGAACGGCAGGAAGGTGCTGGCGCCTTTGGCCTCGGTCACCGGGACATCCAGCAGGTTGGCGACGTTGAAGTGCGGCACCATCGATACCAGGAACACACCCAATGCAATCGCCGCGACAGCGGTGATCACAAACATCAGTTTCAAGGCTTCGCCCACACCAAAGATGTGGATGCCGATAAAGATGATGTAGAACGCCAGGTAAATCATCCAGCCGCCAATGCCGAACAGCGACTCGCAGTAGGCGCCGATAAACACCGCGATGGCGGCGGGGGCGATGGCGTATTCGATCAGGATGGCGGTGCCCGTGAGGAACCCGCCCCAAGGGCCAAAGGCGCTGCGGGCAAAGCCGTAGCCGCCGCCAGCGGTGGGGATCATCGAGGACAGTTCGGCCAGGGAGAAACACATGCACAGGTACATGGTGGCCATGAGTAAGGTGGCGAGGAACATGCCGCCCCAGCCACCCTGGGCCAGGCCGAAGTTCCAGCCGGCGTAGTCGCCGGAGATCACATAGGCAACGCCAAGGCCAACCAAAAGCACCCAGCCGGCGGCGCCTTTTTTCAGTTCGCGTTGTTGGAAGTAGTCGGTGCCGACTTTTTCGAAGTCGACGGAAGATCCGGTGGGTTCGCTAGGCATGGGGAAGTACCTTCCATTCTTATTGTTTTAGCTCGGCCTCTGTGTGCCGAATGCGCGTTGCAAGAACGTGCGACGATCTAATGGGGGACCTGGCTTGCCTGCGATGCGGGCAACTCGGTGTATCTGGCTGACCGAGGTGATGCTTATCGCAGGCAAGCCTGCTCCCATACTTGATTGTATTTCAAGTTGAGAGCGGGTCGCCCGTTACAGGGTTAAGTTAGAAAAAGCCCAACGGATTAATGTCGTAGCTCACCAGCAAGTTCTTGGTCTGCTGGTAGTGATCCAACATCATCTTGTGCGTCTCACGGCCCACACCCGACTTCTTGTAACCGCCAAACGCGGCATGCGCCGGGTACAGGTGGTAGCAGTTGGTCCACACACGGCCCGCCTTGATCGCGCGGCCCATGCGGTAGGCGCGGTTGATGTCGCGGGTCCACACACCGGCGCCCAGGCCGAACTCGGTGTCGTTGGCAATTGCCAGGGCTTCGGCTTCGTCCTTGAAGGTGGTGATGCTCACGACCGGGCCGAAGATTTCTTCCTGGAACACGCGCATTTCGTTGGTGCCCTTGAGCAGGGTCGGCTGGATGTAATAACCGCCGGCCATGTCGCCGGTGAGCTTCTCGACTTTGCCGCCGGTCAGCAGTTGCGCGCCTTCGCCCTTGGCGATTTCCAGGTAGGACAGGATCTTGTCGAACTGTTGCTCGGAGGCTTGGGCGCCGACCATGGTGTCGGTGTCCAGCGGGTCGCCGCGTTTGATCTGCTCGACCTTTTTCATCACCACTTTCATGAAGTCGTCGTAGATCGACTCTTCCACCAGCGCACGCGATGGGCAGGTGCACACCTCGCCTTGGTTGAAGAACGCCAGCACCAGGCCTTCGGCGGCTTTCTCGATAAACGACGGTTCGGCTTTCATGATGTCGGCGAAGAAGATGTTCGGCGACTTGCCGCCCAGCTCAACCGTGGACGGAATAATGTTCTCGGCCGCCGCGTGCATGATGTGCGAGCCCACCGGGGTTGAACCGGTAAAGGCGATCTTGGCGATGCGCTTGCTGGTGGCCAGGGCTTCGCCGGCTTCTTTGCCGAAACCGTGCACCACGTTCAGCACGCCCGGTGGCAGCAGGTCGCCGATCAGTTCCATCAGCACGCTGATGCCCAGCGGGGTTTGCTCGGCGGGCTTGAGCACCACGCAGTTACCGGCGGCCAGGGCCGGCGCGAGTTTCCAGGCGGCCATCAGCAGCGGGAAGTTCCACGGGATGATCTGGCCGACCACGCCCAGCGGCTCATGGAAGTGATACGACGCGGTGTGTTCGTTGATTTCGGCGCTGGTGCCTTCCTGGGCGCGGATGCAACCGGCGAAGTAGCGGAAGTGGTCGGCCGCCAGTGGGATGTCGGCGTTGAGGGTTTCACGCACGGCCTTGCCGTTGTCCCACGTTTCGGTGACGGCCAGCAGTTCGAGGTTCTGTTCGATGCGGTCAGCGATTTTCAGCAGCACCAGTGAGCGGTCCTGGGCCGAGGTCTTGCCCCAGGCATCTGCGGCGGCATGGGCGGCGTCGAGGGCTTTGTCGATGTCTTTGGCCGTGGAACGCGGGAATTCGGCGATGGGCTTGCCGTTGACTGGCGAGGTGTTGGTGAAATAGTTGCCATCTACCGGCGCGACGAATTCGCCGCCGATGAAGTTGCCGTATTTGGCCTTGAACGAAACGATCGCGCCGTCAGTACCGGGGTGTGCGTAACGCATGGGGGGCATCTCCTGCTTTTATGTTTATTGGAGTACAGCGGTGTTGCGCTTGATAAAGCCTAGAGCAAAGGTCGGGCCACTGCTTTGCAGGCCAGGTAAATCAAGGGGTTGGGCTTTGTTGCAAGGCGTTGCTGTGGCAGGTGTGGCACAGCTGGGGTGACAGTTTGTGCCACAAACGGTACAGCCTGTGACCGGTGGGTCTGCCCGGGATTGCAATGGCCGGATGGCTGGGGGATGCTGGCTGTTCTCAAGCAGTACGCAAGGAGAATAATAAGAACATGCACAACGATCAGTTCAGCCGCCACGCCCAGCAAGTCCTCACCGTCACACGCGGGCAAGAGATTGCCCAAGGCCCCGGCAGCGACCCGTCCATCGCCCGTTCCTGGCTGCGTTGCCTGGAGGACTACCACCTCGACCCCGCATTGAGCATCGCCCCCACCGTGCTCGAACACGGGCGCCTGCTGGAAAGTCGCGAACGCCTGCAACAGGTGCTGCACATCGCCGGCAGCGAGATGAACAGCCTGCACCAACAGCTCTCCGGCGCTGGCCATGCGGTACTGCTCACCGATGCGCGCGGGGTGATCCTCAACTGCGTCACCGCGCCTTCCGAGCGCAAGATTTTCGAGCGCGCCGGGCTGTGGCTGGGCGCCGACTGGAGTGAAGCGTGCGAAGGCACCAACGGCATCGGCACCTGCTTGGTGGAGCGCCAGTCCCTGACCATTCACCGCGATGAGCATTTTCGCGGGCGCCACACCGGCCTGACCTGTTCGGCGAGCCCGGTGTTCGACCCCCAAGGCGAATTGCTGGCGGTGCTGGACGTGTCGTCGGCGCGCGAAGCCGTGTCGCGTCAAAGCCAGTTCCACACCATGGCGCTGGTGAACCTGTCGGCAAAGATGATCGAGAGTTGTTACTTCCTGCGTCATTTTGAAAACCAGTGGCTGCTGCGTTTTCACCTGCAGGCCGAATCCGTTGGGTTATTCAGCGAGGGGCTGCTGGCGTTCGATGGCGAAGGGCGGATCTGTGCGGTTAACCAGAGCGCGCTGAACCTGCTGGGGCAGCTTCGCGGCGGCCTGCTGGGGCAGCCGGTGGAGGCGTTTTTCGAGTGTTCGCTGGACCAGTTGCTCGGTCGCGCCAGGGTTAACGCCACGGCCAGTTGGCCGCTGCGTACGCGCGATGGCCGGCATTTATTCGCCGCGTTACGTGGCCAAGCGCGAAGCACTGCGGCGCCGATGGCGAAGCCTGAGGCTCCACGCCTGCCGGGGATCTGCCTGGGCGATCCGGCGTTGCAGAATGATTTTCGCAAGGCTGTTAAGGTTTTCGAACGCGACGTGCCGCTGCTGATCAACGGCGAAACCGGCAGCGGTAAAGAAGCGTTTGCCAAGGCCGTGCACCAGGCCAGTCAGCGTGCCGACAAGGCGTTTATCGCCCTCAACTGCGGCGCCATTCCGGAAAGCCTGATCGAAAGTGAATTGTTCGGCTATCGCGGCGGCAGCTTCACGGGGGCTCGTAAGGAAGGCATGCAAGGCAAGCTGCAGCAGGCGGATGGCGGCACGCTGTTCCTCGATGAAATCGGCGATATGCCCCTTGCCCTGCAGACCCGTCTATTAAGAGTGCTGGAAGATCGAATGGTGGTGCCCATCGGCGGTGAGCCCCAGGCTGTGAACGTCAGAATTATCAGCGCCACCCATCGCAACCTGCAGGAGCGCGTGCAGCACGGTGATTTTCGCGAAGACTTGTATTACCGGCTCAACGGCCTGGAAGTCGCTCTGCCGCCCTTGCGTGAGCGCAGTGACAAGGAGCAATTACTGGATTTCCTGCTGATACAGGAAGCAGGTGAGCAACCGGTGGTACTCGATGGTGCTGCTCGGCAGGCATTGTTGACGTTCGCCTGGCCGGGCAACGTGCGTCAGTTACGCACCGTACTGCGCACACTGGCTGCCCTCTGTGAGGGCGGGAAGGTCTGCGTCGCGGATCTGCCGATGATCATCCGGCAGGCACAACCTGAGCGGGTGATTGAAGCGAGTACGACGTTTGCCTTGGGTGATGCAGAGCGTCTAACGCTGCTTAATGCACTGGAGCGCCAATGTTGGCACATGACTAACACGGCGGTCTATTTGGGCGTGAGCCGAAACACACTTTACAGAAAGTTGCGGAAGTATGGAATCGTTCGAAGGACTGTAACTTAACTTACAGTCTGTCGGTCTTTTTCCATTGGTTGTTTAAGTATTAAAGAAAGTGGCGACACTTTCAGCAACTCGGCAGCACTTTGTTACGGTTGTAGGAGAGGCTTGAGGTCAGCGGCCTACAGATGAAAGGATGCTGCTGGCTGAGATTCTTTGGTACATGTTTGTGCGCGTGTGCCGTGTAATTTGTAGGCAATGCAACCACTCAGTGTACGAACGGTAAGTGACCGTTTTACAGTGAGATGGCCAAATGACTTTTATAAAAAGTGCTGTTGGGTTTGGGGATAATTTTTATAGAGCTGAATACGCTAAAGCCGCAGCGGTAAGTGCAGAGAAGAAAAAACCATCGTTGAGCGAAAATCCTTCCGGCCAAATGAGTGGAAAACCTACGTTGGTCGGGCAAGAAGTGGGCATCAGTAAAGCGTCAGTACGTTCAGGTTTTCGTTATAAGGATGGCGATGGCGGTCGCAAGAAGCGCAGTGCCGATCAGCCTGACACGCTAAGCTCCCGTGCAGTTGCAGACGCTGGTGTGGCGAAAGCCTATGCACATGCAGCGGCGCACTACGTCTTCCAAGTGTACCCACCTGACGTTCCAGTCGCTCCAGAGTCCACACTGGGGCGTTGGCGCACGCAACTGGATCATGCATTCAAAAGCCCCGGTTTCTTAGAGTGGGCAAAGGAACAGGGGCTTGATACAACTGGCCTGGCGTTAAACCCTTCAACCGGGGAGCTAACAGGCACTGTCGGCGATAAGAAACAGACCTTTTCTTTAATGGACACCTCGGGATGGTCCGATGTCTCCAATACACTGTTGTCTATCGCCAAGGTTATTGCCCCTGGGCGCGACCAAACGCTTAATTACCCCTGGCCTGAGGGCAAGGTGCCGATGTTCGAAGTGAGCCGGTTTTACAATCAGCCGGTCCTGCACACAGTACTGGAGGCCACTGCGCAACTTAAAAAGTTGGAAGAGCACGCGAGCTTCGCTTTCGAGCATATGACTTATGCCTCGCAACGATCTCCAGACGCATTGCAAGAGCAAAAAATAGCGTTAGGTGATGAGGCTAACACTCACGCACTCATTACGGCGCTGGAGCGACAGATTAACGATGTCGCTGGCAAGATCAATTTAAGCCGGGTCAACGTCCCAATCCACCCCGACTCAACGTATTTCAATGAGAGTGAAGAGCCGCTCGGCGAGGTGAGTGTGGCCGACCTGCTGGATGCGTATGGCTATCATGAGCCAAAGAACGAAGAGGCCGCACGTAACTTGGCAAAAACGCTGTCTTTTGATCTTGAGCACAGAGCGCCCACTGTGGACAAAGGTTATGCGCCGGTATTGGTCAGGTCATCGGGCGCTACAGTGTTGGGCGCTGATTCGCAGACGCAGATTCGGCAAATAGTGGCGCAGTGGAAAGCTCAATCAACACCCGTGCCACCAACCTCTCAAGCTGGGCAAGGTGCGGACAGTTTGATGGGGCGGTTGGTGCGCAAACTTCCCGACAGCACAAGGCAGGCGATAAAAGATAGTCCGGCTGCGGCGTTGGATGCACTCATCCGGTTACCAGACGCGATGGCGTTGGGCAAAAAAATACAAGAGGAACTTGGCGGGATTGAAACGCCCACCAGCGCCATTGAGTATCTAAGTGCAGCGCTTGCACTGGATCTGGATCCGGCTGCCGGTAGATCACGCCATAATCTGGCGGGTTACAATGTGTATGGTCGAGACAGTATCGGTGCTACCCCTTCTGAGATTACGAAGCGCTTCGCTCGTCATCTTGAGGGGACGGTCGGCGTTGAGAGGGCGCCTCTTGCGGCGCGTATATTGTTATCCGTCTCAGCACCTGAGTTCTTGGCAAATCAGCTGCCGCCTAATATCGTTTATGGCTCGCATCTATGGCTCAACTATTCTGTTGAGGCCTTGCGCATTGAAAAACAAGTGCCGGGTGCCCTGGCCAATATGACGTACAGCCAGGTCATGCTTTTTGGGCAAACAAAACCGGTTTCAGCGCAGGGGTTTGATCAGCTCATAGAGGTGCGGAGTGCCCCGATGACTGATTGGGCTGTTGCGAATGATTTTATCAGCGCGAGGGCGGATAACGTTTATTCAGCGACAGATTATCAACTGGCGCTGAAGGCACTGCAGAAGCAGCAACAAGAGTTGGGGTGGGCGTCTGAAGTCTTGGCGGGATCGGCGCCTATCCGAAAAGAACTTGCGCTGTCGGCGTTTAAGAAGGTTTTTGAGAAGCAGTATGGTAAGCGTATAGATTTTGAGAAGAAGGTCATTCAGGACAGTCAAGAACTTTGGCCGTTTAACGTCGCTTACTCGCTGGCGGATATTTATATGTCGGGCGAGCTATTTACAAAAGTGTGGGTATCGAATGACGAACAGGCGGTGCCGTACAGTGAGATACGTAAGCAGTTTCATGAGCTGAACCCGGATATCAACAGGGCATTTGACACAGCGTTTGCCAAATATAAAGCGCGAAAACAAGTTGCTTGGAATACGCTGTTCAGGTACCGCACTTCCTTGCTGCCTGTCGCCGATCGGGAGATTCTGAATAATTCGGATATCAGCTTCTATGCCGTGCGTAAAACGTACGATGGCGAAAATTATGTCAAGACGGATAATCATGAGCGCTTCGTGCCTAATAGCGAGCCGAGCCCCCAAGAGGCTGCGGCGTTGACGGGGCGTCATGGTGTACTGATACAAGCGGATCGCGGTAATGGGGTGTTTGACTATTACAGCTATTTCCCACTCTTGGCAAAGATAGTCAAAGAGCCGCGGCTGTCGAAAGCGCTTGTAAGCACGCCGCAGAAACCCTGGGCGGGGCCTTTGCGCAATGACCGAGGCGAGGTGCTTCGCATTGACGATAATCCTTATCATGGCGCCCCGCCAAAGGAGCATGCCAGGTCAAGGGTTCTGGTTGAGCGGTTGGCGTCACCCAATACAGACCGTTCTGGATCGCAAGTGCCATCTCACCGAGCAGAGGGGCTAAAGGGTGGTTATTTTTCCAGAAGGTACCGTGACTTAGGCTCAACCGTCAGTCATCATTTTTTACCCGGTTTTGAGCACGAGAAGAGAGCGGCAAAGGGCGTAACCGATAGAGAGCAGGAAAGAAAAACTAATCGAAAGCTGGACGAATTTTTTCTTAGTTTGGCTCCCTTCCATGATGGGATTAAGGCGGTCATTAAAGGAAATGTCTCCGGCGCTGTCTTGGATCTGGGCTTCGATATCTTCGGCTTTCTTATTCCCGGTGCTGGTCAGGCGCGAAAAGCCCTCAAAGCCGGCCGGGGATTACTTAAGGCACTCGCCTCTGGGGCAGTAAAAGGCGTGGCCTCATCGTTCTCATTTGATGATTTGTTATCCGCGCCAAAAAATGCACGAACTGGAATAAAAGCCGCAGGGCGAGAATTAAATAATCTGGCCTCCACGTTACCCGGGGTGTTCTCTCGAACCGTCAGAGATTTTGACGCGCGAACCGTGTACAAACATAATGATGTCGTCAGGAACTTTTATCACAAAGTAACGGGCCATTCCGGTGATGTTAAACCTATTACAGCGATTTTTCTCAACGGTGGTTGGTATGGTTATAACCTCATAACCAAAACTCCGTATGGCTTGCAGTTGGTGCAGGACAGTCTTGTTGATGCGGTGGGGGGAGTGCTCTAAAGCATCAATAATTAAGTAAGTTGGCAGTTGGTTTTTCTGGTTTTTGCTGGAACGCTTTGAGTGGACTTACCACTCATGTTGTGGAGGAAATGGATGGCTTCCTAATGTAAATCAATCATTAGGTGAATCATATGAACGTTGTAAACTCTACCGTGTGGCCGTTGTCTTTCGCTCAGCAGCAGTCGGCCCCTGAGCCTGCGAGTAAGCCAGCACCACAGAACGTATTACCTTCAGCGTTAGATGTTGCCCATGACAGCGCTGCAAAAAGTGTTGGCCGGGATATCGCTGCTATAGAGTATGAGATGTTTGCTGATGAAGGTGATCGTTTCAGTCGAGAGGGACGTGGGAGGCTAAGCAAGGTAAATTTTATTAAAAAGAAAAAACCGCTGGCCCCAGACGGTAATAAGAATCCGGATGTTGGAAAACTACCAGACGCTGACGCAAATAAGCCTGGAAGTTCCGGGGCGGGTGCATTTGATAAAGACATTGCCGCGGAGCAAACTGGGTTTAAAGTCGAGAGCGACCAACTCGGAAAGTTTGAGTATGAGAAGATCACCATCGTCGAACCCGCCTCTGTACATTTGTCTGTGCCCAACGCAAACGTGAATGGCAAAGCCATCTCGCCGTTTTCCTCGGACACGTTGAAGAAAGCAAAAAAAGAGTTTGAAGAAGCCACCGCTACCCCTGACGCAAACAAGGCAGAAAAGACCGCGTCGGAAGACGTCAAAGCTGACGCCGATGAAAGTGTGACACCCGAAAAGAAGCTCTCGGATACTAAAAAGCTCATCATCGTGCTAGGCGTCCAGTCGGCAGTAACAACGGCGGTTGCCGCCATCACTAAGACGATCGAAAAGCATTTGGGTGACGATATCTCCGCTAAGTTTAAAACTACGCTTGCCGACACAAAAATTATCGATCAACTTCAGATCGATGTTTTTGACGCCGTGAATATACTGGCTGGTCTTCAGAAGGGTGGTAAGGAGATGAAGCCAGACTTTCAGTGGGCGCTTAAATCCGACGCAGAGCGTATGACGTCGCTTGAGTCTATAACTATCCACCTTGAGCGTGGTTTTGTAGAGATGGCCAAAAAGGTTGGCGTTGACTTCTCGTGGGGCGATTCGCGTATCGAAGAACCCTCCGTCGAGGGGCGCGCAAAAAACATTGAAGGCAGGCTGGCGGTTATGGCCGATCTTACTGCTGAAGTCACCAGAAAGCTCAACGCTCTAGCGTAGTAAGGCATGCGCCTGAGCTTTTTTAACGCCTGACCTGCCTCTTTGCAGTCAGCGGCGTAAAGCTGTTCCCAAAATGCTGTTGTATTCGAAGAGGTCGTGTGCACGCGACGCCTTTGGATGCAATGGCGTTTTTTTTGGGCTACGAGTGGCGGTACTTAATAAAGAGGGCGTTTGAATATCGCTGTGGGCATTAGCACTGCTCAGTGATCAGATGAATGATTTTCGGGGGTTAACATAGAAGTGTCACACACGGTGTGTTTGCGTGTTCGCGAGGAACTGCTTCATCGCAGGTGCCCACTTAAAAAGAGTGCATTATCTTATCTGCGAGGTGTTAAATGACGAGTGTTTCGGGTTTTAACTCAAGACCGATCTTTCCACTTCATGTTTCAGCGTCGGTTGAAACGGTCGCCCTACCTGCCGTGAAGACCGCCCCGGCGGACACCGATAGCAATGCAGTTCGAAGTGAGCGCAATGCAGGGCTGGCTGATAGCCCTGACCGTCGCGCACGTGCTGATGCTCAAGTGGCGAAGTCCTTCGCACGAGCATTGGCTACACGTTCCTATCAGACCTCAATGGCGCCGCCCAATGTTGAGGTTCCTCTACAGTCCACACTTGGGCGTTGGCGCACACAACTCGACAGCGCGTTCAAAGGCCCAGGGTTCTTGGCGTGGGCGAAAGAACAGGGGCTTGATACAAGGCACTTGAAACTGCATCCCGCCCGTGGGGAGCTCTCCGGTATTGTAGATGGCAAGGAACAAACCTTTTCCTTAAAGGACGATTCGGGCTGGTCAGATATTTCTCGAACACTGTTGTCAATTGCCAAAGCGATCGCGCCCGAATACGGGCAAGCGTTTAGTTACCCCTGGCCGGACGGCGAGGTGCCCCTGTACACAGTGGGGCGATTTTACAATAAGCCTATAGACCTCTCGCCTGCGCAGGCCGTTGAGCACCGCAAGCGTTTAGCGGAAAAAGCGCTGTTTGAATTCGCGCCTGTGGCCCATGCGTCGCTGCGATCTGCAGAGGCGATAGCGCAGCAGCAGAAGTCGTTGGGAGAGGATGCTAATCGTCATGCACTGATTACTGCGCTGAAGTCTCAGGTAGACGATGCAAATGGGAAAATCGACCTGGATAAAGTCAACGTCCTCATTGACTCACGCTCTGGCCGGTTTGCCCGCGAGCAGCGCCGGGAAATGAGCGTCGCGCAAATCCTCAAGTTGGAGGGGAATAATGTCCCCATCAACAGCAAGCAGGCACAGGGCATGGCGCTGGCCCTATCCTTTGATCTTGCCCATCGGGCGCCACAGTTGGATTCTGGTGGGGTAAGGCCGGTGGTCGGATTGTTAGGCGCTACTTCACTGCGCAAGATGCGAGCAGTGGTCGATGAATGGAAGACGCGACAAGTGCCCCGGGTTTCAAATCCTCAATCAGAGGCAGCAACGGGCAGTTTATTGCGTATGTTGATTAGCGCGATCCCTGCGCCTACCCGGCAGGCGATGGCCCAAAACCCCGCGTTAGCACGGGAGCAGCTCATTCGGTCACCTGAGGCGCAGGCGCTGGGTCAAAATATACAAAAAAGGCTCAAGATACTGGAGACGCCAACCAGTGCGATTGAGAGTGTGAATGCCGCGCTTATACAAGAACTGGACCCGGATGTAGGCAAGTCGCGCTTCAACGTGGCCGGCTATAATCTGTATGACAAAAACAATGCGGGTGCCTCACCTGCCGAAATTGTTAAACGCTTTACAATTCATCTTGAAAGCAGGGTGGGCGTCGAAGCAGCACCTGTTGCCGCGCAGCTATTATTATCGGCTGCTGCCCCTGAGTTCCTAGTAAGAGACATCCCCGCTAATATTATTTATGGCTCTCATACGTGGGCAAATTTCTGCATCGAGGCTTTACGTATCGAGCAACAACTGCCTGGGGCGTCAGCCAACATGACGTTCAGCCAAATCATGGCTTATGGTGGGGCTCCACTCATCTCCTTGGAGAGCGAAGATCAGCTAAGTGCCGCATCGGGCAACCCTATTATTGCCTGGGGCCTGGCTAATGACGTGATCGACAGTAAGCCCAACCACGTATACGCGTACGCGGACATCAAACGTTCACAAGACGCGTTAAATAAGCAGCAAGAAGAGCTGGAGTGGGCGCGTGCAGCGTTATTGTTGCCGGCAACGACTCGAAAAGAGTTGGCGCTGGCTGAGTTGAAACGGGTTTTTCCAGACGTGGACCCGACAAAGAACGTGTTGCAGTCTCCCGGGGTAAAACACGACCCGGTCTCTCTGCTTGATATTTATATGAGTGGGCCGATTGAGCCGGATAAATGGATGTCGCTGAATAATAAGGACCTTCCTTGGAATGCGTTAAAGTCGCGCTTGTCTGAACTTATTCCCGATATCAATAAACCCTTTGATGAAAAATTTCAGGAATACAAAAAAACCCATGAAAGTGCGTGGGCTATTCAGTTCAAGTACCAGCTTTCGCTGTTACCGTTGGCTGACAGAGAGCGCATAAGGCAGTCGAATATCAGTGTTATGGAAGTGTCTCGACCCTTTCTCGGTACACAGCTTGAACCGTCACATTCTCTGTTTCCCCGACGTATCCCTCGCCTCCCGACTGCGCCGGAGTTGGAGGCGTTAAAAGGGAAGCATGGTTTGCTCATGAAGGTGCAGAGCCAGGACGGATCGGTTGACTACTATAGTTACTTTCCAGCCCTAGGGAAACTCATCAAGGAACAAGGTTTTCCCGGCGATCAAAACAACGCTAACGACAGTGCCTATTTTGGCGGGAGCTCCAAAGGTCGGGTTGCCGGCACGTATAATGTATATAAGCAATATGGTGAAGTTGATAACGTACAGGATCAACCACGTGTAGACGGTAAAGTGCCAGGCGCTTATTTTTCCGGGCGAAATGGCTCGCTGGGGCTAGGGGTGGGTAAGTTTTTTACGAAAGATTATGAGGCGCTTAAGTCAGTGGCGGCCGAGGTCACCGCGCTTGAAAAAGGGCGCGCCTATGATGAAAAATTAAAGGGTTTTTTTCTTGGGCTTATTCCCTTTTATGATGGCATTCAAGATGCGATCAAGGGGAATGTCTCAGGGGCTGTCTTTAATATCGGTTTCGATATTTTGGGGTTCATCCTTCCTGGGCTCAATACTGCGCGTAAAGCGTACAGGGCGGGTAAGTCGGCGCCTCATGTCATCAAAAGTTTTGTTTTTGCCGGTGTCGGTGCCTCTGTGGGGTATACGGATGCGGTTGATATCGCGAAAAACTTGAACCGTGGGGCAAGTGCTGGTTATAAAGACATTAAATATCTGCTTAATCATGGCGACGAGGTACTGTCTCGATTGAAAGGCCATTATCAGCGCTATGATGTGACAAGGGTTTACAAGGAAGGTGATATTGTTAAAGGGTTTTATCGGTCGGAGACTAATAATTTATTTATCCCCGTGGTGGCTGTTTTCAAAAAGAGCGCATGGTATTCGTACAGTATAATCACGAATACACCCTTTGGGCCTCAGTTAGCACAATTTGGTGTAGTGAGCGCGCTGGAATCTCTGAAGGGAAAGTCTTAGGTCTCGTATAAAGCAGCCTAGCGTGCGATCCCCCTGTAACGGTTCGTATCGCAATAAGAAAGCGCTTGTTAACTGGCTGAGTATACACCCGCTTTGGGTGTGTTTTTGGTAGGTGTGACGCGTCTTTATTATTGCTTAATTATGTGTCTGGTCAGGGGGCTGTCGGTGAGAGTGAAATATATTGTTGTTGAGTGTTTTGGAACGGGTTGAGTCTTTTATATCACGTAGTCTATGAAGGAAATGGATGACTTTCTAATGTCAAACAACCATTAGGTAAATCATTATGATATTTTCAAATGCATCCGTAAGGGCCGTCGCATTCTCGAAAATTGGGGACTTTATGAGTGGGGGGTGGACCCGGCGCGTCGAGTCACCTCCCGCTGTTAAGTCCGTTGATACTGCGAAGATAGGAGACGCATCAGGACCTAAGCCGGGCACTGGCAATGAGCATTTTGATCAGAACTTCGTTGACTCAAAAGTTGGCAGCTTCGCAGGGCCTGGGCACGCAAGTGGCACCCGACAGCCTGGAGACGTTGTCGATGGCAATGCCCACGAATCCCCAGGTTTGGATCAATATAAAGAGGCGCAACAACAAAAGTGGCAAATTCAAAAAGATGCTGAAGCTCGAGATAAATTATTTGCTCAGCCGGCGCCAGGTCAAGTGAATGGCAGGGAGGTTGAACCTTTTTCTTCGCATGCCCTGGAAGAGAACGCAAAGACCTTATCGAAGGCCAGCGGTGCGAAAGCCGACCGGGCGCTTTCACTCCAGCGTAAGGATATTGCAAAGGTCGCTGGAATTACGGCATCGATCACAGTGCCCCTCACGATTGTCGGGACATTTGGCGCCAACATTGTTCTCGAAGTCCTCAAGCCGCTCATTAATCCGCCAGCGACGCCTGCCACAGAACAACGTGTTATGGAAGGACGGGTGGTTGATCATAGTCAGAAGAGCGTTTTCCTATTACTACACTCCTTGGCTGTACTTCGTTCAGAAGAGTTTCATGGACCAAGCGTGGAATGGATATCAAAAACAAATGATGAACGTATGGACTACCTTGAGGAAATGCTTGACTACCTTGAGCCGGAGTTCGCTAAAGAAGCTCAGAAGCGAGATATTGCGTTTCAGGCAGCTTCAACGGGTGGGCAACTGGACGACATCAAAAGCCGAGCAGCGAGCTTGGAGCCCAGAATGGCAGCCCTCAACGCGACCATAGCCGCCATTAATAAGGCGAACGTGAAGAGTGAAACCGTATCGGTATAGGTCAATGTCGGTTTTTAATGCCTGAAGGGTGACTCAGGCAATAGGTATCCGTCCAAAAGCGCTGTTGTGTCGATGTGCGCACGCTCATATCGTACGCGGCAGCGCTTTCGATAAGGCTGACAAGGCTCGCAATTACGCCCTACGTATGAACGCCCCCACCTAAAGAGTGCGATTTCCTACTCCCTGCGCTAACCTGCCTCGATGTTTAAGAGGTCAACTATGCACATTCATATTCTCGGTATCTGTGGCACTTTCATGGGCTCGATGGCGGTTCTGGCCAAAGAGCTGGGCCACCACGTCACCGGCTCCGACGCCAACGTTTACCCGCCCATGAGCACGCAACTGCAGGCCCAGGGTATCGAGTTGACCCAAGGCTACGATCCTGCGCAATTCGACCCGGTCCCGGACCTGGTGGTGATCGGCAACGCCATGGTGCGTGGCAACCCAGCGGTCGAATACGTACTCAATAAAGGGTTGCCGTATGTCTCTGGCCCCCAGTGGCTGGCAGACCATGTGCTGCAAGGTCGCTGGGTGCTCGCGGTGGCCGGCACTCACGGCAAAACCACCACCAGCAGCATGCTGGCTTGGGTGCTGGAGCACGCGGGCATGAGCCCGGGCTTCCTGATCGGCGGCGTGCCGCAAAACTTCTCGGTGTCGGCGCGTTTGGGCGACACACCGTTCTTTGTGATCGAGGCGGACGAATACGACAGTGCGTTCTTCGACAAGCGCTCCAAGTTCGTCCATTACCGCCCGCGCACGGCGATCCTGAATAACCTTGAGTTCGATCACGCGGACATTTTTCCCGATCTGCCGGCCATCGAGCGGCAGTTCCATCACTTGGTGCGCACCATCCCAAGCGAAGGCCTGGTCATCCATCCGACCACCGAGCCTGCATTGCAGCGGGTGATCGAGATGGGCTGCTGGACCCCGGTACAAACCACCGGCGCGGGCGGCCAGTGGCAGGTCAAGTTGCTCAGCGAGGACGGCTCTAAATTTGAAGTGCTGTTTGAAGGGCAAGCCCAAGGCATCGTCGATTGGGGCATGACCGGCCAGCACAATGTCGCGAACGCCCTGGTCACCCTGGCGGCCGCGCGGCATGTGGGCGTGGTGCCGTCGATGGGTATCGCCGCGTTGAGCGCGTTTAAAAGCGTGAAACGCCGTATGGAAAAGGTCGCTGACGTGAATGGGATTACCATCTACGACGACTTTGCCCACCACCCGACGGCGATTGCCACCACGCTGGATGGCCTGCGCAAGCAGGTCGGTGACGCGAATATCATTGCGATAGTCGAGCCGCGTTCCAACTCCATGAAGCTGGGGGCACACCGCGATGGCCTGCCGGAAAGCGTCAACGATGCCGACCAGGTGGTCTGGTATGCACCGACCAATCTTGGCTGGGACTTGCCGGCCATCGCCGCGCTGTGCACGGTGCCATCAACCGTCTGCGACTCTATCGAGGGCATCATTAAACACGTCAAGCACCAGGCCAAGCCCGGTACCCATGTGGTGGTGATGAGCAACGGCGGCTTCGGCGGCCTGCACGGCAAACTGGCCGAGGCGTTGAAGTGAGCGGCCCGGAACGCATTACCCTGGCGATGACCGGTGCCTCCGGCGCGCCGTACGGCTTGCGCCTGCTCGATTGCCTGGTGCGCGAAGACCGCGAGGTGCATTTTTTGATCTCTAAGGCCGCGCAACTGGTGCTGGCCACCGAGACGGATGTCACGTTGCCGCCCAAGGTGCAGATGATGCAAGCTTTCCTCACCGAATACACCGGTGCGGCGGCGGGGCAGATCAAGGTGTACGGCAAAGAAGATTGGATGTCGCCCGTGGCCTCCGGCTCCGGTGCGCCGGCGGCGATGGTGGTGGTGCCGTGTTCCACCGGCACCTTGTCGGCGATTGCCACGGGCGCCTGCAACAACTTGATCGAGCGTGCGGCGGACGTGACGTTGAAGGAGCGTCGCCAGTTGATCCTGGTGCCGCGCGAGGCGCCGTATTCGAGCATTCACCTGGAGCACATGCTCAAGCTGTCGAACATGGGCGTGACCATCTTGCCGGCATCGCCCGGCTTCTATCACCAGCCGCAGACCATCGATGACCTGGTGGATTTTGTGGTGGCGCGGATTCTCAACCTGCTCAATATTCCTCAGGACATGCTGCCGCGTTGGGGCGAGCACCATTTGAGCAGCGATGAATAAGGCGCTGCTGGTGGTCTTGGTGCTGCAACTGACCGGCTGCGCCACGGCGCGCACGCTGGATGCCGCACAGCCCGGCGCGCCGGTGGTGTATGCCGGCACGCGGCTGGATTTGTATGCGATTAACGGCGGCTGCTGCGCCAAGGACCGGTTTGGCGCTGAGGCGCCGAGTTATCCACATGTAGACCTGCCGGCCAGTGCGCTGCTGGATACGCTGCTGTTGCCGCTGTCGTTGTTGACGGTGCTGGGTGTTGGGTTTAACGCCACGGGCGGGCTGTAGGTCAGCGGTGCCGCTGCCGGCCTCATCGCAGCGATGCGGCGACCCAATAAGCCAGCTCCCACATTTAGAATGCATTCCCCTGTGGGAGCAGGCTTGCCTGCGACTAGGCCCTTCCAATCAATGCAAAATCACTTGCCTAGCTTGCGTAGCTCATCCGACTCCACCACCCGCACCCCATCCTGCTCTTCCAGCGCCAGGCGCCACATGGCGCGGGCCAGTTCGCAGACTTCAATGCCGCGGTACTTGCCTGGAATCAGTCGCGACAACGGCCCGGCCAGTTGCTCGGCCAAGCGCGGCTCCAAGCGTTCACCCAGCAGCAGCGAAGGCCGTACGATGGTCAGTTGCGGCCAGTCCTGGGCCTTCAGCGCCTGTTCCATTTCGCCTTTGACCCGGTTGTAGAAGATCGAGGATTTCGGGTCGGCGCCAATCGCGCTGATCACGATCAGGTGCCGTGCGCCCATTTCCCGTGCGCGCTTGGCGAAGGCCACGACCATGTCTAAGTCGACGGCGCGGAAGGCTGCTTCGGAACCCGCTTGCTTGATGGTGGTGCCCAGGCAGCAAAAGGCGATATCGACCTGGCCGCTCAGTTGCGGCAGGAACACCGCCGGGTCGCCTACTGGGTTTTCCAGGTGCGGGTGTTCGGCCAGCGGCTTGCGGCTGGGCGCCAGTACGCGGGTCACGGTCGGTTCGTTGAGCAGGCGGTCGAGCAGGTGTTCGCCGGTCAGGCCGGAGGCGCCAGCGAGCAGGATATGTTGAGGTGTCAGGTACATGGTGTTTCCCCCTTGTTACACGTTACAGCTTAGTTGCCTTTGGCTTCCTTGCTATTCATTGAGACGCTTTCGAGCGCCTTTCGTGCCTGCTGTTTACGTAATAACTGCCAATGGGCGATCACGCCTTTGGGGGCCCAGATCTGCGGTTCGGACGCTTCGAAGTTATCCGCCTGTTCGCGTTCAGCGACATGCAGTTGGGCCAATTTGAAGGCTTGTTGCAAATCGTCAGTCTGGTTGAAGGCTTGTGCGAAAAGAGCGTCGCCGAAGTAGGTGAAGTCCGCTTCCTCGGAGCAGCCGAAGGACACGCGATCAGCGCGCGAGGCGGTCATGATCAGCGTGCGCTCATCTTTCAGCGCCGGGATAAACCCGCCGGAGTAGCAGGCCGAAATCACGATGATCTTGTCGCGGTTTTTCAACGGGGCGAGTACCGCCGCCAGCTCATCGGCGGGCAGGTCGGCCAGCTCCATGCGCGGTTGGTCGAGCACCAGTTCGTGTTCGTGGGTGCCGTGGCTGGTCATGTAGATAAACACCAGGTCTTGCGGCCCCGTGCGCTCGGCCAGGGTTAGCACGGCACGGCGCAGGCTTTCGCGGGTGGCCAGAGGGCGGTCGGCGATATGGTCGCGGTGGTTGACCAGGCGGATTTGCCCGCGCGCACCAAAGCGGGTGGCGAGCATGTTGCTGACGTAATCGGCTTCGCGCAGGAACACGCTTTGCTTGCCATCACCGGCCACCGCCAGGGTGTACAGCTCGACGGCGGGCGTGGAGGCGGGCACCGCGGCGAGGGCGGCATCCAGCAAGCGGCCTTGGGCCAGTACGCCGATCTCCAGCGGGTCGGGCAGTAGCTTGCCGTCGGCGTCGCGCACACGCATGCCATTGACCCAGGTGCCGGCCTCTACGGTGCCATCGGTCAGTACGAGGGTGCCTTTGCCTTGATAGCTGTCGCTGTCGAAGCCGCCGATGTAGAAGCTGCCATCGGTGAGGTTCAGGCGGCCTTCGCCCGTGAAGCGCCATTCGCTGAACTGGCCGACATAGTGGCTGCCGTCGACGCCGATCAGCTCGCCTTTGCCGCTGAGCGCGCCCTCCTTGAATTGACCGATCCACACGTCGCCGTCGGCGTTTTCATAGCGGCCTTTGCCGTTGAGCTGGTTTTGTTTGAACTGGCCGACATAGATATCGCCGTCGGCGCTGTTGAAGGTGCCGTTGCCTTCGAGTTGGCCATCGACAAAGTGGCCACTGAACTGGTTGCCGCTGTCGTCGTTGCGCTGGCCTTCGCCATTCGGCTTGCCGTGGGCGAATTGGCCCTGGTATTGGCTGCCGTCGGCTAACTCGAGGCGGCCGAGGCCGGAATACTGGTCGTCCTTGAATTCGCCGCGATAGGTCATCTGCCCCTCTTTGAGGGTGCCTTCGCCGTTGCGTCGACCGTTTTTGAAGCCGCCGACGTAGCTGCTGCCCGGGGTAGTCAGGCTGCCCTGGCCGTCGAACAGGCCTTGCTGGAACTGGCCTTTATAGACCTCGCCGTTGCTGCCGTGCCATTCGCCCTGGCCGTGCCACTGGCCTTTGTCGAACTGGCCGGCGTACCAACTGCCGTTGGGGTAGTCCACTCGGCCCTGGCCTTGCAGCAAACCATTGACCACATCGCCCCGGTAACGGCCGCCATCGGGCAGGCGCGCATCGGGCGGCAACAGCGATTCGCCGTCTCCGCAAGCGGTGAGCAACAGGGCAAGGGCAAGGGGAGCGAGTGGGCGCATAGCGGGATCCGGATAATTGAGCGCCGAGTATGCCGCAGCCGCAGGATTCATACATAAATTTACATACACTGTGGCAAGGTTTATCACCTCGCCACAGGCAAGGCCTTACACGAAGCAGAGTGACAGCGACTCGGCGATGTAAGCGGGTTTTTCCTGGCCTTCGATTTCCAGGGTGGCGGTGGCCTTAAATAGCCATTGGCCAGGTTTCTTCTCGGTGACGTCGGTCAGGGTCACGTTCAGGCGGACCTTAGAGTCGACTTTGACCGGCTGGATGAAGCGCACGCTGTCCAGGCCGTAGTTGACCGCCATCTTCAGGCCCTCGGGCATGATCAGGATGTCTTCCATCAGCTTGGGCATCAGCGACAGCGACAAGAAACCATGGGCGATGGTGCTGCCGAACGGCGTCTTGGCGGCCTTGACCGGGTCGACGTGGATGAACTGATGATCGCCGGTTGCCTCTGCGAACAGGTTAATACGCGCCTGGTCGATGGTGAGCCATTCGGAACGTCCCAGTTCCTTGCCGACATAATCTTTGAGCTGCGCTACAGGTACATAGGGCATTGCGACTCTCCTTGGTTCATCGTTTTTATAGGTGTGCGAAGTCCATGTTAGATCATCATGGGCAACTCACCCGGTCAACCCACCATGCTTTTGGCGAATGCCGAAGCATAGAGCCGGCGTGCTTATAATACGGGCGAGTTTTGAGGGGGATAAGGGATGCTGTTACGTGGCCTGACATGGCTGGTGCTGTTTCAATTGATCGGTACCGCGATCAACCATTTGCTGTTGCCGGTGCTGCCGGGACCTATCATCGGCTTGCTGCTGATGCTGGGCTTCCTGATCTGGCGCGGCGAAGTCGGCGAGCCCCTGAGCCTGGCCGCCAGCAGCCTGTTGCGCTATTTGCCGTTGCTGCTAGTGCCGCCAGCCGTGGGCGTGATGGTGTATGCCAAGGACATTGCCGCAGACTTCTGGGCCATCGTCGGCGCACTCGTGTTGTCGCTGGTGATCGCCATGGGCTTTGTTGGCGTGCTGATGCAGCAGATGGTCAAGCGCAAGGAGAAGGACCAATGACCTTCGACTGGCAGGGCGCATGGACAGCCGTCATTCATCACCCCCTGTTTGGCATCGGCATTACCCTCGGCGCCTATCAGCTGGTGCTGGCGGCATTCGAGAAAACCCGCTGGATCTTCCTACAACCGGTGCTGGTGTCCATGCTGCTGGTGATCGGTGTGTTGCTCAGCTGCGGCCTGACCTACGCCGAGTACCGCAAGAGCACCGAGATCATGGGCATCTTGCTCGGCCCCGCGACCGTGGCCCTGGCTGTGCCGCTGTTCCTGAATTTGCGGCGGATTCGCCAATTGTTCTGGCCGATTTTTACTACGCTGGTGATAGGTGGCGTGTTGGCAACCGGCCTGTGTGTGCTGCTGGGCTGGTGGTTTGGTGCCGAACACATGATGCTGATGACCATGGCGCCCAAGTCGGTAACCTCGCCGATTGCCATGCTGGTGGCCGAGCAGATCGGTGGTGTGGCGGCCCTGGCGGCGGTGTTTGTGTTGATCACCGGCGTGGTCGGCGCGATGATCGGCCCGGCGTATTTGTCACGCCTTGGCGTGCACAGCCCCGCGGCGCGCGGCATGGCCCTGGGCATGACCGCCCACGCCGTCGGCACCTCGGTGGCGCTGCAGGAAAGTGAAGAGTGCGGCGCCTTTGCGGCGCTGGCCATGAGTCTGATGGGCGTGGCCACGGCGGTGTTCCTGCCGCTGGCCGTGTCGGTGATTGTTTAAACCGGGTTTAAGGAAACCTTTATGAGTCTGGCGCTGTTCCCGCTCAATACCGTGCTGTTCCCCGGTTGCACCCTCGATTTGCAACTGTTCGAGGCGCGCTACCTGGACATGATCAGCCGCTGCATGAAAAAGGGCGAAAGCTTCGGCGTGGTGTGCATTCTCGATGGCAGGGAAGTGGGCATGGCCCCCGACGGCTACGCGCTGGTCGGCTGTGAGGCGCTGATTCGCGACTTCAAACAGCAAGACAACGGCCTGCTGGGGATTCGCGTTGAAGGCGGGCGGCGCTTTCGCGTGCGTGACGCCGGGGTGCAAAAGGACCAACTGCTGGTGGCTGAAGTGCAGTGGCTCGAAGAGCTGCCGGACCAACCGCTGGAAGAAGAGGACGCCGACCTGCTGGCGTTGCTCCAGGCCTTGGCCGAACACCCGATGGTTGCCTCGCTTGATATGGACGCCCACGCCGAGGGCCAGCAAGCCTTGGGCAATCAGCTGGCGTATCTGCTGCCGTTCACCGAGGCCGACAAGATCGACCTGCTGCAACTCGATGACCCGCAGCAACGCCTGGATGCGATCCAGATGTTGCTCGACGAATTGCAGGGCGAACTCTTCACTCAGTAGGCGTAGCGCAGCAGCGCGTGGGGTGTGCCGGTGAGGGCGATAAAGCTCAACACCGCCACCAGTGCCGGCAGCAGCAGCCACCAGGTTTTCTGCGCCATGGCCGGCAGCGGGCTTTGGTACTGGATGACGGTCAGGCTGAACGCGCACACCGTCATCGCCAGCAGCGTGCCGGCCAGGATGTCCGTCGGCCAATGCGCGCCGAGGTAAACCCGCGACAGTGCAATAAAGGCCGCAGGAATACAGCCCATCAGCATCCAGGTCAGGCGCAACCGTGTGGGTTGCCCGCGACCGGCCAGCACGGCCAGCGCCAGGAAGAATGCAAATGCGCCGGAGGCGTGGCCGCTGGGCATGCTGAAACTGGTCAGCGGGTCTGTAAGGATTTCGGGGCGGCCACGCGCGAAAAACAGCTTGGTGCCGGTGTTGATCACCGCCGCCCCGGCCAGCGTGGCGCCGACGAATACCGCGTGGCGCCACTGCCGCGCCAGCAGCAACAGGCCGGTGAAGATAGCGCTGGCCACAAACATCTTCTTGAACTCGCCCAACTGGGTGATCCGCACCATCACCTCGTCCAGCCACGGGCTGCGGTGTTCCTGCACCAGTGCGCTCAGGCCCTGATCGAAGTCATTGAGGTGCGGGTAGCCGATAAACAGCGCGATCAACAGCGTCAGGCTGGCGCAGCCGATCCACAAGGTGGCGCGACGATGGCCGCGCAGGCTGCTGTTCAAACTCAGCCCCAGCAATATCGCCAAACAGGCTGCGACAATGCCGGCTTCCGGCCAAAAACCTTCTGGCAGCGGCAGGCGGAACGCAGCGTCGGCCGCCCAGCCTGGCAGCAGATAAGCCACCGACCAACCGGCTGCCGCCAGGATGCTCACGGCGGCAAAGCGTGGGAAGGGCATGTCGCACATGCCGGCGACCATCGGCAGCATGGGGCGCAACGGGCCGATGAAGCGTCCTACCAGCAGGCTGGCGATGCCGTACTTATGGAAGTAGGTTTCTGCGCCATTCATCCATTCAGGGTGGTGGCGCAAGCCGGGCAGGCGCCGGATGTTCTGATGGAAATGCCGTCCCAGGTAGTAGGAAACTCCGTCACCCAACAGGCCACCGAGGAAACCCAGCAGCAGGGTTTCACTCAAGGGCAGCGCCCCGCTGCCGGCCAGTGCGGCAATGGCAAACAGCAACACCGTGCCTGGCACGATCAACCCGGCGATGGCCAGGCACTCCACGCACGCGACAATGAAGACCGCGACGGCCAGCCATTCGGGGTTCAGGGTCAGCCAGCCGGTAATGCTATCGAGCCATTGGCCCATACAATCCACTCCATGTATGTAATACGAAACCTGAGACAGTGAAGATCAACTGTGGGAGCAGGCAAGCCAGCTCCCACATTGGAATTGCTGGGCTGCAGGTTTCAATTATCAGTCTGTTCAAATCAAAAAATAATCGCGGCCTTCGACCTGGCCCCGGCGCAGCGGGTTCCTGGTGCAATAAGGCGCATAGCCCGCATCGACGAAGCGGTACATCAAATGTTCATCGCGACCGCTGGGAATGCCTAGGCGGGTAGTCTGGATGATCTGCGTCGGCGTCTGACCCACGTCTTCAACGTAGAGCAATTCCTGATCAAAGCGCTTGGCGTCCCACATCGGCACTTTCAGCCCGAGGGCTTTACACAGCAGTGTCTGGCCGGCGCAGAGTTTTTGCGAGGGGCGCGGGTGGCCGTTGGCGTCCGGATTGTTCAACAGCATCTGCGCCAGACTGTCCGGGCCGGAGGTTTCATCGACCCAGGGATAGGCTGATTTGATCAACACGGCATTACCCGGGCCTTGCGCGCTGAAGTTCAGCGAATCGCCGCCACGGGCGTAGTACATATAGATATGCCCACCATCCAGAAACAAAGCCTTACGCTTTTCTGTGTAGCCGAGTGAGGCGTGGCTGCCTTTTTCGGCCACGTAATAGGCTTCGGTTTCAATAATTCGCGCTGAAAGCCAGGTATTGCCGACACGATGGCGTATGACTTTCCCGAGTAATTCCCGCGCAAGAACTTGCGCGTCGCGGTCGAAGAAGCGGTCGGGCAGGGCGCTGGCGGGAAGCTGGGGGGCAAAACTGGACATGGCGATCTGGGTTAATACGGCTAAATGTGACCGAATAATAACAACTCCCGCCTTAATTACCGCTGAACCCCAAGTTTTTACAGTTCATTTCGACCATCCGCCCCACACCGCTGTCAGTCGGGCGGCGTCACAGCTATAATCTGCCGCTTTCCTCTTTGCCAAGACTCCCCGACCATGACTGAGTCCGTTCTTGACTACATGACCCGCCTGGGTCGCGCTGCCCGTCAGGCCTCGCGGTTGATCGCCCGCGCGAGCACTGCGCAGAAGAACCGTGCCCTGCTGGCGGCCGCTGATGCTCTGGATGCTTCGCGCTCCGAGCTGGCCGCTGCCAATGAACTGGACTTGGCCAGCGGTCGCGCCAATGGCCTGGAACCGGCTCTGCTGGACCGCTTGGCGCTGACCCCGGCACGTATCGACGACATGATCGAAGGCCTGCGTCAGGTGGCCAAGCTGCCTGACCCCATCGGTGAAATCCGCGATATGCGTTACCTGCCGTCCGGCATCCAGGTTGGCAAGATGCGCGTGCCCCTGGGCGTGATCGGTATCATTTATGAGTCGCGCCCGAACGTGACCATCGACGCTGCGAGCCTGTGCCTCAAGTCTGGCAACGCCACCATCCTGCGTGGCGGTTCCGAGGCGATTAATTCCAACCGCGCGATTGCCGCCTGCATTCAGCAAGGCCTGGCCGTGGCCGAGTTGCCGGCTGAAGTGGTGCAAGTGGTGGAAACCACCGACCGCGCCGCCGTTGGCGCGCTGATCACCATGCCGGAATTTGTCGACGTGATCGTGCCGCGCGGTGGTAAGAGCCTGATCGAGCGCGTCAGCCGCGATGCCAAGGTGCCGGTGATCAAGCACCTGGACGGCGTGTGCCACGTGTTCATCGACGTCGCCGCCGACATCGACAAAGCAATCCGCATCGCCGATAACGCCAAGACTCACCGCTACGCCCCGTGCAACACCATGGAAACCCTGCTGGTGCACGTCGGCATTGCCGATCGCGTGCTGCCGCCGCTGGCTGCCATCTACCGTGACAAGGGCGTGGAGCTGCGCGGTTGCGAACGCACCCGTGCGCTGCTGGGCGCGGACGTGATCGAGGCGACTGAAGAAGACTGGTACACCGAGTACACGGCGCCGATCCTGTCGATCCGCATCGTCGACGACCTGGACCAGGCCATCGAACACATCAACAAGTACGGCTCCAAGCACACCGACGCCATTGTTTCCGAGCATTTCAGCGATGCCCGGCGTTTCCTCAACGAAGTGGATTCCGCTTCGGTGATGGTCAACGCCTCGACGCGCTTTGCCGACGGCTTTGAGTATGGCCTGGGGGCGGAGATCGGCATCTCCACCGACAAGCTCCACGCACGCGGCCCGGTTGGCCTTGAAGGCCTGACCAGCGAGAAGTACGTGGTGTTCGGCGACGGTCATGTGCGCACTTGATGGCTAAACGCATCGGGCTGCTCGGCGGCACCTTCGACCCCGTGCACATCGGCCATTTGCGCAGTGCCCTGGAAGTGGCGGATGCTCTCGCGCTGGATGAGCTGCGTGTGATGCCCAACGCGCGGCCGCCGCATCGCGACACGCCGCAGGTGTCAGCGCAGCAACGCCTGGAAATGGTGCGCCTGGCGGTGGACGGCATCGCGCCGCTGGTGGTGGACGACCACGAACTCAAGCGTGATAAACCGTCCTACACTGTCGATACCCTGGAAGTGATGCGCGCTGAAATGGCCGCGGACGACCAATTGTTTCTGCTTTTGGGCTGGGACGCATTTTGCGGCCTGCCCTCTTGGCATCGCTGGGAGGAACTCCTCCAGCACTGCCACATCCTGGTTTTGCAACGCCCGGATGCCGACAGCGAACCGCCGGATGCCTTGCGCAACCTGCTGGCCGCGCGGTCGGTAAGTGACCCCTTGGCCCTGACCGGGCCGAACGGGAATATTGCATTCGTCTGGCAGACCCCGCTTGCGGTGTCTGCCACCCAGATCCGTCAACTGCTGGCCAGCGGGAAGTCGGTACGTTTCCTGGTGCCTGACGCGGTCCTGGCCTACATCGATGCGCACGGGCTTTACCGTGCGTCGAACTAAAAGGCGCGCTTGTCGCTACGCACAGTCGTGCAGCGAGCGCCCCGAACATACGAGCAAAACGAGTTTTATATGACCAACAAAGACGTAAGTAAAGTTAAGCGCAAAGGCACTTTCAAAAGCGCCCCGCTGCCAGTTGTAGCGCACACCGGCCCTGAGCTGGCTGGCGAAGAGCTGGTAAAAGTCGCCGTGGCTGCCCTGGAAGACGTTAAGGCCCAGGACATCCAAGTGCTGGACGTGCGCGACAAGCAAAGCATCACCGACTTCATGATCATCGCCACCGGTACCTCTAACCGCCAGATCGGCGCGATGCTGGACAAGGTTCGCGAAGCCGTCAAAGCCCAAGGCGTGAAGCCGCTGGGTGAAGAAGGCAAGGGCGACAGCGACTGGGTGCTGCTGGACATGGACGACGTGATCGTTCACATGATGACCTCCAACGCTCGTCAGTTCTACGACCTGGAGCGTCTGTGGAAAGGCGCCGAGCAGAGCCGTGCTGCTGATGGCAAGCACCACAGCCCTGAAGTGGGCCACGCGCACTTCGACAAGCTCAACAAAGACCAGGAATAAGGAACGGCTGTGCGCCTGCGTCTGATCGCTGTCGGTTCACGCATGCCCAAGTGGGTGGAAGAAGGCTGGCACGAGTATGCCAAGCGTCTGCCCGCTGAGCTGTCGCTGGAATTGGTGGAAATACCGCTCAACACCCGGGGCAAGAACGCCGACGTGGCGCGCTTTATCCGGCAGGAAGGCGAAGCCATGCTGGCCAAGGTCGGCCCCAACGAGCGCATCGTCACCCTTGAGGTGCACGGCAAACCCTGGAGCACCGAGCAGTTGGCGGTGGAACTGGATCGCTGGCGCCTGGATTCGCGTACGGTCAACTTCATGGTCGGCGGCCCCGAAGGGCTGGCGCCGGAAGTTTGTGCGCGGGCGGACCAGCGCTGGTCATTGTCGGCGCTGACGCTGCCGCACCCGTTGGTAAGGATTCTGATCGGTGAACAGCTGTATCGCGCCTGGACAGTTCTGTCCGGGCACCCTTACCACAAATAATCTGCGCCCCTCCCGATGACCCAGCCGATCCGCATCAAGGACCACGAGAAAGACGCACGTCTGGTGCGCTCGCGGGTCATTTTTGGCGCTTTTCTGGTGGTGGGTTTGATTGCGGTGCTGATTGCGCGCCTGTATTTCCTGCAGGTGATCCAGTACGACTATCACTCCACGTTGTCGGAAAATAACCGGGTGCATGTGCAGCCGATTCCGCCGACCCGTGGGCTGATTTTCGACCGCAATGGCGTGGTCGTCGCGGATAACCGGCCCAGCTTCAGCTTGAGCATGACGCGCGAGCGTTCCGGCGACTGGCAGCAGATCCTCGATGTGATCGTCGAAGTGCTGCAGTTGACGCCGGAAGACCGGGTGATCTTCGAAAAGCGCATGAAGCAGGGGCGCCGGCCATTTGAGCCGGTGCCGATCCTGTTTGAGCTGACCGAAGAGCAGATCGCCCGAATCGCGGTGAACCAGTTCCGTTTGCCGGGTGTGGAAGTGGTGGCGCAGTTGGTGCGGCATTACCCGCAAGGGCCGCACTTTGCCCACTCCGTCGGCTACATGGGGCGGATCAACGAGAAAGAGCTGAAAAGCCTCGATCCGGTGAATTACAGCGGCACCCACCACATTGGCAAAACCGGCATCGAGCGTTTCTACGAGCCCGAACTGCACGGCCAGGTGGGTTACGAGGAAGTCGAGACCAACGCCCGAGGCCGCGTGCTGCGGGTGCTCAAGCGCACCGACCCGGTGCCGGGCAAGGACATCGTGCTGAGCCTGGACATCAAACTGCAGGAGGCGGCTGAAATGGCCCTCGGCGGTCGGCGTGGCGCCGTGGTAGCGCTGGACCCGAAAACCGGCGAAGTGCTGGCGATGGTCAGCCAGCCGAGTTTCGACCCCAACCTGTTCGTGACCGGGATCAGCTTCAAGGCCTACGCTGAGCTGCGTGATTCCATCGACCGGCCGCTGTTTAACCGCGTGCTGCGCGGGTTGTACCCGCCGGGTTCGACCATCAAGCCGGCGGTGGCGATTGCCGGTTTGGATTCGGGTGTGGTCACCGCATCGAGCCGTGTGTTCGACCCGGGCTACTACATGCTGCCCAACTACGATCACAAATACCGTAACTGGAACCGCACCGGTGACGGCTATGTCGACCTGGACACCGCGATCATGCGCTCCAACGACACCTATTTTTATGACCTGGCCCACAAGCTGGGGATCGACCGGCTGTCTGCCTACATGGGCAAGTTCGGCCTCGGTCAGAAAGTCTCCCTGGACATGTTCGAAGAATCCCCTGGCTTGATGCCATCGCGGGAGTGGAAGCGCGCGACCCGCCGCCAGGCGTGGTTCCCAGGCGAAACCCTGATCCTCGGCATTGGCCAGGGCTATATGCAGGCCACGCCGCTGCAACTGGCCCAGGCCACGGCGCTGGTGGCCAACAAAGGCATCTGGAACCGTCCGCACCTGGCCAAGACCGTCGAAGGCGAGCGGCCAGTGGATGAAAACCCGATCCCCGACATCGTACTGCGCGACCCGTCCGACTGGACCAAGGTTAACCACGGCATGCAGCAAGTGATGCACGGCGCCCGCGGCACCGCGCGTAAAGCGGCGGCGGGTGCGCAATACCGCATTGCCGGCAAAAGCGGCACCGCCCAAGTGGTTGCGATCAAACAGGGCGAAAAATACGACCGTTCCAAGGTTCAGGAGCGCCACCGCGACCACGCCTTGTTTGTCGGTTTTGCCCCGGCAGACGATCCGAAAATCGTCGTGGCAGTGATGGTCGAGAACGGTGAGTCCGGCTCCGGCGTGGCTGCGCCTGTGGTGCGCCAGATCATGGACGCCTGGCTGTTGGCCGACGACGGCAGGCTTAAATCCGAATATGGTGGCCCCCCTTCAAGCACCGAGGTTACGGCCCGTGAAGAGTAATTTTGACCGCATCCTCTCCAGTGAGGATGTGATGCGTCGACGTGCGACGTTGTTGCAGCGCATACACATTGATGGCCCATTGCTGATCCTGCTGCTGACCTTGGCCGCCGGCAGCCTGTTCGTGCTGTATTCGGCCAGCGGCAAGAACTGGGACCTGCTGATCAAGCAAGCCTCGTCGTTCGGCCTGGGCCTCTTGTCGATGGTGGTGATCGCCCAACTCGAGCCGCGCTTCATGGCGCGCTGGGTGCCGCTGGGGTATGTCGCCGGCGTATTGCTGCTGGTGGTGGTGGACGTGATGGGCCACAACGCCATGGGCGCGACCCGCTGGATCAACATCCCGGGGGTGATTCGCTTCCAACCGTCGGAATTCATGAAGATCCTGATGCCGGCGACCATCGCCTGGTATTTGTCCAAGCGCACCTTGCCGCCGCAGCTCAAGCACGTGGGCATTAGCCTGATCCTGATCGGCGTGCCGTTTATCCTGATCGTACGCCAGCCGGACCTCGGCACTTCGCTGCTGATTCTCGCAGGCGGTGCGTTCGTGCTGTTTATGGGCGGCTTGCGCTGGCGCTGGATCCTTAGCGTGCTGGCCGCTGCCATTCCCGTGGCCGTGGCCATGTGGTTCTTCTTTATGCACGACTACCAGAAGCAGCGGATCCTGACGTTCCTCGACCCGGAGAGTGACCCATTGGGCACCGGCTGGAACATCATTCAGTCCAAAGCGGCCATCGGTTCCGGCGGAGTATTTGGTAAGGGTTGGTTACTGGGCACCCAGTCGCACCTCGACTTTTTACCCGAGAGCCACACCGACTTCATTATTGCGGTAATGGGCGAAGAGTTCGGCCTGGTGGGCATTTGCGCGCTGTTGCTGATTTATTTGCTATTGATTGGTCGCGGGCTGGTGATCACCGCGCAGGCGCAGACGCTGTTCGGCAAATTGCTCGCCGGCAGCCTGACCATGACTTTTTTTGTTTACGTTTTCGTCAACATCGGTATGGTCAGTGGCCTGTTGCCGGTAGTTGGGGTGCCGTTGCCGTTCATTAGCTACGGCGGAACTTCGCTGGTGACATTGATGTCAGCGTTTGGGGTTTTGATGTCGATTCACACGCATCGCAAGTGGATCGCGCAGGTTTGAATAAGGTGAAGATGTCAATGCAAGTAATGCGCGGCTGGGCGACTCGGCATGCGTCCTGGATGAGCCTGATTGGGCTGCTGGGCGCGACGCAAGAGGCGCAGGCCGGTGACTATGATGGCTCACCCCAGGTCGCCGAATTTGTCGGTGAAATGACCCGCGACTATGGTTTCGCCGGTGAACAGCTAATGGGCGTGTTCCGCGAAGCCAAGCGCAAGCAGGCGATCCTCGACGCGATCTCGCGTCCCGCCGAGCGCGTTAAACAGTGGAAAGACTACGGCCCGATGTTCCTCACCGACGCCCGTGTGGCCCGGGGTGTGGACTTCTGGCGCCAGCACGAAGCCGTGCTGGCTCGCGCCGAGCAGGAATACGGCGTGCCGGCCCAAGTTATCGTGGCGATCATCGGCATTGAAACCTTTTACGGGCGCAATACCGGCAGTTACCGGGTGATCGACGCCTTGTCGACCCTGGGCTTCGATTACCCGCCGCGCGCCGAGTTCTTCCGCAAGGAGCTGCGCGAATTCCTGTTGCTGGCCCGCGAAGAGCAGGTCGACCCGCTGACCCTCAAAGGCTCCTACGCCGGTGCGATGGGCTTGCCGCAGTTCATGCCGAGCAGCTTTCGCGCTTACGCGGTGGATTTCGACGGCGACGGCCACATCAATATCTGGAGCAACCCCGACGACGCCATCGGCAGCGCGGCCAGCTACTTCAAACGCCATGGCTGGGTAGCCGGTGAACCGGTGGTAATCCGTGCCGACGTGACGGGGGATCGCGCCGATGAAGGCCTGACCCAGGGAATCGAGCCGGTCAAGACCGTCGGGGAGTTGCGAGCGCTGGGCTGGTCGAGTCAGAATGCGCCACGCGATGATATGCCGGTGACGGCGTTCCGCCTGGAAGGCGAAAATGGCCCGGAATACTGGATGGGCCTGAAGAATTTTTACGCAATCACGCGTTATAACCGCAGTGTGATGTACGCCATGGCCGTGCATCAGCTGTCAGACATGCTGGTACAAGCACGGGGCAACAAGTAATGCGGGCATCGCCGTTCAATAAACCGCTCAAGCTGGTGGCGTTTGCCGCATTGTCCTTGTTGGTTGTCAGTTGTTCCTCCACCACCAGCCGTGCGCCTGCGCAAAAGTCGGGTGGCGGTACCGTCCGTGCCCAGCCGGGCCTGGACATCAACCGCGCGCACAAAGACGGCGCGCCGTGGTGGGATGTCGACGTGTCGAAAATCCCGGATGCCACGCCGACCCTGCACACCGGGCCGTACAAGGCCAACCCGTACACCGTGCTGGGCAAGAATTACTTCCCGCTGCAGGAATCCAAGACCTACGTGCAGTCGGGCACCGCGTCCTGGTACGGCACCAAATTCCATGGCCAGAACACCGCCAACGGCGAAGTGTATGACCTGTACGGCATGAGCGCGGCCCACAAGACCCTGCCACTGCCCAGCTACGTACGGGTGACCAACCTGGACAACAACCGCACGGTGATCCTGCGGGTCAACGACCGTGGGCCGTTCTATTCGGACCGGATCATCGACCTGTCCTACGCCGCCGCAAAGAAACTCGGTTATGCCGAAACGGGCACCGCGCGCGTGAAAGTTGAAGGCATCGACCCGGCGCAGTACTGGGCCCAGCGTGGCAAACCGGCGCCGTTGATGCTCAACGAACCGCAAACTCCGCAGCCACAAGTGACCGCCTCAACCGGCAAGATCGAGCAGTGGACACCACCGCCGGCGCAGCACGCCCCGGACACGGTGGTCGTGCCTCACGCAGCACCGGGCGCCTCTACCGTGGGCGGTCAGTACCTGCAAGTGGGTGCATTCGCCAACCCGGATGCGGCAGAACTGTTAAGGTCCAAGCTGAGCAGCATGGTCAATGCGCCGGTGTTCATCAGCTCCATCGTGCGTAACCAGCAGACCCTGCACCGTGTGCGCATGGGGCCGATCGGAACGCCTGGTGAAGTGGCGCAAGTACAGAACAGCGTGCGCCTGGCCAACCTAGGGCAGCCCAGCGTGGTTACCGCCGAATAAGAAAGATTGATGGCTCAGGTTCGTACGCGGTCCTGGGCCCTGGTTGTTGGCTCGTTGAAGAATAAAAACCCAGGGGCAAGGGGTGAGCGGGCAACCGAACACGTGACAGTCTGGCAGCGGGCTGTCTGAATAGTTTTGCCCGCGAGGGCAAGTTTCCATAAGCAATTTCGAGAGACGGATGAACATCACCACTTTAGCCAAACGCACGTGCCTGCTTCTTTCGCTGATCATCACCCCGGCCGCCTGGGCGGTTGAAATGGTGCCGGCTTCCCCGCAACTGGCCGCCAAGGCCTGGGTCCTCATGGATGCCGCCAGCGGTAATGTGCTGGTCGAGAACAATGGTGACCAGCGCCTGCCCCCAGCCAGCTTGACCAAGCTGATGACGGCCTATATCGCGACCCTGGAAATCCGTCGCGGCCAGATCGGCGAAAACGACCCGGTCACCGTCAGCGAAAACGCCTGGCGCACCGGCGGTTCGCGGATGTTCATCAAGGTGGGTTCGCAGGTCACTGTCAGCGACCTGCTGCACGGCATCATCATCCAATCCGGTAACGACGCCAGCGTGGCCCTGTCCGAGCACATCGCCGGCAGCGAAGATGCGTTCGCCGATTTGATGAACAAGACCGCCACCGACCTGGGTTTGACCAACAGCCACTTCATGAACCCGACCGGCCTGCCGAACCCGGAGCACTACTCGTCGGCTCACGACATGGCCGTGCTGGCTCGCGCGATCATCCGCGTCGACCCGGTGCACTACGCGATCTACTCCCAGAAGGAATTCTTCTGGAACAACATCAAGCAGCCTAACCGCAACCTGCTGCTGTGGCGCGACAAGACCGTTGATGGTCTGAAAACCGGCCACACCGACGAAGCGGGCTACTGCATGGTGTCGTCCGCTGTACGTGACGGCCAGCGTTTGATTGCCGTGGTCTTCGGCACTAACAGCGAGCAGGCCCGTGCGGCCGAGACGCAAAAACTGCTGACCTACGGTTTCCGCTTCTTCGAAACCCAGACCTTCTACCAGAAGGGTGCAGAGCTTGCGACCGCGCCGGTATGGAAAGGCGCTACCCACCAAGTCAAGGCCGGCCTGGCTGACGACCTGACCCTGACCATGCCTAAAGGCCAGCTGAAAAAGCTCGCTGCCAGCATGACCATGAACCCACAATTGGTTGCGCCAATTGCCAAGGGTGACGTTATCGGTAAAGTCGAAGTGAAACTGGACGACAAAGTGGTGCACAGCGCCGACCTGATCGCTCTGGAATCCGTCGACGAAGGTGGTATCTTCCGTCGCGTGTGGGATAGCATCCGTCTATTCTTCTACGGCTTGTTCAACTGATTGTGTGCACCTGCAAAGCCCTGCGTTGATCCGACGCGGGGCTTTGCCCGTCGCCACGGCTTACCGCTTACGAGGCCGTTCTGCCATGACCGATAAAGAAGTAGAAGTAAAGGCGCCAAAGATCGAATTCCCGGTGACCGATTATCCTATCAAGGTGATCAGCGACACGGGTGTGGGCCGCAAAGACAGGATTATCGAGATCGTGCGTGTACACGCGACGATCAACGACAACCGAGTGGACGAGCGTTTGAGCTCCAACGGTAAATACACCACGATCCAGTTGCACATCGTTGCGACCGGTCAAGACCAGCTCTACGACATCAACAGCGAACTGCGGGCCACCGGCTTCGTGCACATGGTGTTGTGATGTCACAGGTTCTGGGCTTTCGCGAGCTCGGCCAGATGGCCTACGAGCCGGTCTGGCACGCCATGCAGCGCTTCACCAATGAACGCGGCAGCTCGGCCCCGGATGAAATCTGGCTGGTGGAACACCCGCCGGTGTTTACCCAGGGCCAGGCCGGCAAGGCCGAGCATCTGCTGCTGCCGGGGGATATTCCGGTGGTGCAGGTCGACCGAGGGGGTCAAGTGACTTACCATGGGCCGGGTCAGCTTGTAGCGTATCTATTGCTGGACGTACGCAAGCTTGGGTTTGGCGTACGTGACCTGGTAAGCCGCATGGAAGCTTGCCTGATCGAGCTGTTGGCCAGTTACGGCGTAAGCGCCGCGGCCAAGCCCGATGCACCCGGTGTGTACGTGGACGGCGCGAAAATCGCGTCCCTTGGTTTGCGGATTCGCCACGGTTGTTCCTTTCATGGCCTTGCCTTGAACGTGGACATGGACCTGGCGCCGTTCGGGCGCATCAACCCTTGCGGTTACGCAGGGTTGGCGATGACCCAACTGAGCGACCACGCCACACCGATTAAATTTGCCGAGGTAAGTGCCCGGCTGCGTGCGCAGCTCGTCAAACACCTCGACTATGCTGAGCAGACGACCCTTACGGGCGGAATCGACTGATTATGACTACTGATGCAGTGCAAACCATGATCCCGACGCTGGACATCACCGAGCGTCCGGCCCCGGCCCCGCGTGCCAAGGTGGAAGCCGGCGTCAAGCTGCGCGGCGCCGAGAAGGTTGCACGCATCCCGGTCAAGATCATCCCGACCACCGAACTGCCGAAAAAACCTGACTGGATCCGCGTGCGTATCCCGGTTTCGCCGGAAGTCGACCGTATCAAGGCCCTGCTGCGCAAACACAAGCTGCACAGCGTGTGCGAGGAAGCGTCCTGCCCGAACCTGGGTGAATGCTTCTCCGGCGGCACAGCCACCTTCATGATCATGGGTGACATCTGCACCCGTCGTTGCCCGTTCTGCGACGTCGGCCACGGTCGGCCGAAGCCATTGGACGTCAACGAGCCGCAAAGCCTGGCCATCGCCATCGCTGACCTGAAACTCAAATACGTAGTGATCACCTCGGTAGACCGCGACGACCTGCGTGACGGCGGTGCCCAGCACTTTGCCGACTGCATCCGCGAGATCCGTAAGCTGTCGCCAAACGTGATGCTCGAAACCCTGGTGCCCGATTACCGTGGCCGCATGGACGTCGCGCTGGAAATCACCGCCGCCGAGCCACCGGATGTGTTCAACCACAACTTGGAAACCGTGCCACGCCTGTACAAGGCCGCGCGCCCAGGTTCGGACTACCAGTGGTCGCTGACCCTGCTGCAACGATTCAAGCAGATGATGCCGCACATCCCGACCAAATCCGGCCTGATGCTGGGCTTGGGCGAAACCGACGAAGAAGTCATCGAAGTCATGAAGCGCATGCGCGAACACGACATCGACATGCTGACCCTGGGCCAATACCTGCAACCGTCGCGCAGCCACTTGCCGGTGCAGCGTTTCGTGCACCCGGACATCTTCGCCTGGTTCGCCGAGGAAGGTTACAAGATGGGCTTCAAAAACGTGGCTTCCGGCCCGTTGGTGCGCTCCTCGTACCATGCTGACGAGCAAGCCAAGCTGGTCAAGGCAAGCCTGGTTTCGTAATAACGGGTTGCGCAACACCGCTATCCAATGTGGGAGCGGGCTTGTGTGGGAGCTGGCTTGCCTGCGATTGCATCACCTCGGTTTGACTGATAAACCGAGGCGTGTGCATCGCAGGTAAGCCAGCGCCCACTGGCCCAGCTCCCACATTTCGTTGCGCGTTAATTAGGGAGAATCGTGGATGACCGTCGCCGTACCTGCTCTACGCCCCGAAGGCATAATCGGCCTGATCGCCCCCGCCGGCCCCGCTGCCCTCGACGTTGAAAAAGCCGGGCAATGGATGCGCGCCCGTGGCCATGAGCTGCGGATTTTTCCAGGTGTATACGAACGTGACGGTTACCTCGCCGGCAGCGATGACGTGCGCCTGCGCGACTTGCACGCCGCCTTCGCCGACCCCGAAATCGATGCGATCTTCTGCCTGCGCGGCGGCTACGGCACGCCGCGTCTACTGGATCGGCTCGATTTCGACTTGATTCGGGCAAACCCCAAACCATTCGTGGGTTATAGCGACATCACCGCATTGCACCTAGCCATCAACCGTTACGCAGGCTTTGTGACCTTTCACGGGCCGATGCTCAATGCCGATTTGCTTGGCGATAAGCAGCAGCCGACTGAGTCATCGTTATTCAGCCTGCTGCGCGGTCAACTGGGCGCCGGCAGCGTGCTCGCGCACCCGGTGGCCTACCCGTTGACCACCATTGAACTTGGCATCGCCTGTGGGCGCTTGCTGGGTGGCAACTTGTCGATGATCGCGGCAGTGATGGGCACGGCTTATGAGATCGACGCTGACGGCATCATTCTGCTGATCGAAGACGTCAACGAGCCCATCTACCGCATCGACCGCCTGCTGACGCATCTGCGCCTGGCGGGCAAGCTTGCGCAGGTCGCCGGCGTGCTGGTGGGGGATGTGTCGGGTGTGGATAAGGCTGCGTTGGAACGGCTGCTCAAGCAGACCTTCGAACCGTTGTGCATTCCGGTCTTGTCCGGCTGGCGCAGTGGGCACTGTGACCCGAACCTGACGCTGCCGATGGGCGCGTTGGTGCGGTTGGATGCGGGGGAGCAGCGGGTGGTGTTGGAGCAGGATGTAGTGTTGAAATAGCTGGTTGATCCTTCCCACGCTGAGCGTGGTTGATCGTTCCCACGCTCTGCGTGGGAATGCATCCTGTGACGCTCCGCGTCGCGACCTCAAGAGCAGACGCAGAGCGTCCAGGGCGACATTCCCACGCTGAGCGTGGGAACGATCGTACTCTCAGCGGCCCTGCAACGATTCCAACAGCTTCACCGTCGGATACCCATCCGCCGGCCAGCCCAACGACTGCTGCGCCGCGCGAATCGCTTTGCGCGTATTGGCGCCGATAATCCCGTCCGGGTTGCCAGCGTCATAACCCTTGGCGCTGAGCACTGTCTGCAAATCAATGCGCTGGGAACGACTCAGCGGCAGTTCATCTTTAGGCCAACTGCCACGAATCACACCACCGCCACCAAACTGCTCCGACAGCAGGTTAACGGCCAGGGCGTAGGACGAGGAGTTGTTGTACCTGAGGACCGCACGAAAGTTGTCCAGCACCAGAAACGCCGGGCCACGGTAGCCGGCCGGCAGCAGCAGGGCGGCGGACAGTTGGTCGACATTGGCCGGCAAGCTTGCGCCAGGTGGTAGTTGGATACCGAGTTTCAGCCAGTCGGCGACGGTCTTGCGCACGCCACCGTCTGCCAGGGCGTAATCGAAGTTCGCCGGCAGCTGCTTCACCTCGAAGCCCCACGGCTGACCCTTCTGCCATCCCGAGCTCTGCAGGTAGTGAGCGGTGGAAGCGAGGGCGTCGGCTGGGCTGTTCCAGATATCGCGGCGACCGTCGCCGTCGAAGTCAACGGCGTGGGTGTTGTAGACGGTCGGGATGAACTGAGTCTGGCCCATCGCGCCGGCCCAGGAACCTTTCATCTGGTCGGCTTGAATATCGCCATGCTGGATGATCTGTAACGCTGCCAGCAATTGCGCCTGTGCAAATGCCCGACGGCGACCTTCATAAGCCAGGGTCGCCAGAGAGCCGATCACCGAATTACTGCCCTGGAACTGGCCAAAGTTGCTTTCCATGCCCCACACCGCGACCAGCGCCCGGCGATCAACACCATAGCGGTCCTCGATGCGCTGCAGGATATCGGCGTACTTGACCAGCGCAGCCCGCCCATTACGCACGCGCACCGGCGACAGGGCACTGTCGAGGTATTCCCAAACCGGGCGGGAAAATTCCGGCTGGCTGCGGTCGGCGCGAATCACCGATTCATTGGGGGTGACACCAGCAAAGGCGTTGTCGAAGACGGCGGGTGTGATCCCGGCTTTCAAGGCTTCGACGCGAAAGCCAGCCATCCATTCGGCAAACGTCTGGGGCGGCTGGGTATCAAGATTGTCTGCTGCCAATGGGGCAACCACGGCGGGCGCGACGGCCGGTGCGGCCTGGAGTTTCGGCAGGGGTTGGGCGTCTGCGGCGGTGGGTTTTTCCGCGCAGGCGACAAGCAGAATAAGGCTGGAGGCAGCGATCAATTGGCGAAGGTGCCAACGACGGGAAAGATTAGAGGGCATGCACAGGTCCAGGGATTACAAATCAGGTGCAGACCTTATCATGCCGGAGGGGCGCTTGCCTTCAGGCTGCCAGAAAGTAAGAAGCCTCCCAGCTATTAGACTGGAAGGCTTCGCGGCGGTAGCTGCCTTTGCCCTTGCCGGCGCGTTCCTGACGGCTGCGGAACAGTGGCTGGGCGATGATGGATTTGGCCTTGTTGGGGCCATGCTTGGATGGCTTTTTGCTCATGGTCAGTACGCTCTGGAGATGGGATGAAGCGGTGCAAATAATCTGCCGAAGTGGCGCGGCTGTAAAGCCCGGCGCTGTGTAGGCGGTTTCACACTATCAAGTGGGCGCGGTTAATGTGGGAGCAGGCAAGCCTGCGATATCGGTGTATCAATGCCAGAAATGCAAGATGACTCACCGCCATCGCAGGCAAGCCAGCTCCCACAGGAAAACATCGGGTGTTTGGAGGGGGTTATTCAGCCGGCAATGACAGGCGTTGGCCAGACATCAAAAGTGACAAACGACTCAGGCTCATCCACGGCGAGCCCGCCGCCTGGCCTTTGATTTGCGCGTCGATGCGCTGCGCTTCCAGCAACAGTTGCGCCCAGCGTTGCGCTGAGTGGCGCTGCAGGGCTTTGCTCATCAGCGGTTTGCGTTTGTCCCACACCGGTGGCCGGGCCTGGCTGAAGCATTTGTCCAGCGCAGTGCCCTGGCTGTATTGCAGGGAAATATTGGCCAGCACCCGCAGTTCCCGGGCCAGGGCCCACAGAATCACTGGTGGCTCCACGCCTTCGCCGCGCAGCCCTTCGAGCATGCGCAGGGCGTGGGCGGGTTCGCCGTTAAGAATCGCATCCACCAGCCCGAACACGTCAAAGCGCGCGCTGTCGGCCACCGCGCCTTGCACGGTTTCGACGGTGATTTGCCCGTCTTCGGCCATCAGCTTGAGCTTTTCGATCTCCTGGGCGGCGGCAAGCAAGTTGCCTTCGACCCGGGCGGCGATCAACTCCACAGCGTCTTGCGTCGCCGACAGCCCCGATTGGGACAGGCGCTGACGAATCCACTGTGGCAACTGGTTGCTGTCCACTGGCCAGATCTGGATGAAGTGGGTCTGTGGGCCTTCTACCAGCGCCTTGCCCCACTTGGTTTTCTGCGCGCTGCCGTCAAGCTTGGGCAGGCTGATCAGCAACACCGTGTCTTCGGCGGGCCGCGAGCAGTATTCCATCAAGGCCGCCGCGCCCTTGTCCCCAGGCTTGCCCGAAGGCAGGCGCAGTTCCAAGAGGCGTTTTTCGGCGAACAGCGACATGCTCGCGCCGGCTTGCAGCAGCGTGCCCCAGTCGAAACTGGCGTCGGCGCTGAATACCTGGCGTTCGTCGAAGCCTTGCTGGCGTGCGGCGGTGCGAATGGCGTCTGCGGCTTCCTGGCACAGCAGCGGGTCATCACCGCTGACGATATAGACAGGCGCGAGGCCACCTTGCAGGTGTTTGGCGAGTTGGGCAGGGGCGAGTTTCATAGGCGGGCGGAACGGGACGCCAGGGGCGCCCCGTCAGGCTTACTCGACAGGGACTTCAACAGGCGATTGTTTCGGCGTGTTGTCTTCGTACTCTTTCGCAGCTTTCAGGGCGTCGGCGTCAGCCCTGGCCTTGTTGTCGGCGGTGAGTTGCAAGGCGGCCAGTTTTTCCGGGGTCAGCTGTTGCAGGCGCACCATCATGCGCTGGATCAGCTCACGACGCATTTCCTTGCGAACCTGGATAATTTCCGAGTCCGAACCTACCAGGTTGTTGCCATCGTGGCTGACGACCTTTTGCACTTCGATCTTGTCGCCCATCAGCGGCAGATGGTCGCGGCCCTGTACTTCGAAGTTGAGCGCGGTGCTCAGCTCGATGTCCGACGCACGACCGGCGCTCGCGTAGCTGAGGTTACGCTGTGTTTCTCGCTCGTCTACCAGGTTCAGTTTATAGGTCGCGCCGGTGTAGACACGCACGCCGCTGTTTTCCAGGGTCTGGCGCAGCTGAGTCACGGTGTCGCCATAGGCGTTGCGGGCGCTGAGGTCCAGTTCCTTGAGTGACAGTTCATTGGTGCCGGTGCCGCGCAGCTGGAAGCCGCAAGCGCTCAGCAGCACAGCGAGGCCCATCACCAGCAAATTGCGTTTGATCATTTTGTTGCTCCCCTTGAAACCATGTGGGCCTTATCGAGGCCTTAAAGGTTTAGTTCGGCGCAGGGCTCAAGCCCTGCGCCCGATCCGATTAGCTAGCGACGATGTTGACCAGTTTGCCGGGCACTACGATCACTTTGCGGATCGTCAGGCCTTCGGTAAAGCGCAGCACGTTCTCGTTGACGCGGGCGGCCGCTTCAACGTCTTCGCGGCTGGCGCTGGCTGGCATATCAATCTGGCCACGCAGTTTACCGTTGACCTGGATGACCAGTTGCAGCGTGTCCTGTACCAGGGCGCTATCATCCTGAACCGGCCAGCGCGCATCGATCACCGCGCCGCTGTGGCCCAAACGGCTCCACAGTTCGTGGCTGATGTGCGGCGTGATCGGGGCCAGCAGCAGAACTACCGCTTCCAGGCCTTCCTGTAACAGCGCGCGGTCTTGTTCCGTAGTGTGCGGTGCTTTTTCCAGCACGTTCATCAGCGTCATCACCTGGGCGATGGCGGTGTTGAACTTGTGGTTTTGACCCACGTCCTGGCTGGCTTGGCGGATAGCCAAGTGAGTGCTGCGGCGAATGGCTTTTTGTTCATCGCTCAAGGACGCCACGTCCAGTTTGCCCGGCAAGCCCTGGCTGACATGGGCGTGCGCCAGGCGCCAGACGCGCTTGAGGAAACGGTGCGAGCCTTCGACGCCGGAGTCGGACCATTCGGCGCTCATGTCGGGCGGCGAAGCGAACATCATGAACAGGCGGCAGGTGTCGGCGCCGAACTGATCGATCATCGACTGCGGGTCGACGCCGTTGTTCTTCGACTTGGCCATCTTCTCAGTGCCGCCGATTTCCACCGGCAGGCCGTCGGATTTCAACGTGGCGCTGATCACCTTGGCTTTGCTGTCACGCTCAAGCTCGACGTCTGCCGGGTTGAACCAGGTGTAGGCGCCATTGGCTTCGCGGCGATAGTAAGTGTCGGCGATCACCATGCCCTGAGTCAGCAGGTTCTTGAACGGCTCATCAGAGCTGACCAACCCTTCGTCACGCATCAGCTTGTGGAAGAAGCGCGCGTAGAGCAGGTGCAGAATGGCGTGTTCGATACCGCCGATGTACTGATCCACCGGCAACCAATGGTCGGCCGCGGATTTTTCTACCAGGCCACCTTCATAGTGCGGCGAGGCGTAGCGGGCGTAGTACCACGAGGACTCGACGAAGGTGTCCATGGTGTCGGTTTCACGCTTGGCCGGTGCACCGCATTTCGGGCAGGCGCACTCGTAGAACTCGGGCATGCGCGCCAATGGTGAACCGGCGCCATCCGGCACCACGTCTTCGGGCAGCACCACCGGCAGTTGGTCTTCCGGCACTGGCACGTCACCGCAGGTTTGGCAGTGGATGATCGGAATCGGGCAGCCCCAGTAGCGCTGGCGGCTGATACCCCAGTCGCGCAGGCGGAACTGGGTGCGCGAGGCACCGAGGTTTTTCTTGATCAGTGCCACTTCGATGGCGTCGAAAGCACCCTGGAAATCCAGGCCGTCGAACTCGCCGGAGTTGATCAGTTCGCCGTGCTCACCGTAGGCGTCTTGCCACGGGGCCGGGTTGGTATCACCCACGCTTGTACGCACGACGGACTTGATCGGCAGGCTGTACTGGGTGGCGAATTCGAAGTCGCGCTCGTCGTGGGCCGGCACAGCCATTACTGCGCCATCGCCGTAGTGCATCAGCACGTAGTTGGCGACCCATACCGGCAGCTTCTCACCGGTCAGCGGGTGCTCGACGAACAGCCCGGTTGGCAGGCCTTTTTTCGCTTGGGTGGCGACGTCGGCTTCGGCCACGCTGCCGCCTTTGCATTCGGCGATGAAGGCCTGCAGCTCAGGGTTGTTCTGTGCGGCTTGGGTGGCCAGCGGGTGTTCAGCGGCCACGGCGACGTAGGTCGCGCCCATCAATGTGTCCGGGCGGGTGGTGAAGACTTTGAGTGCGCCCGCCGCGCCGATGGAATCGACGTTGTACGGGAATTGCACTTCCATGCCCTTGGATTTGCCGATCCAGTTGCGCTGCATGGTCTTGACCTGTTCAGGCCAGCCCGGCAGGTCGTCGAGGCTCGACAAGAGTTCATCGGCGTAGGCCGTGATCTTGAAGTAGTACATTGGGATTTCGCGCTTTTCGATCAGCGCGCCGGAGCGCCAGCCGCGACCGTCGATGACCTGTTCGTTGGCCAGTACGGTCTGGTCGATCGGGTCCCAGTTCACGGTGCCGCTTTTTTTGTAGATCACCCCTTTTTCGAACAGGCGCGTGAACAGCCATTGTTCCCAGCGGTAGTAATCCGGCTTGCAGGTGGTCACCTCGCGGGACCAGTCCACCGCCAGGCCCAGGCTGCGCAGCTGGGTCTTCATGTAGGCGATGTTTTCGTAGGTCCACTTGGCGGGCGCCACGTTGTTTTTCATCGCGGCGTTTTCTGCCGGCATGCCGAAGGCGTCCCAACCCATGGGTTGCAGGACGTTCTTGCCGAGCATGCGCTGGTAGCGCGAAATCACGTCACCGATGGTGTAGTTGCGCACGTGCCCCATGTGTAGCTTGCCGCTGGGGTAAGGGAACATCGATAGGCAGTAGAAAGTCTCCTTGCCTGGCTGTTCACTGACTTCAAAGGACTTTTGCTCGTCCCAGAAGGTTTGGGCGGCATTTTCTATTTCACGGGGCTGATATTGTTCGTGCATGGCTACTTTTGAACTGAATAGGGGTGGCCTAATCCTCTTCGGTGCAACGTTCAGGTTGATCGACACCAAAAAGCGGCGCGTCCGTGCCCAAACCCTGCGGGAAGTGGAGTTACAGGAAGCGCCGTAGCATACATGACCCCACTCTATCGAGGGAAACCCTGATTGCGCGGGCGAGGCCGTCTGTCGCGGCGCCAGGCAGGCGCAGCCATGGGGACTACGCTGTTTATTGGGGAGTGAGTCTTATCTTCAATGAGGTGAGGGGATGGTTGAATCGCAGCGAACTTTAACGAAACCGCAATTGTATGAAGGGCTGATCGACCGTTTAGGTCGGGCATTGGATGCCGCGAGAACCGCAGGCCGATTGCGTGATGAGCAGCCTTTGGAGCTGGAGTTGCGAGGCTTGAGCCAGGCAGAACTTGAACTGATCAAGGGCTACTTGGAATTGAATCACCACCGTGCCTCCAAAGAGCAGGCTTCCCCGCCTGCCCAGGAGCCCTCGCGTTCGGCCAAGGTGATCTGGCTGAAGGATGTGGCTGCCGGTCGCGGTCCCGAAAAGCGTCGGGCCGTGCGGTGCAAGTGAAACACCGCGTTATTCAGTAGCCTTCTCGAAATGTGCTGGTAAGGATTGTCGCTAAACCCCGTTGCATCTAGGCTTCGGGCATCTTTGGAGATGCCCGATGCCTTTTCGTTATTTCATTAAACAATTGCTGTTGCCGCCCGGCATTTTTTTGCTGTTGCTTGCGGTTGCCTGGTGGTTTCGCAAAAGCCGCCCTCGGTTGGCCGGGCTGTGTTTTGCCCTGGGGTTGGGCGGGATGTGGTTGATCAGCCTGCCGGTGATGGTGCAATGGGGCGCGCATGCGCTGGAGACCGAGCCACCGTTGGCCCGTGAAGAGTGGGCAACACTGGCCCAGCGGGCAGACGCGATCGTGGTGCTGGGCTCCGGGCGTGAACGGGGTGACCCGGCGTGGGGCTCCGATCAGCCCACCGGCACTGGCCTTGAGCGCCAGCGGTATGCCGCGCGGCTGGCCAAGGCGTCCGGGTTGCCGGTGTTGACCAGCGGCGGCCTGCATTACGGCACGCCGCCGAGTGAGGCCGAACTGATGGCGGTGTCGATGCAGGATGACTTCGGCGTGGCGGTGCGCTGGAAGGAAGAGCGCAGCCGTACCACCTGGGAAAACGCACAGATGAGCGCCGAGATACTGCTGCCTCAAGGCATCAAGCGTGTGGTGGTGGTGACCCAGGCCTGGCACATGCCGCGTGCGGTCTGGAGCTTTGAGAAGGCCGGCTTCAGCGTGGTGCCGGGGCCGGTGGGCTTTTTGGGCGCGGACAATGCCCGGCCATTGGGTGGCTGGATGCCCGAGTTTGTGTCGGTGTGGCGCAGCGGGCAGTTGATCAATGAGGCGGTGGGGCAGGTGGGGTATCGGGTGTTTTACCGATAAGTCGAAACACAGCAGATTAAGTGTGGGCGCTGGCTTGCCTGCGATGGCGTCGTGTCAGTTGGCCGGTTTTTAGCTGGCCCACCGCTATCGCAGGCAAGCCAGCTCCCACATTATTTTGTGTTTAGCCTTTAGACCGTTTTGGACATCCGCCCCGCCAGCAGCGCCCAGCCGAACAACCCCAGGCACACAATGATCAACGGCCACGAACGCCATTGCAGGTACGGCGTGAGGTTGTGCATCGGCACCACCTCGCCGTACAGAATGCCGCGCTCGAACTGCGGGATCTGCGCAGTAATCTGCCCAAACGGGTTGATCAGGCCAGTCACACCATTGTTAGTGGCACGGATCATCCAGCGGCCGGCCTCCAGCGCACGCATTTGCGCCATTTGCAGGTGCTGCAGCGGGCCAATGGAGCGGCCAAACCAAGTGTCATTGCTGATGGTCAGCAACAAATCGCTTTGGGCCGACAGGCCAGCGGCGAATTCTGGGTACACCACTTCATAGCAAATGAACGGTGCAATCTGATAGCCCTTGGCCTGCAGCATCGCCTGGTCAGACGGGCCACGGGCGAAGTCCGACATTGGCAAATCAAAGAAGGCAATTAGCCCGCGCAGCATGTCTTGCAGCGGCACATATTCGCCAAAGGGCACCAGCTTCTGCTTCAGATAAGTGCCTTCGCCCTCACCGACCACGGTGATGCCGTTGAAGTAGCGCTTCTGGTGGTGCACTTCCTGGCGGATCGGCACGCCGGTAATCAGCGCAGTGTGCCGGTCGGCGGCAAACTTGCCCATCATCCCGAGGTAGCCTTCGACAGACTCCTTGAGCACTGGGACAGCCGTTTCCGGCCACACCAGCAGGTCGACGGGCTTGGAGCTGAAGCTCATGTCACGGTACAACGCCAACTGCGCATTAAGCTGCTCGGGGTCCCACTTCATGCTTTGTTCGACGTTGCCCTGGATCGCTGCCACCGTCAGTGGGTCGCCCGAAGGCGAGGTCCAAGCGTGATGTTTGAGTGCCAAGCCTATGGCCCACGGCGCTACCAGCAGCACCAAGCCCGCGCCGATAAAACCGTTGCGCTTGCTCGCCAGCAGGCGCGGCAGGTTGCACAGCACCGCTGCGGTCAGCGCCAGGGCGAAGGAAATCAGCCACATCCCACCCAGCGGCGCGAGGCCGGTGAGTGGGCCGTCGAGTTGGCTGTAACCGGAGTACAGCCAGGGGAAACCGGTGAGGAACCAGCCGCGAAACGCTTCCTGGCCGACCCATAGCGCAGCAAACGTCAGTGCGTCGGCCAGCGGTGCTTCATTACGGCGCAACCAACGCGCCCATAGCCAGGCGGGCAGGGCGAAGAACCAGGCAATGGCAGCGGTAAACAGCAGCATCAAGAAGCCAGCCAGCAGCACCGAAGCGCCGCCGAAGTGGTGGATGCTGTAGTAGATCCAGCTGGTGCCGGCGCCAAACAGGCCGAAACCAAAACACCAGCCACGGCCCAAGGCCTGACGTGGCGTCAGCTCGCGCAGGCCGATATAGAAAAATCCGACCGCAACCAGTGCAAACGGCCACAAATCGAACGGCGCCAGCGCCAGGGTGGTGATGGCGCCGGCCACCACGGCCAGCAAGTTACCGGGCCAGCCGGGGCGGGTTAGGCGCTGCATGTCATTCCTTAGCGGGCAATAGGTGTCAGGCGAATCAGGTGAATACGGCGGCTGTCGGCATTCAGAATGCGGAAGCGATAGGCGCCGATCTCGGTGGTCTCGTTACGTTTAGGCAGATGCCCGAACGCACTCATTACCAAGCCGCCAACGGTGTCGAATTCATCGTCGGAGAATTCGCTGTCGAAAAACTCGTTGAAGTTCTCGATCGGCGTGAGTGCCTTGACCAGGAAGTCACCGCTGGGCAGCGGCTTGATGTAGCTGTCTTCTTCGACGTCGTGCTCGTCTTCGATGTCGCCGACGATCTGTTCCAGCACGTCTTCGATGGTCACAAGACCCGCCACACCGCCGTATTCGTCGATCACAATGGCCATGTGATTGTGGTTGGCGCGGAACTCGCGCAGCAGCACATTCAGGCGCTTGGATTCAGGTACGAAGGTGGCCGGACGCAGCAGGTCCTTGATGTTGAAGTTGTCGCCGTTCTCCTTGAGGATCAACGGCAGCAAGTCCTTGGCCAGCAGGACACCCATGACGTCGTCATGGCTTTCACCGATCACCGGGTAGCGCGAGTGCGCCGAGTCGATCACGGCCGGGAGGAATTCCCGTGGGGTCTGGGTCGCCTTGATGCTGATCATCTGCGAACGCGGGACCATAATGTCCCGAACTTGCAGGTCAGCCACCTGGATGGCGCCTTCGACGATGGCCAGCGCTTCGCTGTCCAGCAACTTGTTCTGATGGGCCTCGCGCAGCAGCTCAAGCAGCTCCTGGCGGTTTTTCGGCTCGTGGGCAAAAGCCTGGGTCAGTTTACCCAGCCATGACTTCTGCCCGTTGCTCGATCGGTCTTCGCTCATAGCGATTACTCTAAATCCTTTGTTGTGTCAGTAAGGTGTCGTTTCAGTTTTCGTCGTCTGCATACGGGTCGCGGTGACCCAATTCTGCAAGCAACGTTTGTTCCAGTGTTTCCATTTCCAAGGCTTCGTCATCGTCTATATGGTCGTAACCCAAGAGATGCAAGCAGCCGTGGATGACTAGATGGGCCCAGTGGGCCTCAAGTTCCTTGCCTTGTTCCTTTGCTTCGCGTTCCACCACTTCGACACAGATGACCAGATCGCCCAGCAAGGGAATATCCAGTAACTCATCCGGTACGTCGGCGGGGAAGGACAGCACGTTGGTCGCGTAATCCTTTTGGCGCCAGGTGTGATTCAGTTCACGGCCTTCGGGCTCGTCCACCAGACGGATGGTCAGCTCCGAGTCGGCGGTGCGCTGGCGCAGGGCCAGTGTGCACCATTGGCGGAACTGCGCTTCGCTGGGGGCGGACGCTTCGGTAGCCAGCTGCAGGTCAAGCTCAAGCATCGCGGCGAACGTCCTTGGCCGGTGCGTCATCCTTGTGTTCGAAGCGCTCGTAGGCCTCGACAATGCGCTGTACCAGCGGGTGGCGGACCACGTCCTTGGGCATGAAGTGCGTGAAGCTGATGCCCGGCACGTCCTTGAGCACCTCGATCACCTGCGCCAGCCCCGATTTGGTGCCCTTGGGCAGGTCGACCTGGGTGACGTCACCGGTGATCACGGCAGTGGAGCCGAAACCGATACGGGTGAGGAACATCTTCATCTGCTCGACGGTGGTGTTCTGGCTTTCGTCGAGGATGATGAAGCTGTTGTTCAAGGTGCGGCCACGCATGTAGGCCAGCGGGGCGATCTCGATCACCTGACGCTCGATCAGCTTAGCCACGTATTCAAAGCCAAGCATCTCGTACAGCGCGTCGTAGAGCGGGCGCAGGTACGGGTCGATCTTCTGGGCCAGGTCGCCGGGCAGGAAGCCAAGCTTCTCGCCGGCCTCGACCGCCGGGCGCACCAGCAGGATGCGGCGTACTTGCTCGCGCTCCAGGGCGTCCACCGCACAGGCCACGGCCAGGTAGGTCTTGCCGGTACCGGCGGGGCCGATGCCGAAGTTGATATCGTTGCCGAGGATTTCTTTGACGTAGCGCTGCTGATTCAAGCCGCGGGGGCGAATCATGCCTTTTTTGGTGCGCAGGGCCACGCTGGCTTCGGCCACTGGGTTGTTGGCCAAATCTTCTACGGCAGATTCCTGCAGGTACAGGTGCACGGTCTCCGGCGACAGCTCACTACCCTTGGTTTCGCGGTAGAGGCGGCGGAGCAGGTTTTCTGCAGACGTGGTGTGTTGAGGTTCACCAATAAGCTCGAACTGATTGCCGCGGTTGCGGATCTCGATGCTCAGGCGTTGTTCGATCAGGCGCAGGTGCTCGTCGAACTGTCCGCACAGGTTGGCGAAACGGCGAGCCTCAAAGGGCTCGAGGAGAAAACGATGGGGTTCTATGGGTGCGTTCAAGGTCGCTTTTAGCCGCCCTTTGGCTGTTGAGATGAAAGAGAGGATAACGCCAGCCGCCGGTGGGCGAAAGCACTTAAATGGACTGGCCTCGATCTCAAGAACCCTGAAGAACCACTGTGGGAGCTGGCTCGCCTGCGATAGCGGTGTATCAGTGCCCGTTGTATCAGCTGGCCCACCGTTATCGCAGGCAAGCCAGCGCCCACATTTTGATCTTCATCGGGTCACCGCGATCAGTTGATCAGCGACCCACGCAACGAGTGCGGTTGCGCCGCATCAATGTGCACATCGGCGAACTGGCCGATCAGGGTTGGGTTGTCGCAGCGGAAGTTGACGATCCGGTTGTTCTCGGTACGCCCTTGCAACTCGCCCGGGTCCTTTTTCGAGTAGTCGGTGACCAGGATGCGTTGGATCGAACCGACCATTTGTCGGCTGACTTCGAAGCCTTGCTGGTTCAGGCGGTGCTGCAGCGCATTCAAACGTTCCTTTTTCAGCGCTTCCGGGGTGTCATCCGCCAAGTCGGCGGCCGGGGTGCCCGGGCGTTGGCTGTAGACGAACGAGTAGGAGAAGTCGAAACCGACGTCTTCGATCAGCTTCATGGTCTGCTCGAAATCTTTCTCGGTCTCCCCAGGGAAGCCGACGATAAAGTCCGAGCTGATGCAAATACCCGGCACCGCGGCGCGCAATTTGCGCAGTTTGGATTTGTATTCCAAGGCCGTGTGGTTGCGTTTCATCGCCGACAGAATGCGGTCCGAGCCCGACTGCACCGGCAGGTGAAGGTGTTTGACCAGCTCCGGCACTTCGGCGTGGGCCTGGATCAGGCTGTCGGAGAACTCCAGCGGGTGCGAGGTGGTGTAGCGAATGCGCTCGATGCCATCAACGGCGGCAACCACGCGGATCAGCTCCGCCAGGTCGGCCAGGCGCCCGTCGTGGGTCTGGCCGCGATAGCCGTTGACGTTCTGGCCCAGCAGCGTGACTTCGCGCACGCCGTTTTCGGCCAGGTGAATGATTTCCGCCAGCACGTCGTCAAACGGTCGGCTGACTTCTTCACCACGGGTGTAGGGCACCACGCAGAAGGTGCAGTACTTGCTGCAGCCTTCCATCACCGACACATAAGCGCTCGGCCCGTCGATGCGTGGCTCGGGCAAATGGTCGAATTTTTCGATTTCGGGGAACGACACGTCGACCTGCGGCAGCTTGGTGGCGCGCGCGGCGTCGATCATTTCCGGCAGGCGGTGCAGGGTTTGCGGGCCGAAGACTACGTCGACATAGGGCGCGCGGTCGCGGATCGCGGCACCTTCCTGGCTGGCCACGCAACCGCCGACGGCGATCACCATGTCCGGGTTGGCCAGCTTCAGTTCACGCCAGCGGCCCAGCTGCGAGTACACACGGTCCTGGGCCCGCTCACGAATCGAGCAGGTATTGAGCAGGATTACGTCGGCATCTTCGGCGCGGGCGGTGACTTCCAGGGCCTGGTGTTCGCCCAGCAGGTCGACCATGCGCGAGCTGTCGTACTCGTTCATCTGGCAACCGTGGGTTTCGATGTAAAGCTTCTTGGCCATGGGAATCATCAACTGGTGGTAAAGAACCGCGCATTATAGGGGGCATGCCCATTGGTTCCTAGCGTTGTGCATCGGGTGCCATGCTATAGTTCGCGCCCTCTTTTATATCCCCGATGTTATCCGCCCACCATGACCAAACGTGAAGCTCCAATCTATAAGGTGATTTTCCTCAACCAGGGCCAGGTGTTCGAAATGTACGCCAAGCAGATCTATCAAAGTGATCTGTGGGGCTTCCTGGAAGTGGAAGAGTTCGTCTTTGGCGAGCGCACCCAGTTGGTCGTCGACCCGGGCGAAGAAAAGCTCAAGGCGCAGTTCGAAGGCGTGGTGCGCAGCTTTGTGCCGATGCATTCGATTGTGCGCATCGATGAAGTTGAGCGCCTGGGCACACCGAAGATCAGTGAAGCGCGTGGCACCAGCAATGTCATGCCGTTTCCGATGCCGATGCCTGAGAAGTAGGGCGTTAGACCCAAGTGTGCCCATCGCAGGCAAGCCAGCTCACACATTCGACCCGTTGGAATGCCGTTCAGTGTGGGAGCCGGGCTTGCCCGCGACAGCGGTAGAAGGGTTTAGCAGAATTTAAGGCAGCGGCGAGAACGGCGAACGCCCATCCGCACTCTGCAATTCCTGCAAGTAATTGCGAAAGATCTGACCCAGCACCTGGGTTGCCACTTCCAACTCATCGCGCTGCATGTGCTCGGCGACTTCGTCGGCGGTGTCCAGTGCATCTTCGGCACCGTTGACCGCGGCCATCTTCAGCACGATATACGCCTGGACGTTATTGGCCGGCACGCCTTCGCCTTTGAAGAACATGGTGCCCAGCTGGAATTGCGCCTGGGCGTGGCCCTGCAACGAAGCTTTCTCGAAGTAGCTCAAGGCTTTGTTGAGGTCTTGGGCAGGGTTTTTGTCGTCGTGGTAGTACTCGCCCAACTCGTATTGCGCCTGCGCATCCCCGCCGTCGGCCTGTTTCTGGCACGCGCTCAGGGCTTCGGCCTGGCTGTCTGGCTGGGTATTGAGGGTGCAACGACCCATCGCTGGGATTAACAACGAGTTGCCGCCTGCTTGGGCATGTGCCAACAGCGGCTGAAGGAGCAACAGGCAGCCCAGAACCAGGGTGCGGCCGGTGCGTTTCATGGGAATCGACTTACCTCTGACGGGGCGCGCGGACCCTCGGGGGTCCAATAAGCGCGCATTATGAAATAAGCAGGCCCCTGCTTACAAAGTCTTTACTCGTTTTTCTGCTGCTTAGGCAAGTTATCTGCCGGATTGCAGGCGATTTCTCGAAAAATGCAGGAAATCTCTGTAAGCAAAGTAGCAAATTCTGACGCCACCAAGGGCAACGTCAGATTTTTATGTCGCTTATTTCAGGGCGGCGAAGGCGCGCTCGGCAGCATCCAGGGTCAGTTTCAACTCTGCATCGCCATGGGCGATCGAGGTGAAACCGGCTTCGAAGGCGCTCGGCGCCAGGTAAACGCCGCCTTCCAGCATCAAGTGGAAGAAGCGTTTGAACATGTCCGCGTCGCTGCCCATCACGTCATCAAAGGTGACGATATCGTCGGCGTCACTGAAGTACAGGCCGAACATACCGCCGGCCTGGGTGGTGACAAACGGGATGCCGGCAGCATCGGCGCGCTGTTGCAGGCCATCGAGCAGGCGAGTGGTGTAGTTGGTCAGCTCGGCGTGGAAGCCCGGGCGGCTGATCAGGCGCAGGGTGGTCAGGCCGGCGGCCATGGCCAGTGGGTTACCCGACAAGGTGCCTGCCTGGTACACCGGGCCCAGTGGCGCGATGTGCTGCATGATTTCGCGCTTGCCGCCAAAGCAGCCCACTGGCATGCCGCCACCGATGATCTTGCCGAAGGTGCTCAGGTCTGGCGTGACGCCGTAGTAAGCCTGGGCGCCACCGAGGGCGACACGGAAACCGGTCATCACTTCGTCGAAAATCAACACCACACCATGCTTGTCGCACTGTTCGCGCAGGGCTTCGAGGAAGCCCGGTGCAGGCGGTACGCAGTTCATGTTGCCGGCCACCGGCTCGACGATGATGCACGCCACCTCTTGGCCTACTTCGCTGAGCATCTGCTCGACGGCGGCGCTGTCGTTGAACGGCAGGGTCAGGGTGTGCTTGGCGAAGGCCGCTGGTACGCCGGCCGAGCTTGGCACGCCCTGGGTCAGTGCGCCGGAACCGGCTTTCACCAGCAGGCTGTCGGAGTGGCCGTGGTAGCAGCCTTCGAACTTGATGATGCTGTCGCGGCCGGTGAAACCACGGGCCAAGCGAATTGCACTCATGGTCGCTTCGGTGCCGGAGCTGACCATGCGCACCATTTCCATCGACGGCACGATCGAGCACACCAAGTCCGCCATCTCGGTTTCCATGGCGGTCGGGGCGCCGTAGGACAGGCCGTGTTGCAACTGCTGGCGTACCGCGTCGAGCACGTCCGGGTGGCTGTGACCGAGGATCATCGGGCCCCAGGAACCGACGTAGTCAACGTAGCGCTTGTCATCCTCGTCGGTGACGTAGGCGCCTTCGGCATGCTTGAAGAACAGCGGCGTGCCGCCCACGCTCTTGAACGCACGCACGGGGGAATTCACACCGCCGGGGATGTGTTTCTGGGCATTGGCAAACAGGGTTTCGGAACGGGACATGGTCGGGCTCTCTAAACTGAAATTTTAAGAAGATCGTTGAATGCGCGGGCGCGGCGCGTGACTTCCTGGGTGCTGTCGGCACCAAACAGGCCGTGCACCACGGCGAGCAGGTCAGCACCGTGGGCCACCAGTGGTTCGGCGTTCTCCAGGGTGACGCCGCCGATCACGCAGATCGGCAAGTGCAAGCGCGCGCGGGCCTGGGCCAGCATCTCAACGGTGGCGGCAGGTGCGCCGGGCTTAGTGTTGGAATTAAAGAAGCGACCAAAGGCAACGTAGCTGGCGCCTTCTTTGGCGGCCTGCTCGGCCAGTTCGATCTGGCTGTGGCAGGTGGCGCCGATGATCGCTTTGGAACCGAGCAAAGCGCGGGCCGGGGTCAGCGGGCCGTCGGTTTGGCCCAGGTGCACGCCGACGCCCAGGCGCGCGGCCAGTTCGGCGTCGTCATTGATAATAAGCTGAGTTTTGTAGCGCGAGCACAGCTCGCGCAGTTTTTCCGCTTCACGCAGGCGGCGGGCTTCGTCGCTGCTTTTATCGCGGTACTGCAGCAAGGTCACGCCGCCGTCCAATGCCGCTTCGACATAGGCGAGGAATTTGCCGGCCAACAGTTGGCTGTCGGTAATGGCGTACAGGCCACGTAGTTTCATCGGGCAGGCCTCTTTTGCTGTTTAAGAGCAGAAATCCAGCGGCAAACGGCGCGGCACGAATTGGCCCTGGCCGAGTTGTTCGGCGTCACGCAGGGTGCGCCACGTGTAGTTGAGCGCGGATTGCACGGCGCTGACCAGGCCTTCGCCCTGGGCGATGCGCCCGGCCAGTGCACTGGCAAGTGTGCAGCCCGAGCCGTGATAGCTGCCGGGCAGGCGCTGGCAAGTAAAGGTCTGGCGCGTGCCGTCGCGGCTGTACAGGCGGTTGTGCACTTGATGCTCGTCGCCGTGGCCGCCAGTGATCAGCAGGTGTTTGATGAACGGCAGCAGCTTCTCGGCGCATTCGTCCGCAGTGCCTTCAGGCAACTCGGCGAGGATGCGCGCTTCAGGCAGGTTCGGTGTGGCGATCAACGACAACGGCAACAGCCGCTCGCGCATGGCATAGCCGACTTCGTCCTTGCCCAGGCTGCCACCGCCGCCGGCCCGCAGCACCGGGTCGCATACCACCGGCAGGTGCGGGTGCGCCTGCAGCAGTTCGACCACGGTGTCGACCATCGCGGTGGAGCCGAGCATGCCGAGCTTGACCGCCGCGACTTCGGAGTCGCTGAGCACGGCATTGGCCTGGGCCAGTACCCACTCGCGGTCGAGCACGCGGAAATCGCTGACATTGACGGTGTTCTGCACAGTCAAGGCAGTGACGGCGGCGGCCGCATGACAACCTTGGGCGAGCAGGGCTTCGATATCTGCCTGCAAGCCGGCGCCACCACTGGGATCATGGCCGGAGAGACAGAGAACAACAGGGCGAGAGCTGTAGATATTCATGGTGCGCGAGCTTACCACCAAACGCTTTTGGCGTGGCCGTCTGGCGAAGGCTGAATTTCGCCGCTATTCAGGCGCGATTATGGCTGTTGGCTAGTATCGAGTATTGCTTCATAAACGTGCTGAAAGCCTTGTTCTAGAGCCTTTCAAAAAATTATTTCAATGGTGTCCAATGGCCTCCAACGGCTATGCTAGAGTGGATCCAAATAACTTACTGTATCGCCGGTATATGTCTTCTCAAAAGGAATGGGGGCATTTGACATAACCGGACAGGCCACGCTGGGGCTCTATGCGCTATTTGCTGATTTTATTATTGTGCGGGCTGCCGATGCTCGCCGGCGCCGTCGAGTTCAACCAGAGCACTCGAAGCCTGCCGCTGGGCCGGGTCATGCAAGTGCTCGAAGACCCCTCCGACGCCCTCACCATCGCCCAAGTCAGTTCCCCCGCTTACGCCGCCCAATTCAGGACCCATGACAAAGCCACCCTTAATGCCGGCTATTCGCGCTCGGTGTTCTGGCTCAAGGTCGACCTGCATTACACCGCCACTGAGGCCCGCGCCCCGCGCACCTGGTTCCTGGAACTGGCGTACCCACCGCTGAACCGGCTGGACCTGTACCAGAACGATGGCACCGGCAACTTCCGGCTGACCACTCGCACCGGCAGCGCGTTGCCGTTTGCCAGCCGTGAAGTGCGCCAGAGCAACTACCTGTTCAAGCTCAACTTTGTGCCCGACCAGCATCAAACGGTGTACCTGCGCCTGCAAAGCCAAGGCTCGATTCAGGCTCCGTTGACGCTCTGGTCTGCCACGGCCTACATGGAAGAGCAGCCGCTGCGCCTGTATGTGCTGGGCGCAATCTACGGTGTGTTGCTGGGAATGCTGGTCTACAACCTGTTCATCTACCTGAGCGTGCGTGACACCAGCTACCTGTATTACATCCTCTATATCGCCTCGTTCGGCCTGTACCAACTGTCGGTCAATGGCGTGGCCGTGGAGTACTTCTGGCCCAACAACCCCTGGTGGGCGAATGCGGCGGTGCCGTTCCTGATCGGGTCGGCGGCGTTGTTTGGCAGCCTGTTTGCGCGCAGCTTCCTGCACACCGCGCAGCACAGCCGCTGGCTCGACCGGATATTGCTGGCGCTGGCGGCCGGCGGCGCGGCGGTGATGGTGTTGGCGCTGCTGACCAGCTACGCCGTGGCCCTGCGCCTGGCCACCGGTTTGGCGCTGGTGTTTACCGTGACCATCTTCGTCGCCGCCATCAAGGCCTGGTATTGCGGCCAGCGTATGGCGCGCTACTTCATCATCGCCTGGTCGGCGTTCCTGCTCGGTGGGGTGGTCAACACCCTGATGGTGTTGGGCTACTTGCCCAATATGTTCCTCACCATGTACGCCAGCCAGCTTGGCTCGGCGATTGAAGTGGCGCTGCTGTCCCTGGCCCTGGCAGACCGCATCAACGGCATGCGCGAGCAGCAGGCGCAGATCCTGTTCGACGCCAGCCAGAAGCTCGAAGTGCTCAACCAGCAATTGGCCCGCAGTAACCGTCTCAAGGACGAATTCCTCGCCACCCTGACCCACGAATTGCGCACCCCGATGAACGGCGTGATCGGCTCCTTGGAGCTGATGCAAACCGTGCCGCTGGACGATGACCTGGCGCAGTACCAGCAAACCGCCGCCGGCTCGGCGCGGGACATGATGCGCATGGTCAACGGGATTCTCACCCTGACCGAACTGCAAGCCGGGCGCCTGTGCGCCCAACCCCAAGTGTTCAGCCTGCGTGGCGCCCTCGACACCTTGCGACAGCAGTTCAGCGCCAGTGCGCAGAGCAAAGGCTTGGAGTTTTCCATCGACGTGGCGGATGAACTGCCGGACCGGGTGATCGGCGACGCCGACAAGCTGATCCAGTGCCTGGACTGCCTGCTCGACAACGCCTTCAAATTTACCCATAAAGGCGCCGTGCGCGTGCGTGTGGTGGGTGTTCCACACAGTGATGGCAGCTTGCGCCTGAGCTTTATCGTGACCGACAGCGGGATCGGCTTTGCTTTCCTTGACGAGGCCACGCTGTACCAACGCTTCTTCCAGCTCGACGGCTCGACCACCCGCGAATATGGCGGCATGGGCATCGGCCTGGCGATTTGCCGGCAGTTGATCGAACTGCTCGGTGGGCGCCTGACCCATCATTCCGAACCGCGCAATGGCAGCCGCTTCCAGTTGGAGGTGAGCGTGAACCCGGTGCCGCCCGAGCCCAAGGCGGCGACCCACGGGCCCTTCACGCAACGTGCGCCCCACGAGTGCACGGTGCTGTTGGTGGACGACAACAGCGTGGGCCAATTGGCAGTGCGCGGCATGTTGCTCAAGTTGGGCTACCGGGTGAAAGCGGTGGATAACGGCCCGTCCGCGCTGGCGATGTTGCAGAGTGAACCCTTCGATGCGGTGTTGTTGGATGTGCCTGAAGGCGGTTTCTCGTTGTGCTGTCAGATACGAGCGTTGCCGGGCTGTGGCGAACTGCCGGTGATCGCCCTGAGTACGTCACTGAATGTGTCGGAGCGTGAGCGCTGCCATGGCATCGGTATCACTGATCGGCTGGCCAAACCCGTGCGTTTCGACGCGTTGCAAGCCGTGCTGGAGCGGCGCTTGCTGTGCCCGCTCGAGGGCGAAAGCGCCGAGCTTTAGGCGGCTATGCCACTTTTTTAACGCCGATGACGGTGCTTAACTGAAATTCAGGCCTCAACTGCACGCGGCCTTTTTTCAGGAGCCCCGTCATGAACCTGCACCCGTTCGCCGAAACCCACGACGTCACCAATCAGCCACCGTCCTTGGACGGCACTAACCTGTACCGCATCGACTTGCCCTTGCAAGACTGGTCGCGCCGCTTCGGCGCCGGCTGGGCCGAAGCGCGTATCGAGGCTTATGGGGCGCTGGCGGGTGGGCCGCTGATGGAGGCCGGGTTCCTGGCGAACCAGAATAAACCGGTGTTCAACAGCCATGACCGTTATGGCCATCGCATTGATCGGGTGGAGTTTCACCCGGCTTACCACGACCTGATGCGCACCGCCGTTGAGCATGGTCTGCCGTCGTTGCCGTGGGCGCATCCGCAGTCCGGTGCCCACGTAGCCCGCGCCGCCATGACTTACCTGCACAGCCAGGCCGAAGCCGGCACCGGCTGCCCGCTGACCATGACTTTCGCCTGCGTACCGGCCCTGCGCCTGCAACCGGATCTGGCGCAGACCTGGCTGCCGAAAATCCTCACTACCGAATACGACCCGCGCAATGTCGGCATCGCCCACAAGGCTGGCGCCACCATCGGCATGGCCATGACCGAGAAACAGGGCGGCACCGACGTGCGCGCCAACACCACCCGTGCTTATCCCGTGGGCACGGGCGGCCCCGGGCAAGCCTATGAACTGGTGGGGCACAAGTGGTTCTGCTCGGCGCCGATGTGCGATGCGTTCCTCACGCTGGCGCAGACCGACAAAGGCCTGACCTGTTTCTTACTGCCTCGGCACCGCCCGGATGACACGCGCAACGAGTTCTACATCCAGCGCCTGAAAAACAAACTCGGCAATTGCTCCAACGCCTCCAGCGAAGTGGAGTTTCGCGGCGCGCTGGCCTGGATGATCGGCGAAGAAGGCCGTGGCGTGCCGACCATTATCGAAATGGTCGCCATGACCCGCTTTGACTGCATGGTCGGCTCCAGCGCCTTGATGCGCCAGGCGCTGACCCAGGCCAGCCATCATTGTGCGCATCGCCTGGTCGGCGGGCGCATTCTCAACGAACAGCCGCTGATGCAAAACGTACTGGCCGACCTGGCCCTGGAAAGCGAGGCGTCCCTGGCCTTGAGCATGCGCATGGGCCGCGCGCTGGATCACCTCGATAACGAGCAGGAAGCCAAATTCGCCCGGCTGGTGACGGCGGTGGGCAAGTATTGGATCTGCAAACGCGCGCCGGCAATGATCAACGAAGCCGCCGAGTGCATGGGCGGTGCCGGGTATGTAGAGGACAGCACTCTGCCGCGCCTGTACCGTGAGGCGCCGGTGAATTCGACGTGGGAAGGCTCCGGCAACGTGCAGTGCCTGGACGTGCTGCGGGCGCTGTCCAAAGAGCCGGGTGTGCTGGAGGCGTTGTTTGTCGAACTGGGCGATGGGCAGGGCGACAAGCAACTGGCGCGGCATATCGAGCAGCTTAAGTCGGCGTTTATGGATACCCAGGATATTCAATACCGCGCGCGGCAACTGACCGAGGATATTGCCGTGGCGTTGCAGGCCAAGTTGTTGCTGGAGGCCGGGAACGCGGCGGTCAGTGATGGGTTTATTGCCAGCCGCTTGGGTGAGTCGTCCGGCCGGGTGTATGGCACCTTGCCGCGTGGTGTGGATGTGGAGGCGATCGTCGCCCGTTCCACGCCCCATATTTCTGAATAAACACGGTTCAAAATGTGGGAGCTGGTTTGCCTGCGATAGCGGTGTGCCAGCCCCCAGATGTATCAATGACCCACCGCCATCGCGGGCAAGCCCGGCTCCCACAGGGATTGCACGCCTCTTGAGATAAGTACTCCAATTCAAAGTTTGCGTCTGGCCGGGATACAGGCAAGATAAAGGCCTGCAAGTCAGAACACAGGATGCTTACCGTGACCGAAGCTTTTGTTGTCGTTCAAACCGCCGAAGAAGCCGTGGACCGGCTGGCGGCTCTTCATGAGCGTGCTACCGGCGCGCTCAATCAAGCCCTCAAGCAATACCTCAAGGACCGCGTCGAACCTGATGCCGCACAACGCGCACTGTTTCGCTACCCGGAGCTGCGCCTGACCTACCACTGCCACGGCGAAGTCCCACAGACCACTCGGGCGTATGCCAAGGTCCAATTGCCGGGCACCTACAGCGTCACCGTCACTCATCCGGCCGCGTTCCGTAAGTATCTGCTGGAGCAACTGGTGCCGCTGATGCACGACTTCACCGTGACGGTGGAAGTCGGCGTGAGCCAACAGAACATCCCGTACCCGTACGTGGTGGAGCAGGGCGACGAACTGGCCGGTTCCGGCGTGACCGCCGCGACCCTGGCCCGCGTGTTCCCCAGCACCGACCTGTCCGCCGCCACCGACGGCATTGCCGATGGCCTCTACGACTGGGAAAACACCGACCCGCTGCCGCTGGCGCTGTTCGATGCGGCCCGCGTGGACTTTTCCCTGCGCCGCCTGGTGCACTACACCGGCAGCGACTGGCGCCATGTGCAGCCGTGGATTTTGCTGACCAACTACCACCGCTATGTCGACCAGTTCATCTTGCATGGCCTGGAGCAGTTGCGCAGTGACCCACGGTTTATCCGCATGGTGCTGCCGGGCAACGTGATCATCGACAAAAGCATGGACCACGGCGAAGCCTCGGCGATTGCTGCCGGTGTGGTCTGGCACCGTTACCAGATGCCGGCCTACCACCTGCAGGCCACCGACGGCCACGGCGTGACACTGGTGAATATTGGCGTCGGCCCGTCCAACGCCAAGAACATCACCGACCACCTGGCCGTGCTGCGCCCGCATTGCTGGCTGATGATCGGCCACTGTGGCGGCCTGCGCCAATCTCAGACCATCGGCGACTATGTATTGGCCCACGCCTACATGCGCCGCGACGGGATTCTCGACCGCGTAGTGCCGCCGAACATCCCGATCCCAGCCCTGGCCGAAGTGCAGATGGCCTTGCAGCAAGCGGCGGCCAACGTCACCGGCGAAAAAGGCGAAGAGCTGAAAAAGCGCCTGCGCACCGGCACCGTGTTGACCTACGACGACCGTAACTGGGAACTGCGTTGGGCCCAGGAACGCCCGCTGATCAACCTGTCCCGCGCCGTGGCCGTGGACATGGAAAGCGGCACCATCGCCGCCCAGGGTTACCGCCTGCGCGTGCCGTACGGCACCTTGTTGTGCGTATCGGACAAACCGCTGCACAGCGAGATCAAGCTGCCGGGTTCGGCCAACGCGTTCTATGAGCGTGCGGTCAGCCAGCACTTGAAGATCGGCATCGAGGCGGTGGATTTGTTGCGCACCGAACTCAACTCGCTGCACTCGCGCAAACTGCGCAGCTTCGACGAGCCGCCGTTCCGCTAAGCGGTTGGGATGGTTATTTAGCGGTCAGGCCACTAGCATTGTCGGTCCTGACCGTTAGATGTTCCTTTGCCATGTCCCGTCCCACCCGTCCCGATTCGCGCCGCCCTGGCGTGAAACCTCCGCATTCTGCCGCGCGTCGCGTTGCCAAGGCGCCTCCGGCCGAGCCGAAATTGGTCCTGTTCAATAAACCCTTCGACGTGCTGACCCAGTTCAGCGACGAAGGCGGGCGCGCGACCCTCAAGGACTTTATCGACATCCCCGGCATTTACCCGGCCGGCCGCCTGGACCGTGACAGCGAAGGCTTGTTGCTGCTGACCAACGACGGCCAGCTACAGGCGCGGATTGCCGACCCCAAGCACAAACTGGCGAAAACCTACTGGGTGCAAGTCGAAGGCGAGCCGAGCGAAGAGCAACTGCAACGCCTGCGTGACGGCGTGGAGCTTAACGACGGCATGACCTTGCCCGCGCAAGCCCGGCAGTTGGATGAGCCTGAGTTGTGGCCGCGCAACCCGCCGGTGCGCTTTCGCAAAAGTGTGCCGACGCATTGGCTGGAGTTGGTGATTCGTGAGGGGCGTAACCGCCAAGTACGGCGCATGACGGCGGCGGTGGGTTTACCGACCTTGCGTCTGGTGCGCGTGCGAATTGGTGACTGGTCGATTGATGGCCTGGACCAAGGCCAATGGAAGGAAGTGCCGGCGCGGTTATAGGGCGCCGGACTCGATCAGGCCGATCACCACGCTCTTGATGATGAACGCGGCCACGCCCAGGCCCAGCACGAAGAACAGGATGAACGAGCCAAAGCGCCCGGCTTTGGATTTCTTCGCCAGGTCCCAGACGATAAAGCCCATGAAAATGATCAGGAGGGTGACCAGGCCGGTCATCATCCATTCTTCAAACAGGGCGGGGTCGATGTTGTTCATGGGTTTTTTCCGACAAAGGCAGGCGGGCAAGTATACGGCAGCGTCACAGACGCAACATTGACCTGGGTCTTGACGCGGTCAATGTGGGAGCTGGCTTGTCGGATCGCCGCACCGCTGCGATGGCATCAACTGGGGCTGGCTGACACCCCGAGTTGTCTACATCGCAGGCCAGCCAGCTCCCACAGTTGATCTTCAGTGCTCTTGAGATCAGGTCCGCAGGTGCGTCAGCGGCAGCTCGGTGCTGTTGAGCACCTGGTTGAGCACAAAGCTCGAGCGCACGCTGGTCACGCCTTCAATACGGGTCAAATGCCCCAGCAGCAGTTTCTGGTAGTGGTCCATGTCCGGCACCACTACTTTCAACTGATAGTCAGCATCCATCCCGGTCACCAAACTGCACTCCAGCACTTGCGGCAGGGTGCGGATGGCGGCCTCGAAGTTCTCGAAACGCTCGGGTGTGTGGCGGTCCATGCCGATCAGCACATAAGCCGTGAGGCTCAGGCCGAGCATCTTGCGGTCGAGCAAGGCGACCTGGCGCGCGATGTAGCCGTCGTCTTCCAACTGCTTGACCCGGCGTGAGCAGGGCGACGGTGACAGGCCGATGCGCTCGGCCAACTCCTGGTTGGAGATCCTCGCGTCGCGCTGCAATTCCGCCAAAATACTCAGATCGTATCGGTCAAGCTTGCTCATTGGGTTGGCCTTTGTCGTAACTATTGCGGTGAATTATCTATGAAGGGTTAAAAATTGCGCAAGCACTGTTTATTGACGCAATCTTCGCAATCATCTGTCGGCACGCCGAGCCTATGATTACCAACAGAATCACCGCCTGGACAACAGTCCACTTACAGCGAGCCCAATCAGGCCCGCTGCGGCCGCCGCCCCAACAGGGTTGAGCCGGCCTCCAGGCTGCACACTGTCCACAAGACGGCGTGAGGTGAGCCAACGTCAAAAGCGTTGAGCACGGACGAAATTCTCAAGGGGTGGCCGACGGGTCACCCCTTTTCTTTTGTGTGCGTTTTTTACCTACGAAAATAACGCTCGTGACTGATAACCTCTCTCAGAACCGGGCGGGGCTTTTCCAGTCTCATCTATGAGGCCGGACGTTCTAGGCCCTTATCTGCAGTGAGGAATAGCATGAAGCGCATCTGGCGTATGGCAGGTGTAGGTTTGCTGATGATGAGCGTCGGCACGCAAGTATTGGCCGACGACCCGCGCTCTGAAGGGGGCGGTCAGCATGAAAGAGGTCCCGAAGGCGGACGGCAAGGTAGCGAACAGCCGCGCCCGCAAAATAACCAATCACGGCCGCAGAACAATCAACCGCGCCCGCAGAACCAGCACGTTGATCGCGCCGAGCAACAGCCGCACGGCGGCGGGCAGTGGCAAGGCCGCCCGCAAGGTGCCGAGCAGACCCGGCCAGCGCCAGCGCCTGCGAATAACCTGCCGATCCAAGGGCGCCCGGACACCGTGCGCCAGACCCAAGAACCGCGCCAGGGTTACTACCGCGACATCCCGCGACGCAACGACGGCAACCCGCATTGGGAGGCCGGCGGCCCTGGTTCGCGCCCGGGTAATAACGGTGGCGGCTTCAACAATGGCCACCCCAATGACAACCACTGGCCAGGTCGCCCGAATGGGCATGGCAACGGCTGGGGCCCTGGCCCGCAATACCGTCCGGGCTACATGGTCGACCGTTTCCCCGACCGCAATTACCGCGTGCCTTACCGTGGCCAGGATTATTTCTTTTCCGGCGGCTACTGGTATCGCCCGCAAGGCCCGCGCTATGAGGTGGTGACGCCGCCATACGGCATCCGCGTGCAATACCTGCCCGACTACGCGCGGGAAGTATGGGTGGGCAGTGCGCTGTTCTTCCTCGCGGCCGGTTCGTATTACACCTATGAAAACGCCACTCAGCAGTACGTGGTGGTGCAACCACCGACAGAAGTGCCGACGCCCCAGCCCGCGCCGCAAGGCAACGGTTATGACGTAGTGGCCTACCCGGCCAACGGCCAATCACCGGCTCAAGTGCAGCAGGACGGCTACGATTGTTATCGCTGGGCGGTGCAACAAAGTGGTTTCGACCCACGCACCGTCACCTACGCCCCGGACCCTGCGGTGGTGCAAACCTACCGTCAGGCCCAGGGCAACTGCCTCACCAGTCGTGGGTATCAGGTGCAATAGGGCAGCGGCTGGCCTCAAGCTCTCAGCTTCATGCTTGGGGCTTATCGCTTGCCCCTTGTGGCTGATCCGCAGGATCCGCATGCACCAGCACTTCGGCGCGCGGGTAGGCCTTGTGAATGGCATCGGCGGCCTGATCGCTGATGCCGTGGGCCACTGACAGCGACAATTCCCCCGGCAATTCCAGGTGCAACTGCACAAACCAGTGGCTGCCGGAAATGCGCGTGCGCAAATCATGCGCACCCAACACGCCCGGCACACTCTGCGCCAGTTCGAGCATGTGCTGGCTCACGTCCGGCGGCAGCTCCTCATCCATCAACACCGCAAAGCTTTCCCGGGCGATCTGGATGGCGCTCCATAGGATGTAGGCGGCAATCCCCAGGCCGAACCATGGGTCTACCTGATGGAAACCAAACGCTGCCAACACCAGCGCTATCAGGATGCTGCCGTTGAGCAGCAAATCCGAGCGGTAATGCAGCGAGTCCGCGCGCACCGCGTTGGAGCCGGTTTCGCGGATCACCCGGTGTTGCAGCATCAGCAGCGCCACGGTCATCACCAGCGAAAACACAATCACACCGATGCTCAGCCACGGCGCGCCGACCGGTTCCGGATGCTGCAAACGTTGGTACGCCTGGTACGCGATCAACGCCGCACTGCCGGCGATAAACAGCGCCTGGGCCATGCCTGCCAGTGATTCAGCCTTGCCATGCCCATAGCGGTGGTCATCATCAGCCGGGCGCAGCGCGTAATGCACCGCGAGCAAATTCAGCAGCGAGGTCACGCCGTCGAGCAGCGAGTCGGTCAACCCGGCGAGCATGCTCACCGAGCCACTGAGCCACCAGGCGATGGCCTTGGTGATAATCAGCGCAGAGGCCACGCCCACGGAGGCGCGGGTGGCCAGGCGCAAGAGCCTGGCGTGTTCGGGACTGGTCATAAACGGTCCTTAAGCGGCAGGTTGCAGGCCCAGGGACGCGAGTTGTTGCACGCTGCCCTTGAACTGGATCATGCGCGGGTCGTCCAGCGGCAGGGTGCGGCCGGTTTCCTTCTGGATGATGGTTTGCAGCTTGGCGTTGTCGACTTTGCCGTCGGCGCCGATGGCTTCGCGAAGTTTCTCGGGGGCGACTTGGGCGGTCTTGCCCGGCTCGAAATAGATGGCGCCGGTGGCGAAGTCCACGCCAAACGCGATCAGGCCCGGGATCACATAGAACAGTAGGCCCACGGCGTCGAGCACGGCAATGGTCGGGTCGATCTTGCCGTCGATCTGGCCACGGCGGTCCGGGTAGAAAATCGAACCGCAGGCGGTCAGTTGGCTCAGCAGGCTGACGGCGAGGACACCGCCGATGACACGGGAAGCGATACGCATGAAAATCTCCTGAACACGGTTGATACGGGACTATATGACAATTCTGTGGAGCGTCGCCGCTCTAATGTGGGAGCTGGCTTGCCTGCGATAGCGGTGTATCAGTGCCACATTGGCTGGCTGACCCACCGCTATCGCAGGCATGCCAGCTCCCACCGTTGACTGCATTCACAGCCCAAGCCGGCGCAGGTGTTGAGACCAACACCGGCATCCGGCAGTTCGCCGTTATACTCGCCGCTCTGCTTTGGAGCCAGTATGAATTCGTTGCCAATCGATGATGTTTTACCCGCCTTGCGTGACGCCTTGGCGATTCGCCATGAAGCCGTGCTGGAAGCGCCGCCTGGCGCCGGTAAAACCACCCGCGTGCCCTTAGCCTTATTAAACGAGCCGTGGCTGGCCGGGCAGACCATCCTGATGCTCGAACCTCGCCGCCTGGCCGCACGCGCCGCCGCCGAACGCCTGGCCAGTGAGCTGGGTGAAAAGGTCGGTGAAACCGTCGGTTATCGCATCCGCCTCGACAGCAAGGTCGGCCCCAACACGCGCATCGAAGTGGTCACCGAAGGCATCCTCACCCGCCGCTTGCAGGACGACCCGGCGTTGGACGGCGTGGGCCTGTTGATCTTCGACGAGTTCCACGAGCGCAGCCTCGACGCCGACCTGGCGCTGGCCCTGAGCCTCAACGGCCGCGACCTGTTTCGCGATGAACAACCGCTGAAAATCCTGCTGATGTCCGCCACCCTCGAAGGCGAGCGCCTGTCCGGCCTGCTGGATGACGCGCCGATTTTGCGCAGCGAAGGGCGCATGTTCCCGGTGCAGATGCGCTGGGGCCGGCCGTATCAGGCCGGTGAATTTATCGAGCCGCGCGTAGTGCAAACTATCCTCGACGCCGTGCATGACGAGACCGGCAGCATTCTGGTGTTTCTGCCTGGGCAGGCGGAGATTCGCCGCGTTAACCAGCAGTTGGTCGACGCCTTGGGTGATCGCCCCGATGTGCTGCTGTGCCCGTTGCATGGCGAGTTGGACCTCAACGCGCAACGCGCCGCCATCGACCCGGCACCGGCCGGCAAACGCAAAGTGGTGCTGGCCACCAACATCGCCGAGACCAGCCTGACCATCAATGGCGTGCGCGTGGTCATCGACGCCGGGTTAGCGCGGGTGCCGCGTTTCGACCCCGGCAGCGGCATGACCCGCCTCGACACTCAGCGTATCTCTCGCGCCAGCGCCACCCAGCGCGCCGGTCGGGCAGGGCGCTTGGAGCCGGGCGTGTGTTATCGGTTGTGGTCCGAGGACCAACATGAAGGCTTGGCGGCCTACGGCAGCGCGGAGATCCTCGCCGCCGACCTCGCCGGCTTGGCCTTGCAACTGGCGCGCTGGGGCGTCACGCCCACGCAGCTGGTGTGGCTGGACGTGCCGCCGACTGCCGCGTATGCCCAGGCCCAGGATTTGCTGGTGCGCCTCGGCGCCTTGAATGACGACAAACTCACAGCCCATGGCCAGAAGATGGCCGAGCTGCCAGCGCATCCGCGTATTGCCCACCTGTTGCTGCGCGGGCAGGACTTGGGGCTGGCGGCGACTGCCTGTGATGTCGCCGCGCTGTTGGGTGAACGCGACATCATGCGTGGCGGCGGCGCGGATTTGCACAGCCGCTTGGCGCTGATGTCCGGCGAAGAACGCGCGCGTGGCACCCAAGGTGGCGTGCAACGAGCCAAGCAACTGGCTCGGCAATACCGTGGCTATTTAAGAGGTCACGCGACTCAGTCCGTCGCCGACCCGGACCACCCACGCTGGCTCGGCGCCTTGCTGGCGCTGGCCTACCCGGACCGCGTCGCCCAGCAACGTCGCCCCGGTGGCGCCGAATACCGCCTGGCCAACGGCCGCGCCGCGCTGTTCGCCGAGGCCGACAGCCTGATGAAACAACCCTGGTTGGTCATCGCCGACCTCGGCAGCCGCCAGGGCCAGCGCGAAGAACGCATCTACCTCGCGGCTGATTTTGATCCAGTGTTGTTCGATAACGTACTCGCCGAGCAGGTGCGCAATGTCGACCAATTGGACTGGGATGAGCGTGAAGGCGTACTGCGCGCTGAACGCCAGCGCAAAGTCGGCGAACTGGTGCTGAGCCGTGAACCATTGACTGGGCTGGACGAGTCCGCACGCAGCCAGGCGCTGGTGAACCTGGTGCGCCGCAAAGGCCTGGAGCTGCTGCCGTGGACGCCTGAACTGCGCCAATGGCAGGCCCGCGTCATGCTGCTGCGCCAGCTGGACGCGGGCAAAACCAGCGAATGGCCAGATATCAGCGACAAAGCCTTGCTCGCCAGCCTGGAGCACTGGCTGATGCCCTACTTGGGCAAAGTCTCGCGCCTGAGCCATTTCGCCAACCTGGATATCTCCAGTTTCCTGCACAACCTGCTGCCGTGGCCGCTGCCCCAGCGCCTTGATGAGCTGGCGCCGCAGCATGTGAAAGTGCCGTCTGGCTCCTCGGTGCGCCTGGACTACAGCGAGCAGCCGCCGATTCTGGCGGTGCGCTTGCAGGAATTGTTCGGGCTGGCGGACACGCCGCGTATTGCCGGTGGGCGTCAGGTGGTGAAGTTGCACCTGCTGTCCCCGGCGCGACGGCCGGTGCAGGTGACGCAGGATCTGGCAAACTTCTGGCGCAGCACGTATGCCGAGGTGAAGAAGGATTTGAAGGGGCGGTATCCGAAGCACTATTGGCCGGATGACCCGTTGGTGGCGGAGGCGACGGCGAGGATCAAACCCCGCAAATAGCCACGACAAAGAACATCTGTGGGAGCTGGCTTGCCTGCGATGCAGACGATGCGGTTTTTCAGTTACACCGCGGCGATGCTATCGCAGGCAAGCCAGCTCCCACACAAGCCAGCTCCCACACAAGCCAGCTCCCACACAAGCCAGCTCCTACATAGATTTTGTGGTGTTGGTTATTGCGCAGCCGGCAGCAGAAACCGCGCAATCACCGGCAAATGATTGGAGATACGCAACGTATCCGCCTGCCGCACCTTCGCCTCCACCCGCTTGATCCGTGGGCTGTAAAACAGGTAATCCAACGTACGATCCGGGCCTTCCAGGCTCGGGTCATTCGGGAAGTTCGTCAGCCATTTCTCACGGTCAATCCCGCTGGACTCACTGTTACTCGGGATCATCGGGTATTTATCCCACAACAAATGCAGCTCACTGTCCGGCGAATACTGCCCGCGCTTACTGGCATCCAGGCGCAGGAACTGCCCCAGTGGCAGCAAGTTGAAACTCCCGCCGATCAGCCAGGGCGTGCCACGGCCTTCGAACTTGTCCAGCAACTTCACCGTGGCCTTCGCTTGCTCCTGCACTGCTGAGCGCCCCGGCACGTCGCCATCCAGGCGGGTATTGAGCACGGCCAGTTGGCCGCCATCGCTCAGTGGCAGGTAGGTCAGCAACAAGGCAGGCTTGGGTTGGAACTGGCGGCTGATGAAGTTGGCCGGGGACACCGGCAGTTGCAGGCGTTCGGCGTGTTCGATCTGGTAGCGGCTGAGGGTCACCAATTTGCGGCCGACGCTGCCGAAGATATGCAGGTCTGGCACAAAGTCGGCTTTCCAGTCGAAGGCCTGGGCGCTGCACGGGTAGAGGTCGACCAGGCGTTCCTGCAGCAGTGCGATTTGGTCCTGGTAATGCGACGGTTTGGCGTTTTCGTCGAGCTCCTGCAACAGCAGGATGTCGGGTTGTTCGTCGCGGATCACCCGCGCCACTTCGTCCAGGCTTGAGGCCATGTCTTCCACGGTGGGGCGGTCGTCCGGGCCGCTGCCGTCGGCGGTGTCGTACCAGAACACGTAGTTCTTGCCGGCCAGGTATTGCACGTTCCAGGTCATGACCTTGAGCGCCTGCCCTGGCAGCAGGGTTGGCGCACGGGGCGCGACGCAGCTCACGGGCAGGGTTTCTTTGTCGGCGGGGCGCCAGGTCAGGCTGTAGATCAGGGCCGTGAGCAGGGCCGCGATGATCAACAGGCTAAACAGGGTGATGCGCAATAAACGGGTCATCGGCTCGGCTTATGGCGTTTCAGGAGTGGCAGGAGCATATCACCGCGCGTCGGCATCGCCACCGATCAGCATGAATAAACGGAATAGCACCACGCTGGTAAACAGTTGCAGGAAGCTGTGGGCGCTGTCGATCAGTACGCCCAGCAGCGGCGCAGGATCAGGGTAGGCCGCCACGCTGGCGCCTTTGAGCAGCCACAGTGGCGTCATCACGCACAGCAGGCACACCAGGATTCGCCAGAAATGCCCACGGGTCAGGCGAAAGCTTTCCTTCATCGCCTCCAGCGCCGGCATGCCGCGCAGCACCAATAGGTATTCGGCAAACGCCAGCACCACCATCAGCCACAGGCCCGGCAGGAAATACAGCGACAGGCCCAACAGGATCAGCAACGTGCTGAGTGCCGTCAGCAGGGCGTAACGTGGCCAAAGTGCCAAGGCCATGGCCCACACAGCTTTAGTGCTTGGCGACTCGCCACGGGTACGTGCATCGAGAAACAGGATCAGCGCGCCGGTGTACAGCGGGTACACCAACAACCCCACGATGACGCTGTAACCGGGGAAGGCATCCGGGCCCAGCGTGTGGTCGAGCACTTGCTGCAGCAGGGCTTCGAGGATCACCAACGGCAGGCACAGCTGGACGATGGCGCCCAGGTTGCGTTGGGTGAAACGGAAGGAGTCGCGCAATACGTCTAACGGATTCATCAGGTTCATCACAGGCCTAAAAGCAAGGCCCACACTTTAACCGATCATGACTAGCCGTAAGCAAACGTAAACCTTGCGTAAAGACCATTGAAACGTCTGGTAACAGCCCCATAACTAGCGCGTAGCTCGCTTGAGTACAGGCGGGCCCATGATTTTTACCGGCAATCTAACGAGGTCGCCATGAACAGCGAAGAGCAAACTCTGATCGACGGACTGTTTTCACGGTTGCAGCAAGCCGAAACGGACTCAGCCCCCCGCGACGCCCTGGCCGAAGCGCGGATCAAGGAGCACATGACTCGCCAACCGGCCGCCGGGTATTACATGACCCAGTCGATCCTGGTGCAAGAGCACGCGATCAAAAGCCTCGACGCGCAGAATAAGCAACAGGCGCAGCAGATCCAGCAGTTGCAGGACGAGTTGCAGCAGGCCAAATCACAAACTGCGCAGCCTGCACCGAGCAGCGGCGGGTTTCTGTCGAGCATCTTTGGCGGCGGCGGTTCTCGCGATTCGCAGCCCGCACAAAGCGCTCCGCCTTCATCGGGTGGCTGGCGTGAACCGGCGCGGCCTCAGTTTGGCCAGCCTGCGCCGCAGCAGCAGAACTACGGCGCCCCGCAGCAGAATTACCAGCAACCACCGGCAGCGCCCATTGGCAGCGGCTTCCTCGGTGGCGCGCTGAAAACCGCCGCTGGCGTGGCCGGTGGTGTGATGCTAGCCGAAGGCATCAGCAGCTTGTTCAACCACAACTCGCAACAGCCGCAAGTGGTGGAAGAAATCATCCGCGAAGAGCCGGCGCCCGCCAGTGACAACAGCAGCGGCGGCAACGATGACCAGCAGTTTGCCGGCAATGACAATTGGGGCAGCGACAACTCCGACAGCTTCGCCGACAACGACTATGCCGACGATTCCTCCTCTTTTGGCGACGACGATTCCTTCGTCTGACCCGCACTCAACCGGGGCGCTTCGTCGCCCCGGGCTGATTTTTCGCTGAAACTTTCCCATGGCTGGCATACTGGCGCCTTTCCGGGCGCTGGCGCCTGGCTGTCATGAGGAAGTGCGGTGAAGAAAATTGCGGTGTTCGCCGATGTACAAAACCTCTACTACACCGTGCGCCAGGCCTACGGCTGCCACTTCAACTATGCGGCCCTGTGGGCTGACATCAGTTCGCGCGGCCAGATCGTCGAGGCCTATGCCTATGCCATCGACCGTGGCGACAGCAAGCAGCAGCAATTCCAGCAGATCCTGCGCAACCTGGGCTTTACGGTAAAACTCAAACCGTACATTCAGCGCGCCGACGGCTCGGCCAAGGGCGACTGGGACGTGGGCATCACCCTCGACATCATGGACGCCGCCGACCACGTCGACGAAGTGGTGCTGGCCTCCGGCGACGGTGATTTCGACATGCTGCTCGACCGCATCATCCAAAAGCATGGCGTCGAAGCCGTGGCCTACGGCGTGCCGGGGCTGACGGCCAACTCACTGATACGCGCCGCCAGCCGCTACGTGCCGATCGAAGGCGCGCTGCTGCTCAAATAAGCGCGGTGGCTCAATAAATTGTTAGACGGAGTTGGAACAGGTTTGGAACGTATAGCGGTCATCGACTTTGAAACCACCGGCATCACCCCGAGCAACCACTGCCGGGCCACGGAAATCGCGGTGGTTATCCTCGAGCGTGGCCAAATCGTGGACCGCTACCAGAGCCTGATGAATGCAGGCGTGCGCGTGCCGGGCTTTATCGAGCAACTCACCGGCATCAGCAACGCCATGTTGCGCAGCGCGCCACCGGCCGAGCGGGTGATGAACGAAGTCAACGAATTCGTCGGCACCACGCCACTGCTGGCGCACAACGCCGCGTTCGACCAGAAGTTCTGGGACTTCGAACTGGGCCTGATCCGCCGCACCCGTCTGCAAAAATTCGCCTGCTCTCTGCTATTGGCCCGTCGCCTGATGCCGGCGGCGCCGAACCACAAGCTCGGCACCCTCAACAGCTACGCCCAACTGCCCCACACCGGCAAGGCTCACCGGGCGATGGCGGATGCGGAAATGGCCGCTAACTTGACGGCGCATCTGGCCGAGCAGCTGCGCGGTACACATGGGTTGCGCGAACTCTCCCATGACCTGCTGTGCACCTTGCAGAAAGTGCCGGCGGCGAAGATCAATGAGCACCTGAAGAAGCACCGCGGGTTCTAAACCTTGCGATGATCGTTCCCACGCTCTGCGTGGGAACGCCTCCTGTGACGCTCCGCGTCACGACTTAAAGAGCGTCCAGGGCGGCATTCCCACGCAGAGCGTGGGAACGATCGTTCAGCCACCATTTTTCCCGTTCCCCTCCAACTGCCCCAACGGCACCCGTCGCTCTATCGCGCTTGAGAGGATGATCGAGGTCTTGCTGAACCCAAACTTCGCGATCCGATTAATCAAATTCTCCAATTCCGGCATCGAGCCCACCGCCGCCTGCATGATCACGCATGGGTCGCCCGTCACCCGGTGGCACTCGGTCAGTTCGGGGATTTCAGCCAGGGCGTCGTACACCTTCTGGCTGCCATGGTTGGTCAGCCTCAGTTCGATGACGCACTGGATCGGCAAGCCTATTTTGGACAGGTCCACCTTGGCCTGATACCCGGTGATCACGCCGCTGGCCTCAAGCTTGGCCACGCGTTCAGCCACGGCGGGGGCGGAGAGGTTTACGGTGCGAGCCAGTTCGGCGTAGGACGCGCGGCCATCCTTGAGCAGGGCGCTGAGGAGCATGCGGTCGTATTTGTCCATGATAAGGCTCCATTTGCGCGTGGCTTTCGAATACACGGGTTATAGCGTTCATAACCATGTTTTGAAAAGTGTATGGGCGCTTTAAACAGGTTTTGTAACTTAAGTTTATCGGGCTGCCTTTCTAGAATAAGCCTCCAATTTCCTGCCGCAGAGCTACCCAATGCCTGGCCCACGTCGCTTTCCCTTGCCGTTGATCGCCGCTTTTTTTGCGCTGTATGTGATCTGGGGTTCTACCTACCTGGTGATTCGAATCGGTGTTGAGTACTGGCCGCCGCTGATGCTGGGCGGGATTCGATTCCTGGTGGCGGGGTTGGCCATGTATGGCTTTTTGCGCTGGCGCGGCGCACCTGCGCCGACGTGGGTGCAGTGGAAGGCCGCCGCCAAGATCGGCGTTTTGCTGCTGACCTTTGGTAATGGCGCGGTGACGGTGGCCGAGCACACGGGCGTTGCCTCGGGTGTGGCCGCACTGGCGGTGGCGACGGTGCCGTTGTTCACCTTGTTGTGCGGCTATTTCTGGGGCGCGCGCAATACCCGCCTGGAGTGGGCCGGGGTGGTGCTGGGGATTATCGGCATTGCCATGCTCAACATGGGCTCAAACCTGCAATCGAGCCCAACCGGTGCGATGTTGTTGCTGTTTGCCGCGGCCTCCTGGGCCTTCGGCTCGGTGTGGAGCCGGCATTTGCCGCTGCCGCCGGGCGCCATGGCCAGCGCGGCCGAGATGATCATTGCCGGTGTCTTGTTGCTGGTGGGCAGTGCACTGACCGGTGAGCGACTGCATTCCATCCCGCCGATTGAGGGCTGGCTCGCTTTGGCGTATCTGGCCGTGTTCGGCTCGATCATCGCCTTCAATGCTTATATGTATTTGCTCAAGCATGTGCGCCCGGCGGCAGCGACCAGTTATGCCTATGTGAACCCTGCGGTGGCGGTGTTGTTGGGGATTGTGTTCGTCGGCGAGACCATCGGCATGGAAGAAGCCTTGGCCATGCTGGTGATCATCAGCGCGGTGCTATTGATCAGCCTGCCTCAGTGGCGCAAGCCCAAGCCCAAGCCGGAAATAAGGTAAACTGCGGCGCAATTGCGACTTGCGCTGAATTTTTCCTACGGTAAACACATGACTTTCGCCACCCTTGGCCTGATCGAACCCTTGCTGCGCGCCCTTGAGACGCTTGGCTACCAGACCCCGACGCCGGTGCAGGCGCAAGCCATTCCGGCGGTGCTGGCCGGTCGCGACCTGATGGCCGCGGCCCAGACCGGCACCGGCAAGACCGCAGGTTTCGCCCTGCCGCTCCTGCAATTGCTGACGATGGAAGGGCCGAAAGTCGCCGCCAACTCGGCGCGTGCGCTGATCCTGTGCCCGACCCGCGAGCTGGCCGAGCAGGTTCACGCCAGCGTCGCCGAATACGCCCAACACCTGCCGCTGACCACTTACGCCGTGTACGGCGGCGTGAGCATCAACCCGCAGATGATGAAGCTGCGCAAGGGCGTCGACATTCTGGTCGCCACGCCTGGCCGCCTGATCGACCTGTTCCGCCAGAACGCGCTGAAACTCAACCAGCTGCAAACCCTGGTGCTGGACGAAGCCGACCGCATGCTCGACCTGGGCTTCTCGGAAGAACTGGCGAACATCTACCGCATGCTGCCGAAAAAGCGCCAGACCTTGCTGTTCTCCGCGACCTTCTCCGATGAAATCCGCCTGCTGGCCGGGCAGATGCTCAACGACCCGCTGACCGTCGAAGTCAGCCCGCGCAACGTCGCCGCCAACACCGTGAAGCAGTGGGTGGTGCCGGTGGACAAGAAGCGCAAGGCGGAGCTGTTTGTGCACCTGATGCGCAAAGGCCGCTGGAAGCAGGTGCTGGTCTTCGCCAAGACCCGTAACGGCGTGGATGCGCTGGTGGATAAGTTGCAGGGCCTGGGCATCAATGCCGACGGCATCCACGGCGACAAACCTCAAGCGACCCGCCAGCGCGCGCTGGACCGTTTCAAATCCAGCGACGTGCAGATTCTGGTGGCCACCGACGTGGCGGCCCGTGGTTTGGACATTGAAGACTTGCCGATGGTGGTCAACTTTGACTTGCCGATCGTGGCTGAGGACTACATCCACCGTATCGGCCGTACTGGCCGCGCGGGCAACACCGGCGAGGCAATTTCGCTGGTGTGCGCCGATGAGGTGAACATGCTGTCGGCCATCGAGATGCTCACGCGTCAGACACTGACCCGCAAGATGGAGCCGGACTTTGAGCCTGAGCACCGCGTGCCGGACACCGATGCCAGTGGGCAAGTGGTGAAGAAGCCGAAAAAACCGAAGAAACCTAAGGCGTCCGGTGGCGGCGGTAAGCGCAATTTGGGTAAGTGGGTGGACAGTGGCGAAGTGGCGCCGTCGGAACCGTCGATTAAACCGGTGCGTAAAGTGCCTGTTTTTAATACGGGGCCACGTAAGAAGAAGTAAGTTTTCGTTAATTAACGAAGGCTTGGTGAGCTAAGTGAGCGGTGCAATGTCGCTCACTCGACCCGATAGAAAGTGTCGCGGCGATAGGTTTGTAACTGTTTAAGTTTATTGATTTGTTTCTTTGCGTGTAGAAATTTTTAGTCATGGTTCACCCTGTAAGTATTCGGAACTTTGAGCTTTCGCTGGCCACTGATGTCGTAGGCTTAAAACTAACGATATGCTTACGGCGAGGATTTTTATATGGCTCTTATTCCTGTTGCGGCTGCGCTTACGGGGTTGTTTATATGGGGGGAGGTTGAGGCCGGTAAGAAAAATACAGCGGAAAATAAGGCAAAGGAGTGGAAGTCGTTTGAACCTCGTTTGGACCATGCCTTCAACAAGTATAAGCGGCATTTTGCGAAAGGGGAGTTTGCGCAAGCGATCAATGCGCTCAAAGAGTATATTGATTTGAATCGGCTGCGTGGGTCGGTAGCGCCTGAGGACGAGAAGATGTTAGGCAGGATGCTTGATAATCTAACTTTTAAAGCCCAGGCAAAAGGGCTGGCCCTGAGTCGTGAGTTCAAAGCCAAAGAAGAGGACTTGAAGGACGATCCTTTTGAACGCTCTAATGCCCACTACGAATACATAGAGAAATTGAAGGCTGTTCTACCTAAAGAAGATACTTTCTTACGCAAGGAAGTGGAACATTATGAACGGTTGAATCCCAAGGTCTCGCTGTACGATTGATGTCAGGTGCCTCGTGAGTGATGGCTCAATGAGCTTTGCCCAAGCGCTTCCCTGTCTGCCGCGTAAAAAGAAGTCACTGTTTATTGTCGATAAATAAGCCGTCAGCCATTAGGGTGCCTGGTATACGCCATTCATTTTTTTGTCGAAGTGCTGTGTGGCCAGTGATGGGCGCCTGGCCAGTAACGTGAGCGTCTTATTGTCGCTCGGTAATATTTTGTTGGGTTATAGATTTCAGAGAGTTAGAGCGCTTGGCGTTACTGATCACTTTGAGTGGCGCCATGAAATGGATTGTAAGTATTGAATTAAATGGAGAGGTGAGTATGGCTGTATTTCTAGTTCCTTTTTTGGCCGTTGTAATCGGTGGCGCACTGGTTGCAGGCGCCGGCGTAGGTGTTATTGAAGCGAGAAGAAGTAAAGCGGCGAATGCCGCCGAACTTGAAAACGCAGAAAAAAAAGCCAGTGAGCTGTTCGTCGGAGTGAAAGCGCATTTGGCGTCGGGGGCTCTTTATCCCGCTTTTCGCGAATACAGGAAGTACATAGACCATGTGGAAAGTTATTTTGATATCTCGCCCGAACAGAAGCGGACTAATCAAGAAACGTATAATGACTTGAGAGGCGCTGCGTTAAGCGAGTACCGAAAACTGCACAGTGACTATCAGAAAGAAGCCGCCGTAGCCTACGACGACGGTGAAGAACCCTTCAAGGCACAGGCTGACTATATCGCTAAGTTGGAAAAGCTACTGGGGCCGGGTGCGCCCAAGCTTAAAGCGCCGGAAACCTCGTTTGGTGCGAGTTACACGGTTTATAAATACGGTCTCACACCCAATTGATCATGTGGGTGAAAGTGTTCTTTCTCCTCAGTCAGGTGGGTAGAACCCCGTAATAGTGGAAGGTGTACAGGGTGAGATTAGGTAGCGAATGTGATGATTTAGAGCGTGAAGCGTTAGAGGAAGTCTACCGGCCACCCCCTCAACGGTCTGCGGCGGGGGAAGTACAACGATTTCCTGTGGATGAGCATTTGCTCAACGCTTTGCAGGAGGTTGAGCAGAGGGTGCGCACGGTCGTTATAGATGCGCGTAGGGACGGGAACTCAGGTGTGCGGTTTTTCCGTGGTGGCCTGAAGCAACCCTTGCGATGAAATCAAGTGTGGGGGCGCTCCGGAGATTGAGCGTTATCAACAAACGGCGGAACATTTACCGGGGTTGATAACGCCTTAAAGGCGTTCTATTGCTGAGTGGGTCGAGGCCAGCCACTCTAGAACGCTTCGCCCGGCCGCCCGCCCGCTGGCAAAACACCCCGTCAGCAAATACCCGCCTGTCGGCGCTTCCCAATCCAGCATCTCCCCGGCACAAAACACGCCGGGCAATTGCTTGAGCATCAACCGCTCATCCAGTGCCTCAAATGGCACACCACCCGCCGTGCTGATTGCCTCATCCATCGGCCGTGTCTTCACCAGTGTCAGCGGCAGCGCCTTGATGTCCACCGCCAACTGCGCCGGATCATTGAAGTGCTCGGCGGGCGCCAGTTCACGCAACAGCGCCGCCTTCACCCCATCCAACCCCAACTGACTGTGCAAGTGCTTGCTCATTGAGCGTGAGCCACGCGCCTTGGCCAATGCTGCCTGGACTTTATCCAGCGGCTTGCTCGGCAGCAGGTCGATATGCACCGTGGCCGAGCCGTTGCGGTTGATCGTTTCACGAATCGGCGCCGACAGTGCGTAGATCAAACTGCCCTCGATCCCGGTGGCCGTGACCACACATTCCCCCAGCCGAGGTTTGTCATCCGCCAGGCCAATGGCGACGTTTTTCAACGGCGCCCCGGCGAATTTGCTCACCATCAATTCGCTCCAGGCCGACACCTCGAAGCCGCAATTGCTCGGTTGCAGTGGGGTGTAGGGCACGCCTTTGTCTTCCAGCACTTTGAGCCAGGCGCCGTCGGAGCCCAGACGCGACCAGCTGCCGCCGCCCAACGCCAGCAACACGGCATCGCTGTGCACAGTTTTTTCGCCGTCCGGGCTGTGGATAAGTAAACCGCCGTCTGCTGTCCAGCCCAGCCAGCGATGCCGGGTGTGGATAACCACGCCTTGATCGCGCAGGCGCTTGAGCCAGGCGCGCAGCAGCGGGGCGGCTTTCATGTCGGTAGGAAAGACGCGCCCGGAGGTGCCGACAAAGGTTTGAATGCCCAAACCATGAATCCACTCGCACAACGCTTCGGCGCCAAACGTGCGCAGCAACGGCGCCATCTGCGGTGCGCGTTCGGCGTAGCGCGACAGAAAGGCCGGGTACGCTTCGGAGTGGGTAATGTTCATGCCGCCCACGCCCGCCAGCAGGAATTTGCGCCCCACTGAGGGCATGCCGTCATACAGCTCCACCCGCACGCCCGCCTGGCTCAAGACTTCAGCGGCCATCAGCCCGGCGGGGCCGCCGCCGATGATAGTGACGTGATGAGCAGGGTGCTGAGGCATGGGCAAGGCTACGGTCGCTGAATAGGCCGAGCATTCTACCCGACGACGGCGGAGCTGCCTGATCAAAAAACGTACACTTTCCTACAGGCCATATGGCTACTCGCTTTCAGGCCCTTACGCTCAAGTTATCCACAGGCCGTTCCACAGGCATTGTGGGTAACGCGCACAGTTCAATGACAACCTGATGACGTCCATACCCGTTGTGCGCTGTGGTGCAGGATGCCGTGGCGGCGGGCCAGGGCAGGGCGGTCTTTGCTGTAGCCGCCGCCGATCACGCCCATCACCGGAATGTCGCGACCCAGGCAGTGGCGCATCACGCTTTCATCACGGGCGGCGACGCCTGCGTCTGTCAGCTTGAGGTAACCGAGGGCGTCATCTTTATGCACATCAACGCCGGCGTCGTACAGCACCAGGTCGGGTTGGTAGAGCGGCAGTAGGTAGTTGAGCGCATCGTCCACGACTTTAAGGTAATCGGCATCGCCCATGCCCATGGGCAGCGGGATGTCCCAGTCGCTCTGGGCTTTGCGCGCGGGGAAGTTCTTTTCGCAATGCAGCGACACGGTGATGGCATCCGGCGTGTCGTGGAGGATGCGTGCGGTGCCATCGCCCTGGTGCACGTCGCAGTCGAAGATCAACACGCGGTTGACCCGCCCGCTGGCCAGCAGGTAATGGCTGATCACCGCCAAGTCATTGAAGATGCAAAAGCCGGCGGGGTAGTCGTAGTGGGCGTGGTGGGTGCCGCCGGCCAAGTGGCAGGCTAAGCCGTGTTCCAGCGCTTGTTCGGCGGCCAGTATCGAGCCGCCGACCGCGCGCACGGTGCGCCGGGCCAGGGCCTCGTTCCAGGGTAGACCGAGGCGCCGCTGGTCTTCACGGGACAACGCGCCGCTCATGTAGCGTTCGATATACCCAGGTTCATGCGCCAGGGCCAGAATCTCTGCCGGGCACAGCTCGGGGCGCAGCAATTGGCCGTCCTCGGTCAGGCCGCTGTCCACCAAGTGGTCGCGCAACAGGCGAAACTTGTCCATCGGGAACCGGTGGTCCGCCGGGAACTCGGGGCTGTAGTCATCGTGGTAGATCAAGGGCAAGGGCATGGGATTTTCTGACGGGAACCTGCGAAGGATCTTACCAGCGCTGTACACTCACGCACATGGCAAGGGAGGGGACCCATGGAGCCGATACTGGAATTGGAAAGCGCACGCTTGCTGATGCGCCAATGGCGCGACAGCGACTTGCCGGAATTTGCACGCATGTGCGCCGACCCGCAGGTGATGCGTTATTTCCCGGCCAAGCTCAACCACCTGGAAAGCGCCGCGCTGATCGGCCGGATTCGCGGGCATTTCGCCGAATACGGCTTTGGCCTGTGGGCCTTGCAGCGCAAGGACACCGGCGAATTTATTGGCCTGACCGGGCTGCTGAATGTGAGCTTTGAAGCAGACTTTACCCCGGCGGTAGAAATTGGCTGGCGCCTGGCCCGCGAGCATTGGGGCCTGGGTTACGCCAGTGAAGCGGCCTGGACTGCGCTGCGCTGTGGTTTCGACCGGTTGCAATTGGATGAGATCCTCGCCTTTACCACCGAAACCAATCTGCCATCACAAAAAGTCATGCAGGCCATCGGTATGCATTACGATCCGCAGGCAGATTTTGAACACCCCAAGGTCGCAGCCGATGACCCGCTGCGCCATCATGTTTTGTATCGCATCACCCGCGCCCAATGGTTGGACACGCTGCACGGATAAGCAGCCCGGAATGCCCTATCGATTGTTGTAGGAGTTGCTCTATGAGCCAAGTATTGGAAGATCTGGTGGACTTGCTGACCCTGGAGCCGATCGAGGAAAACCTCTTTCGCGGCCGCAGCCAGGACCTGGGCTTTCGCCAACTGTTCGGCGGCCAGGTGCTCGGCCAGTCGCTGTCGGCCGCCAGCCAGACCGTAGAAGCAGCGCGGCACGTTCATTCCCTGCATGGCTATTTTCTACGTCCGGGCGACGCTTCGTTGCCGGTGGTGTATTCGGTGGACCGCGTGCGCGATGGCGGCAGTTTCAGCACGCGCCGCGTCACGGCGATCCAGAAGGGCAACCCGATTTTTACCTGCACCACCTCGTTCCAGTACGACGAACAAGGCTTTGAGCACCAGACCACCATGCCCGTGGTGGTCGGCCCGGAAAACCTGCCGTCGGAGCTGGAGCTGACCAAGCAGCGTGCGCACCTGATCCCGGAGCACATGCGTGAAAAACTGCTGTGCCCCAAGCCGATCGAAGTGCGCCCGGTCACCGAGAAAGACCCGTACAACCCGCAGCCGTCCGACCCGGTGAAGTACGTGTGGTTTCGTGCCGACGGCGCCCTGGCCGACTCACCGGCGCTGCATAAATACCTGCTGGCCTACGCCTCGGACTTCGGCTTGTTGACCACCTCGCTGCTGCCCCATGGCAAGACCGTGTGGCAGAAAGACATGCAGGTCGCCAGCCTCGACCACGCGCTGTGGTTCCACGCCGACCTGCGCGCCGACGACTGGTTGCTGTACGCCATGGACAGCCCGTGGGCCGGTAACTCGCGCGGTTTCTCGCGCGGCAGCGTGTACAACCGCGCCGGGCAACTGGTGGCGTCGGTGACCCAGGAAGGGTTGATTCGCCATCGCAAGGATTGGGCATGAGCCTGTCGGACGTAACGCATTGGGTATTTGATATGGACGGCACCCTCACGGTGGCCGTGCATGACTTTGCAGCGATCCGCGTGGCCTTGGAGATCCCGCCCGAGGACGACATTCTCACCCATTTGGCAGCGTTGCCGGCTGAGGTGGCGGCGGCCAAGCATGCCTGGCTGCTTGAGCATGAGCGCGAGCTGGCGCTCGGTTCGGTTGCCGCTGTGGGTGCGGTGGAGTTGGTGCGCGAGCTGGCTGGGCGCGGTTATCGCCTGGGCATCCTGACCCGCAATGCGCGGGAGTTGGCGCATATCACCCTGGAAGCGATTGGCCTGGCGGACTGCTTTGCCATCGAAGACGTATTGGGCCGCGATGATGCGCCGCCCAAGCCGGATCCGGGTGGATTGTTGAAATTGGCGGCAGCTTGGGATGTTTCTCCCGATGCGATGGTGATGGTCGGGGACTACCGCTTTGACCTGGATTGCGGGCGGGCGGCGGGGACCAAGACGGTGCTGGTTAACTTGCCGGAGAACCCGTGGCCCGAGTTGGCGGATTGGCATGCGGCGGATTGCGCGGTGCTGCGCCAGATGATTTAAACCAAACACCACAAAACCAATGTGGGAGCGAGCAAGCCCTCTCCCACATTTTGCTCCGGTTTCGTCAGCTATTTTTACTTCGGGAACAACGCTTTCTCGCCCTCAGACGAAGTAAACATCCCATCCCCGTCATGCCCAACCCTCGGCACTTTCACCAGCTTCTGGGTCAGTTGCGGATGGCGCGCTTTGAGGTAGTCAAAATAGTTGTGCCCACGAATCAACCGATACGCGCCCTGGGTTTCGGCTTCGCAGCTTTTATCCAGGGCCGGGTGGTTGGGGTCGGTGTCTTGCTGGCCGAGCAGGTAGGTGATGTCGCGTGACACGTAAGCCCGCTCAAGCTGCTGGGCACTCTGGCCCTTGGCGTAGTCCGGCAGGTTTTGCATGCCGTACTTCCAGTCGTTGAAGCCTGGGCAACTGGCCGCGTCGAATTTCACCGGGCGCTGTGGGCTGAAATAGGCGTAGGACGATGGATTGGCCACCACGTAACGCAGGCTGATGCCTTCGGTTTGCAGCATCGGGTGGTCGTGGCCGGTGAGGGCGAAACGCTGCACCACTTGGCCGCCGCCGGAGTGGCCGACGACTACGATTTGTTTCAGCGCCGGGAACAGTTTGCGGTTGCCCAGGTGCTTGATGATCTGGTCGAGCGCGCCGTAGGAACTGACCTGGCCTGGGCCGGTGGACGGCTCGCCGGCCATCCAGCCATTGCCATTCCAGCGCAGCACCTGATTGCCCAGGTGGTTGCGCTTTATGTCTGACTCATTGAGAAACTGCGGCGCGATCACCAGGGTATTGGCAGCAACCCCGGCGTGTTCGGCTGCATCTTCGCCGCTTTGCAGGTAGGTCTGTGCGTTACGCAGGCGGCCGTGCACGATGATCAGCGCGCGGGTGACGTTGGGCAGTGGCTGGTTCCAGTCTTGGCTCAAACCCAGGCTGAGGTCGCCGGCATCCAGGTGAAAACGATCGGGGCTGACCATCTTGACGCCATGCTCTTTCTCGGCTGCCCAGGTGGAGGAGGAACAGGCAATCATCAAGCCGAACAGCAATCCCAATCGTTTATTCATCTAAAGACTCTTCGCTGTAAACGTGTCGCATTGAGTGATCTGGCCCTGGGCGAAGCCGGTCTTGAACCAGCGAACCCGCTGTGCCGAGGTACCGTGGGTAAACGAATCCGGCACTACGCGGCCCTGACCCTGTTGCTGCAAACGGTCATCACCGATGGCGTTGGCAGCATTCAGTGCTTCTTCAATATCGCCGGGCTCCAGCCAGTTCAGGCGTTTTTGCGCACGGTTGGCCCACACCCCGGCGAAGCAGTCGGCTTGCAGTTCCTGGCGCACCAGCAGGCCGCCGTCGCCTTGCATCTGCCGGCCCTGTTGGCGCGCGGCTTGAATCTTGGCCGAGATGCCCAGCAGCGTTTGCACGTGGTGCCCGACTTCGTGGGCGATCACGTAGGCCTGGGCGAAATCGCCGGCGGCCTGGAAGCGTTGCGACATTTCCCGGAAGAAATCCAGGTCCAAATACACTTGTTGGTCAGCCGGGCAGTAAAACGGGCCGCTGGCCGAGGTGGCGCCACCGCAGGCGGAATTCACCCGGCCACGGAACAAAATCAGTTTCGGGTTCTTGTAGGCCAACCCGTTTTCCTTGAACACCTGGCCCCAGGTGTCCTCGGTATCGCCCAGTACCGCGCGTACAAAATCGGCCTGCTCATCGTTGGCCGGTGGGGCCTGGCGCGATTGAGTGCTTACCGAGGGCGCTTGCTCCACCTGGCCGGTCAACTGGCCGAGGATCTGCAACGGGTCCTGGCCGGTCAGCCAGCCAATCCCGACGATCAGCACGATGGCCGTGAGGCTCAGGCCCTTGCCGCCGCCAAACCGCATGCCACCACCACCACCGCCGCCACTGTCATCGCGGGCATCTACCACGTTGTCGCTGCGTCGGCCTTTTTTCCATAGCATGGGGCAATCCTCTCGTTGATCCTGTGCTCACTTTTCTAAGAGCAGTGTTGTTGGTGCGTTTGAATGGCGCCAGCCCGGCTGTCCGACAAGAGACGAGAGTTACCTAGTATCGCTGCTGTCAGGCCGTGCAGGCAGGGGCGCCAGATGAACGTTGTGTCAGCAACGCCTAGTCAGTCGCGGCAGTAACCTTCGCCGGTGTCGACGATCAGGCAATCCTTTTTATCCGCCAGCCATTTCAGGCCGGTGGCTTCACCGTCGCCAGCGCTCAACTGCTGCGGGCCGTCCGGGCGGGTAAAGGCGATGCCGTCTTCGTTGGCTTCACCCTTGAAGGTGCCGGAGTCGTCGGCGTCGAGGCCGTATTGCATGGTTAAAAGGTAATGGCCACGGCCGATGCTGTCGTCTTTGGCGATGGTCAGGTTCAGGCCTTCGACACCGATCCACTTGCCGACCCATTTGTCGGTGGGCGGGGTGGCCGGTACCAGGGTGGCTTGCACCGAGGCCGGAGCGGGTTTGGGCGCTTCCTTGGGCTCTTGGTTACAAGCGGTGAGCAGGGCGAGGGCAGAAAGCACAAAGAGTGTTTTTTTCATAGCAGCAAGGCCTTGGTTAAAAAGTGTGCAACGCACGGGTGAACGTGCAGCGTTGGACTCAAATCCCGTGATTTAGTGCGCTGTTCGCACGGTGTTTGGTTATGCTCTTGGGGCGCACGTAGGCCCGGCTGCTAGATTACCGGGTTGAGCGCCGCCGCGTTCAGTGCTCTGGGTTCAACCCGCCATGCAAGAGAATTCAATGACTGTCAGCACACCTCTTTCCGGCGTCAACCATCCCTTCAAAGGCATTCTGCTGATTGTGGTGGCGACATTCCTTTTTTCCAGCCATGACGCCTTGTCCAAATACTTAGCCGGGTTCTACCCGATTGTGATGGTGGTGTGGGCGCGTTACCTGGTGCACACCCTGTTGATGGCCGGCATTTTCCTGCCGCAATCAGGCTTGCGCGTGCTGCGCAGCAAGCGGCCGGGCATGCAGGTGGTGCGGGCGTTGTGCCTGCTGGGCACCAGCCTGTTTTTTACCGCGGCGCTGCATTTCATCCCGTTGGCGGAAGCCACGGCTGTGAACTTCCTGGCGCCGATCCTGGTGACGGCGCTGTCGGTGCCCTTGCTCGGTGAACACGTGACGCGTGGCCAATGGCTGGCGGTGATCTGCGGGTTTGTCGGGGTGCTGATCATCATCCACCCCGGCGGTGAGCTGTTCACGCCTGCGGTGCTGCTGCCGCTGTGTTCGGCGCTGTTCTTCTGCTTCTACCAGTTACTCACGCGCATCCTCAGCCAATACGACACGCCCACCACCAGCAACTTTTTCGCCGGCCTGTGCAATACCTTGGTGATGAGTGCGATGGTGCCGTTCTTCTGGCAGTTGCCCACGGTGTGGCATGGCGTGCTGATGCTGGCGCTGGGCACGTGCGGGATGACCGCCCACTTGATGTTGACCCAGGCCTTCCGCTTCGCGGCGCCGGCTTTGCTGGCGCCGTTCGGCTACTGCCAGATCGTGTTTGCGGGGTTGTTGGGCTGGCTGGTGTTCAACCATACCCCCGACTTGACCACGGTGGTCGGCATCGGGGTGATCTGCATGAGCGGGTTGGCCGCTGCCTGGCAGCAGCGGCGGCGTTGAATCACACCTCGACGGTAGGAATCTTGCGCGGCGCCATGAAGTACATCCAGATCAGCGCAGTGAAGTACATCGCCGGGATCAGGGTGAACAGCACGGTGTAATTGTTGTTCGTGACCGTGAGGATATGGCCGACGATCTGGGTCATGAACATGCCGCCGATGGCCGCACACATGCCGCCGAAACCGAACACCGTGCTCATCATGTGTTTGGGCGTGTAGTCCATCACCAGGCTCCAGATATTGGCGGTCCAGGCCTGGTGTGCGCCGATGGCCAGGGAGATGGCAAACACCGCGACCCACAGTTGGCTGGAACCGGCCGCCATGATCACGCCGACGATGCAGCAGGCGAACAGCAGCATCGACAACAGCCGCGCCTTGATCGGATTCATCCCACGGCCGATCAGGAACGACGACAGAATCCCCCCACCCACGCTGCCGAAGTCGGCTGTCAGGTAAATGATGATCAGTGGGATGCCCATCTGGGTCACGTTAATGCCCAGGTTGTATTGCTGGTTCAGAAACGGTGGCAGCCAGTACAGGTAGAACCAGAACACCGGCGCGGTCAGAGAGTAGGCGATGGCGAAGGCCCAGGTGCCGCGCATGCGTAGGATTCGGCTGAAGGGGACGCTCGGTTGTTCCGGTTCGACTTCCTGTTGCAGATACTCCAGTTCGCTTTGTTTGACCGTGGGATGGTCTTCCGGGTTGTAGTATTTCAAGCCCCAGAAGATTAGCCAGATCCCGCCCAGCGATGCCATGCCCAGGAACGCCGCCTGCCAGCCCCACACGTGGAGGATCAGCGGCAGCAGCATCGGCGTCATCATCGCGCCCACATTGGTGCCGGCGTTGAAGATACCGGTGGCCACTGCACGCTCACCGGCCGGGAACCACAGCCGCGTGGTCTTGACGCAGGCCGGGTAGTTGGCGGCTTCCGTCAGCCCGAGGATAAAGCGACACACCATAAAGCCTACGGCCGACGTGGCCAGGCCGTGGGCGCCGGTGGCCAGGCTCCACAGCAGCACCGCGCAGAAGAACACGCGCTTTACGCCGACTCGATCAATCAGCCGGCCTTGCAGCACAAAGCCGATGGCGTAGCCGACCTGGAACCAGAAGTTGATGTTGGCGTAGTCCATCGCCGTCCAGCTCATTTCCTTGGCCAGGATCGGTTGCATCACGCCCAGGGCGGCGCGGTCGATGTAGTTCAGGGTGGTGGCGAAGAACACCAAGGCCAGCATGCCCCAGCGCGTCTTGCCCACGGCCATGGCGCCGCGGATTTTGTCGCCGATGCCGGCGTGCGGATTGCTGTGGCGCCCGGCCACGTTGGGAGTTTGCGAAGGCATGAGGTTGTACCCGTTTTTTGAAATTTTTATGGTGTGTTCTGGGTCTTTTTTTCTATGAGGCTGCGTAGTCGATGGTGCGCAGTGGTTAAAAACTCGTCAATTCACTGGGGGTCATTTTGTTCGATAATCGCCCATAAAACTAACCGGTTCGTACATTTCAATTGCTGTGAACAATTTAGCGGCGAATAATTTGCCGTAAATAAGACGAGCTTCATATGCCGGGAGTCGCCCCATGCAACGCTCCATTGCCACCGTTTCTTTGAGTGGAACCCTGCCGGAAAAACTCGAAGCCATCGCCGCCGCCGGGTTTGATGGCGTGGAAATCTTCGAAAACGATCTGCTGTATTACGACGGCAGCCCCCGGGAAGTTAGGCAAATGTGCGCCGACCTCGGCATCGCCATCACCTTGTTCCAACCGTTTCGCGACTTTGAAGGCTGCCGCCGCGACCGCCTGGCGCGCAATCTGGAGCGCGCCGAGCGCAAGTTTGACCTGATGCAGGAACTGGGCACCGACCTGGTGCTGGTGTGCAGCAACGCCTCGGCTGATTGCGTCGGCGATGAGCGCATTTTGCTCGATGATCTTAGCCTGTTGGCCGAACACGCCGGCCGCCGTGGCCTGCGAATTGGCTATGAAGCGCTGGCCTGGGGCAAGCATGTGAACACCTGGCAACAGGTGTGGAACCTGGTTCGTCAGATCGACCACCCGAGCCTGGGTGTGTTGCTCGACAGCTTCCACACGCTGTCGCTCAAGGGCGACCCAAGTGGGATCGCACAGATTCCCGGCGACAAAATCTTCTTTGTGCAAATGGCCGATGCGCCGATCCTGGCCATGGATGTGCTGGAGTGGAGCCGGCATTTCCGCTGCTTCCCGGGGCAGGGCGAATTCGACCTGGCGGGGTTCCTGGCGCCGATCATCCAGAGTGGTTACACCGGGCCGTTGTCCCTGGAAATTTTCAATGATGGCTTCCGCGCGGCACCGACGCGGGCGAATGCAGCCGATGGCTTGCGTTCGCTGTTGTACCTGGAAGAGAAAACCCGCCAGCGCTTGAAGCAGGAAGCGCCCGCTCACCCCGTCGACATCCTGTTTGATACGCCCGCCGCCAGCGAATACGACGGCATCGAATTCCTTGAGTTTGCCGTGGATGAAAACCTTGGCGCCAAGCTCACGCAATGGCTGGAGCGCCTGGGTTTCGTCAAGGCCGGGCAGCACCGCTCCAAGAGCGTGAGCCTGTTGCGCCAGGGCGATATCAACCTGATCCTTAACTGTGAACCCTATTCCTTTGCCCACAACTTCTTCGAAGCCCACGGGCCGTCGTTGTGCGCCACCGCGATTCGGGTCAAGGACAGCGCCAAGGCGTTGCAGCGGGCGGTGGCCTACAAAGGTCAGCCTTATCGCGGCCTGGTCGGGCCCAATGAGCTGGAACTGGCCGCCGTGCGTGCGCCGGACGGCAGCCTGATTTACCTGGTAGACCAAAGCGAAGGCGGGCTGTACGACACCGACTTCAACTTGCAACCGGCCAACGCCTCAAGCGGCGGGCTGCTACGCATCGACCACATGGCGATGGCGCTGCCGGCCGACAGCCTCGACAGCTGGGTGCTGTTCTACAAGAGCCTGTTGGATTTCGAAGCGGATGACGAAGTGGTGCTGCCCGACCCTTACGGCCTGGTCAAAAGCCGTGCGCTGCGCAGCCGTTGCAGCTCGATCCGCCTGCCGCTGAATATTTCCGAGAACCGCAACACCGCCATTTCCCACGCGCTGTCGAGCTATCGCGGCTCGGGCGTGCACCACATTGCCTTCGACTGCGCGGATATTTTTGCCGAAGTCAGCCGGGCCAAAGCGGTCGGCGTGCCGTTGCTGGATATCCCGCTCAATTACTACGACGACCTGGCGGCGCGGTTTGATTTCGACGACGCATTCCTCAGTGAGCTGGCGTACTACAACGTGCTGTACGACCGTGATGCCCAGGGCGGTGAGTTGTTTCACGTGTACACCGAGCCATTTGAGGGGCGGTTTTTCTTCGAGATCATCCAGCGTAAAAACGGCTATGCCGGGTACGGCGCGGCCAACGTGGCGGTGCGCCTGGCGGCGATGGCCAAATCACGCAGTGGCGCGGTGCGCCAGGCGCGGTTATGACGACGCGGCGAGGTGCTTCCTTCGGGGAGCGCCTCGGCCCATAATCGCGGCCTGCACAACAAAAATGGCCGTGAGCGCACCATGACCCTGACCCCCGACCTCTCCGCTGTGTCAGACGCACCGCGCAAGAGTCGTAAGAACAACCCGGAAAAGACCCGCGAAAACATCCTTCAGGAAGCCATCGTCGAGTTTGTCCAGCAGGGCTTGGCCGGCGCTCGCGTGGATGCGATCGCCGAGCGCATTCACACCTCTAAACGCATGATCTATTACTACTTCGGCAGCAAGGAGCAGTTGTACGTCGAGGTGCTGGAGAAGCTCTACGGCGACATTCGTAACACCGAAACCCGCATGAACCTTACCGCCCTGGAGCCGCGCGAAGCGATTCGTCGGCTGGTGGAATTCACCTTTGATCACCATGACCAGAATGTGGATTTCGTGCGCATCGTCAGCATCGAAAACATCAACAACGCCGAGTACGTAAAGCGCTCGGATTCGATCAAAGCGATGAACAGCAATATTCTCGAAGGGCTCGGCGCCACGTTGCGTCGGGGGGCTGAGATGGGGTTGTTTCGCCAAGGGTTGAACCCTTTGGACGTGCATCTGTTGATCAACTCCTTCAGCTTTTACCGGGTGTCCAATCGCCATACGTTCAGTGAGATCTTTCAGATCGAGCTGTCGGATGAGGTGGTTAAACAGCGGCATCGGGAGATGATTTGTGAGTCGGTGATGCGTTACCTGCAGGCCTAATCCTGTGGGAGCTGGCTTGCCTGTGATAACGCTGTGTCAGTCAGGTCAATATTGACTGCTCAACCGCTATCGCAGCCAAGCCAGCTCCCACATTTCTTGGATCGGTTTTCTAGAGTTAAGTATTCATGCTCTGGAAGTGCGCCAGCATTCTTTGCGCATCCGGCGCTTGCCCACTGAACAACTCAAACGCCTTCACCGCTTGAAATACCGCCATATTGCCGCCATCCAGCGTGCGGCAACCCAAGGCGCGGGCGTTACGCAGCAGCTCTGTTTCCAGCGGGAAATACACGATTTCCGCCACCCATAACTCAGCCCGCAACAGGGCCGGCGGCACCGGTGTGCCAGGCAGCTTGGCCATGCCCATCGGCGTGGTGTTGACCAGCCCATCCGCCTCGGCCATGGCGTTTTCCAGGTGGTTGCCGACTTGTGCGCGACCGGCGCCGAAACGTTGGGCGAGGTTGTCCACAAGGTCACGGGCGCGGGCCACGTCCACGTCAAAAATGCTCAAGTGTTCCACGCCCTCCGCCAGCAGCGCGTGGGCCACCGCCGCCCCCGCACCGCCTGCGCCCATTTGCACGACACGTTGGCGGGGGACGTCATTCAAATTGCGCCGGAACCCTTCGGCGAAGCCCAGGCAATCGGTGTTGTGGCCGATGCGTTTGCCGCCCTTGAACACCACGGTGTTGACCGCGCCAATGCCTTGGGCTTCGTCGGACAACTCATCGAGCAACGGTAGGATGGCCTGCTTGCACGGGTAGGTAATGTTCAACCCGGTGAACTGCATCATCTCGGCGGCGTCCAGCAGGTCGGGCAGGGCGTTGATGTTCAGTTGCAGCGGTTCCAGATCGATCAGGCGATACAAATAACGCAGGCCCTGAGCGTCACCTTCCTGTTCATGCAGGGCGGGAGTACGGGAGGCTTGGATGCCCGAGCCGATCAGGCCGGCGAGGATGCGCGGTTTCATCGGGCTCATCCCTTGAAAGTGTGGCTGAAGTGTTCCAGGGCCAGGTGGTAGCCGTGGCTACCGAACCCGGCGAGCACCGCCTTGGCGATGGGCGACACAAAGGAGTGATGCCTGAATGCCTCACGTGCGTGCACGTTGGATAAATGCACTTCGATCACCGGCACTTCACTGGCTACCAGCGCGTCGCGAATCGCGACCGAGGTGTGGGTCCAGGCCGCTGGGTTGATCACGATACCGGCGCAACGGGCGCGGGCGCCGTGGATCCAGTCGAGCAATTCGCCTTCGTGGTTGGTCTGGCGGAATTCGATTTTCAGCCCGAGCTTTTCAGCGCTGCGGCCACACAGGGCGGCAATGTCGGCCAGGGTTTCATGGCCGTAGGTGGCGGGCTCGCGGGTGCCGAGCAGGTTGAGGTTGGGGCCATTGAGCACCAGCACGATGGGCGGCATTTTGGGGTATCTCCACACTTATTATTGGTTGTGCGGATAAAATGTACTGGTTGGTTAATTTGGTCAATTGATGGCGGCGGATGTGTTCGATTATCGAACCGATATTCGCAACCGCTGAACAGCAGAATCAGATTAGATATCAATTGAAAGTCATTCTCGACAACGCTTAAGATGCCCGCCTGTTTCCTTAACATTCCAGGGAGTCGGTTTGTCGGACGTGGATCTCAAAGGCCTGTTTCTCAAGCATGCCGATACGCTGCGCGGGTATCTGGCGCGCAAGGTGCGGGACCCGCAGTTGGCCGCCGACCTGGTGCAGGAGAGTTTCCTGCGCCTGGCGGAAAAACCGGTCGGCGAGCGCATCGACAACTCCCAGGGCTATCTCTATCGAACGGCGAGCAATCTGCTGATCGACCATATTCGCCAGGAAGCGCGGCGCAAGACAGACACCGTGCCCCATGAGGCGCTGGCCGAGATTGAAGATGACGTGGCCGGGTTGGAGGCTCAGGCAATGGCGCAGCAGCAGCGACAGGCATTGAAGCAGGCACTGGCGCAATTGCCGGAACGCACGCAGCAGATTTTCCGTCTAAACCGTATCGAAGGTATGACCCACGCCCAGGTTGCCCGGCACTTGGACATCTCTGACAGCTCTGTGCAAAAGCATCTGGCCAAGGCCTTGGCCTATGTGATGCAACGTTTGCAGGACGGCGAGGTGCAGCCATCCGACGAATGAATTACCGAAAAACTTTGCGTCAGACGTCACAGCGTTTACATAACGAAAATTCGAGATTCACACGTGAATAGCCAGGGTCCGCAACAGCACAGCATTACCGAGGCGGCCGCCGAGTGGGCGGTGCGCCTGCACGCCGGTGCCCTGACCGAACAGGAGCAGGCCGAGCTGCGCCATTGGATCGCTTGCGACAGCCGCCATGAAGCCGCACTGCGTTTTGCCGAGCAGACGTGGGCCGCCTTGGGCGAGGTACATAAGGATGAGCCGGTGCATCGCCAGCGTCCGGCGTCGCCGCCAGCGCCAGCGCGTCGGCCTAAGCGGCGCCGGCCATGGCAACGCGCGGCGGCGGTCGCGCTGGTCGTAGTGGTGGCAGGTGTTGGCTGGTTGCGTGGGCCGGATGTTTTGCTGCACATGCAGGCCGACTACGTTACCCAGAAGGGCGAAATACGCACAGTGCTGTTGGCTGATGGCAGCAAGGTCGAGCTGGATTCCGCCAGTGCCATCCGCCTGGACTACGACGGCGTACAACGGCGCATCAGCCTGATCCAGGGCTCGGCGATTTTCGATGTGGCGCCGATGACGGGGCAGGAAACGCGACCGTTCGTGGTGCAAAGTGCGGCTGGGCAAACCCGCGCGTTGGGCACGCGGTTTGTGGTCGAACGCGAAGGTGATCGCCAGGCCTGGGTCGGCGTGTTGCAGCACAGCGTTGAAGTTGCGCTGCAAGCCACGCCAAAAAAAGGCCCGAGCGAGCGCGTGCTCAAGCAGGGCCAAGCCGCGCGTTACAGCCCTCAGGACGGCGTGAAGACGCTGGATCAATTTGATGTGGAGCGCGCCACCAGTTGGCGTCGTGGTGTGTTGATCTTTGATCGGCTGCCGTTGGCCAACGTCATCGAGCAACTTAACCGCTATCGCCCTGGGCGTGTGGTGTTAGCCAACTCGGCGTTGGCCGATCGTGAAGTCAGCGGCGTATTCCGTCTCGATATGCTCGACACCGCGCTCGGCACCTTGACCCAGGAACTTCAAGTGCAACGCTTGGACCTGGCGGGCCTGAGCCTGATCTATTGATCAACCGGTGGGAAACCTCTTTCCCACCGCCTGCGATACACCCTCTGCAAAAAACTTTCAAAAAGTCTTACTGACTTCCTGCGCCTCGCACGTCTTGCTAGGTGAGAAGCATTCGCATAAACAAAAAGCTCAGCGCAGGGAACTTAGAAATGTCAGCACTCACCAAGGGGCGTGTCACCGGTAGCCGGTTAGCCCTGGCGATTCATTTGGGCTTGTTTGCCGTAACCGCGCCTGTGTACGCCGCGCAGCCTGCAGCGGGCGCGACCCAACCTGCCGTGCTGACGTTTGATATCCCTGCACAATCCTTGGGCAGCGCGGTGCTGGCCTTTGCCGACCAAGCCGGCCTGCAAGTGCTGTTCGACAGCCAGCGCCTGCAAGGCTTGAACAGCACGGCGCTCAAGGGCAGCTTCAGCGTGCAGGAAGGCCTGGGCCGTTTGCTCGGCGGCGCGCCGGTGGAATATCGCTTCACCGGCGAACGCCAGGTCACCCTCAACCGCGTCGCCGCCGAGCACGACAGCGCCGTGACCGTCGGCACCACCACCATCTCTGGCAACACCAACGGTCAGGCCAGCGACTGGGTGTACCAGAGCCCAAAGTCCGTGGCCGTCATCAGCCGTGACATGATCGACAAGCGCCCACCCCGTCACGCCGCCGACATGCTTGAGGAAACCGCTGGCGTTTATACCGCCGTCGACCAGCGCGACCCAGGCCTGTCAGTGAACATCCGTGGCGTGCAGGACTACGGCCGCGTGAACATGAATATCGACGGCATGCGCCAGAATTTCAACGTCAACGGCCACCAGCAGCGCAACGGCACGATGTTGATCGACCCGGAGTTCATCTCCAGCATCCAGATCGACAAGGGCAGCCAGTCCGGCCAAGGCGGGGCGGCGGTGTTGGGTGGGATCGCCTCGTTCAAGACCTTGGAGGCCAGCGAGTTTCTCAACGACGGTAAGGAGATCGGCGGGCGTTTTCGCGCCGGCAGCGGCATCGGTGAACTGGGTAATGGCACTTACTTCAACGGCAGCGGCGTGTTTGCCTTTGGGGATGAGCGCGGTGATGTGCTGTTGGGGTACAGCGAGCGGCATTTCGGTAATTACCGAGGTGGCACTCACAACGATAAAAACCTTGGCACCAACCTGCGCGCCCGAAAATATGCACCGGCCGCCTTTGATCATTGGCTGAACAGTGAAGTGGGCGATTCGGGCAGCGTCACGCGTTCCCAGATTCTCAAGTTCGGCCTCAATTTGCCCAATGATCAACGGGTGCAATTGAGTTATCTGGAAAGCGATACTGACAGCAACGATACCTGGAGCTACATCACCCAAGATCTGCAGAGTAACTATTATCTGCGCAACAGCAAAAACAACCTCAACGCGAAAAACGTTGCGCTGGATTATCGCTATACACCGGATAACCCGCTGATTGATTTCAAGGCCAAGGCGTATTTCGTCACTACCCAGGAAGACCGCGCCAATGCGCCGAATAGGGCGTCAGCGAGTTCAGGAAACTACACCCCCGGCTACACCGACCATTTTCAAACCGATACCTGGGGCCTGCAGGCTGATAACACCTCGCGCGTTGACCTTGATGCATTTGGCCAATTCAGTTGGAACTACGGTGTGGAGGTCTATCAGGACCGGTTCAAGCCACATAGCAACAAGGTCGAGTCGACTAACGGCACCAGTGGTGCGCTGCCATATGTTGAAGGTGCGAACCCGCTCGGCAAACGAACCATCGGTAGCCTTTTTAACAACCTGCAGTATGAATACGACGGTTGGCTGACGCTCGACGCTGGCCTGCGTTACGACCGTTATCGACTGGAGGGCGAAACCGGGATGACGCTCTACAAGCGCCCTGCGATTGCCAGCAGTGTTGAGGGCGCCCGGCGAGTCGATGAGGTGCTTGATATTGATCGGGAGGAGGGCCGGTTCTCCCCCACGTTTGGCATCGGCATAAAACCCGGGCTCGATTGGTTGCAACTCTATGCGCGCTGGGGGAAAGGCTGGCGCCCGCCAGCGGTCACGGAAACCTTCATGACCGGCCGGCCTCACGGCGGTGCGTCGGGGGAGCGCGTATTTCCCAATCCGTTCCTCAAACCCGAGGAGTCTCGCGACTGGGAAATGGGCGTCAATGTGTTCAAGGAGTCGCTGTTCTTCAACGATGACCGGCTGGGAATAAAAGTTGCCTATTTTGATACCCGGATAGAGAACTTCTCGTTTCTCAACCATAGCGTCACGTTGCCCGAGACTAACGTCGGCGGCTTCACCGGGATCATGGCGTATACCAACAACCTTAACCCGACGCGTTTTCGCGGTATGGAATACCAACTCAACTACGACATGGGCCGCGCCTATACCAACTTGAGTTACACGCACATGATCGGCAGTAATGAGTTCTGCTCGAAGAACTATTACATGGGCGGCGCCAAGAAACGCGGGCGCACGCTCAGTTCCAAATATGAGCGTTATACCCGCCCCAATGGTACGACCGGCACACGACTGGTCAGCACTTATGAGTGGCTGGATGACGCCGCTGCGAACGACAAGGAAAGTTGCGGCCGCATCATGGGCAATGCCACCTACATGCCCGCTGACCGTGGCGCCTTGACCGTAGGCGCGCGGTTCCTGGACAAACGCCTGGATACGGGCATGCGGGTGCGTTACAGCTCTGGCAATGGTGAGAACCTGAACAATCAGGGCTACGACTTTATCGACCAGGCGATGTGGCCCAAATACACCGTGTATGACCTCTACGCCAGTTACTGGATGACCGACCATCTGAACATCGCACTGGCGTTGGAAAACGCCACTGACGAAGCCTATTTCGTTGCCATGGGCGACGCCAACAACCTGAGCCTGGCCCGTGGCCGCACCTTGAGTGGAATGCTCGAATACAAGTTCTGATTGGGTGCGCAAGGGCGCAGTCAATAAAAGGTTTTGCCCAAGGGTGGGCAAAAAGTGCGCCGGAGTGCGTGCTGATCAATAGCGTTGTTTATAACGAGGTTCAGTGATGACTATTTCTGTTAATTACGAGTCGGCTCTCGGTTCTATCTCGCTTTCGGACTACCTGACGGATTGGGCGATAGGCTTTGCGACCGCAGGCCACGGCACCGGTAATACCGGCGGCTTCAGCAACGGCACGTTTAGCGGCGACCAATACTCGACTCACGGTGCCCAGGGCTCCGAGTACGCTTTTATTGCCGACAGCAATACCAGCAATGGCCTGCACTATGTGTTCAACCCGACGCTGCCTGCCTCTGCCAACCAGAACCACTACCTGTGGGGCAACCTGGATAACGTCCAGTTGGGCACCGGCCTGAGCGGTGGCAGCGGCAGCGATTTCGACCTGAGCGGCTACAAAGCCGCCTTCAACGGCCTCGACCTGTCTGCCGCTGAAGGCGCGGGTCGTGTGGGTAACGAAGTGCAGAGCGTGATCTACGGCCTGATGCAAGGCAACACCACCGCGCTGGAAAGCGTGCTCAACAACCTGCTGGACGACTTCGGCCTGTCCACCGCATCGACCTTCGACCAACTGGCCGCTGCCGGGCTGGGTCACGCCACGCCATCGGCCGACGTTGCGCTGGTCGGCGTGCAAGACGTGGCGCAGGACTGGGCATTCGCTGCCTGAACGGCTGCTGCATGAAAAAAGCGAAGGGGAGATTGCTCTCCCGTTCGCCGCATGACACACCGCCGTCGCCAAGCCTTCTAATTCTTTATCGACGGCGGTGCCAAATTCTGCGCAGCGCCGTATCGCCCGTCAACGCGCCGGCGCTGCCCGCTTACCCCACGAGAATCCCAGATGCGCCACGCCGGCAACGAAACCCTGGCCGCCCTTACGGCCTATAAAAGTGGCTTCTTCAACATCGGCCTGTTCTCGGCGGTGATCAACCTGCTGATGCTCGCCCCGGCGCTGTACATGTTGCAGGTGTACGACCGGGTGCTGGCCTCGGGCAATCAGATGACCCTGCTGATGTTGACGCTGATGATCCTCGGCCTGTTCGGCCTGATGGGCGCATTGGAGTGGGTGCGCAGCCAAGTGGTGATCCGCCTCGGCACGCAAATGGACATGCGCCTGAACCAGCGGGTGTACGACGCCGCGTTCGAAGCGCAACTCAAGGGCGGCACCCAGGCGGCAGGCCAGGCCTTGAACGACCTGACCACGCTGCGCCAATTCGCCACCGGCCAGGCGCTGTTCGCGTTTTTTGATGCGCCGTGGTTTCCGGTGTACTTGCTGGTGATCTTCCTGTTCCACCCCTGGCTCGGCTTTTTGGCCCTGGGCGGCGCGGTGATTTTAATCGCGCTGGCGTGGGTCAACCATTATGTCAGCCAGGCCCCTATGGCTCAGGCCAGCCTGCTGTCTATCAGCGCCAGCCAGCAGGCCACGGCCAACCTGCGCAATGCTGAAACCATCGAAGCCATGGGCATGCTCGCCACCTTGCGCGGGCGCTGGTTCAGCCAGCATCAAGGGTTTCTCGCCCAGCAGAACCTGGCCAGCGAAAAGACCGCCGCTGTCACCGCCTGGTCCAAGGGCGTACGCCTGGCGTTGCAGTCGCTGGTGCTTGGTTTGGGCGCCTTGCTGGCCGTGCAGGGCGATATCACGCCGGGGATGATGATTGCCGGCTCGATCCTGATGGGCCGGGTGCTCAGCCCCATCGACCAGTTGATCGGCGTGTGGAAACACTGGAGTTCGGCGCGCATGGCCTATGGGCGGTTGTCGCAGATGCTGGCGGATAATCCGGCGCGACCGGCGCGTATGAGCTTGCCGGTGCCCAAGGGCCAATTGACCGTCGAGCACGTCAGCGCCTGCGCGCCGGGCAGCCGTCGGCCGGCGTTGGCCAACCTCGGTTTCAACCTGCCGGCCGGTGATGTACTCGGCGTGATCGGCCCATCGGGTTGCGGCAAATCCACCCTGGCCCGCGTGCTGGTCGGCGCTTGGGCGCCGCTGGCCGGCAAGGTTCGCCTGGACGGCGCCGACCTGACTCAATGGGACAAGCAGCAACTCGGCCCGCACATCGGCTACTTGCCCCAGGACATCCAATTGTTCGCCGGCAGCATCGCGCAAAACATCGCGCGGTTTGCCGAGGTGGAGGCCGACAAGGTCCTCGCCGCCGCACAACTGGCGGGCGTGCATGAGCTGATCCTGCAACTGCCCCAGGGCTACGACACGCAACTGGGGGAGGGCGGTGCCGGTTTGTCCGGTGGCCAGAAACAACGTGTGGCCCTGGCGCGTGCGCTGTACGGCCTGCCCGCGCTGATCGTGCTGGATGAACCCAACGCCAACCTCGATGAGGCGGGCGAGCAAGCCCTGCTCCAGGCTATCGCTCAACTCAAGCAGCAGCGTCGCAGCGTGATTTTGATTACCCACAAAGCCAACGTGCTGACCCTGACTGACCAACTGCTGATCCTCAAGGACGGCCAATTGCAGGCCTTCGGCCCGACCGCGCGGGTGTTGGAGGCGCGGCAGAAACCCACGACGACCAAACCGGTGTCGACCATGAGCATGAGCTACCGCCTCGGTGAAGGAAAACAGGCATGAGTCAGAGCAAGCCGGTGTGGGTCAGTGACCCGCCGAACAATGTGTTGGCGCTGGATGATAAAAAATACTCGCGCCTGGGCTGGCTGCTGGTACTCGGCGGCTTTGCCGGGTTTCTTGGCTGGGCGGCGCTGGCGCCGTTGGACAAGGGCGTGGCGGTGTCCGGCAAAGTGATGGTCTCGGGCCATCGCAAAACCGTGCAGCACCCCACGGGTGGCATCGTCGAACGCATCGAGGTGCGCGACGGTGAGGTGGTCAAGGCAGGCCAAGTGTTATTGCGCTTGAAGGAAACGCCGCTGCGCGGGCAGATGCAATCGCTGCGCAGCCAGTACCTGGCGTCACTGGCCAGCGAAGCGCGCTTGAGTGCCGAAAGCGAAGGGTTGCCGGCCATCGCTTTTGATCCCGAACTGCTCAATGAGCCGGATGCCGCCAGCGTCCTGAGTTTGCAGCGGCAGTTGTTCACCAGCCGCGCCCAGGCGCTGGCCACCGAGCAGCAAGGCCTGCGCGAAACCATCGCCGGGGCCGAGGCGCAGTTGCGCGGCACGCGGGATTCGCAAGCGAGCAAAGTCCAGCAACGCGCGGCGCTGAATGAACAGCTGCAAGGCCTGCGCGAGTTGGCGCGCGACGGTTATATCCCACGCAATCGCCTGCTCGACAGCGAGCGGCTGTACGCGCAGATCGACGGCACCATCGCCGAGGACTTCGGCCGCATCGGGCAGTTGCAGCGCCAGGTTCTCGAACTGCGTCTGCGCATCCGCCAGCTCGGCGAAGACTTCCAGAAAGACCTGCGCAGCCAGTTGGCTGATACCCGCACCCGCAGCGACGACTTGCGCAATCGCCTGGCTTCGGCGCAGTTCGAGCTGGCCAACAGCCTAGTACGCGCGCCCGCTTCCGGGGTAGTTGTCGGGCTGGATGTGTACACCGAAGGCGGCGTGATCAAACCCGGCCAGGCGCTGATGGACATCGTGCCCCAGGGCGAACCGCTGCTGGTGGAAGCGCGCGTGCCAGTGCAGATGATCGACAAAGTGCACCCGGGATTGCCGGTGGAGTTGTTGTTCTCGGCGTTCAACCAAGCCACCACGCCACGGGTAGCCGGTGAGGTGACGTTGGTGTCGGCAGACCGCCAGGTCGATGAGCGCACCGATGAGCCCTATTACACGCTGCGCGCCCAAGTCAGCGCTGCCGGCATGCAGCAACTGGACGGCGTGCAGGTTCGCCCGGGCATGCCGGTGGAAACCTTCGTCAAAACCGGTGAGCGTTCGATGCTCAACTACCTGTTCAAACCGCTGATGGACCGCACTCACATGGCCTTGGTGGAAGAATGAAGGCGCTGTTGTTTACCTTGTGTGTGAGCTGTGCGCCGGCGGCGAACGCCTTGGGTTTGTTGGACGCTTATGACTTTGCCCTACGCAACGATCCGATATTTCAGGCAGCCATTCAGGAGCGTGAAGCCGGTGAAGAGAACCGCGCAATCGGCCGGGCGGCGTTATTGCCGAATTTGTCGTGGAGCTACAACAACGCGCGCAACGAATCCGAAGTGACGGCGGGTGATGTCACCCGCGACCGCGACTACCGCAGCTACGCCTCCACCCTGACGCTGCAACAACCGCTGCTGGATTACGAAGCCTACGCGCGCTTTCGCCAGGGCACCGCCCAGGCGCTGATGGCCGATGAGCGCTTTCGCGGCAAGAGCCAGGAATTGGCCGTGCGTGTGCTCAGTGCGTACAGCCAGGCGTTGCTGGCCCAAGAGCGAATCGAGTTGAGCCGTGCGCAGAAACGCGCGTTTGCCGAACGCCTGCAACTCAATGACCGCCTGCTCAAAGGCGGTGAAGGTACGCGCACCGATGTGCTGGAAACCCAGGCGCGGTTGAGCCTGGCCCAGGCTGAAGAGATCGAATCCCTGGATGCCCAGGACAGCGCTTTGCGTGAGCTGGAAGCCATCGTCGGCCTACCGTTGCAGATCGAAGAGCTGGCGCCGCTCACCCGCCAATTCGAGATCCCGCCGCTGGAGCCGAACCGTTTCGACACGTGGCGCGAATTGGCCATGGCCAACAATCCGGAACTCAAATCCCAGCATCACGCGCTGGACGTGGCCGCTTATGAAGTGGAGCGCAAGCGCGCCGGGCATTTGCCCAAAGTCAGCCTGTACGCCAGCAGCCGCCAGACCCGCTCCGACTCGGAAAGCAGTTACAACCAGAAATACGACACCAATAGCGTCGGTATCCAGGTCAGCCTGCCGTTGTTTGCGGGTGGCTCGGTGTCGGCTTCCACGCGCCAGGCGGCTAATCAGCTGTCCCAGGCTCAGTACGCGCTGGATGCGCAAACCAGCACCACGCTGGTGGAGCTGCGAAAACAATTCAACCTCAACACCAGCGGCGCGGCGAAAGTGCGCGCCTATGAGATGGCCGTCAGTTCCGCCACCGCCTTGGTCACCGCGACGAAAAAAAGCGTCGGCGGCGGCGAGCGGGTCAACCTCGACGTGCTCGACGCTGAACAACAACTCTTCACCGCCCGCCGTGATTTGGCGAATGCGCGGCATGCGTATTTGCTGGCCAGGATTCAGTTGAAGTATTACGCGGGGTTGCTGAGCGAGCAGGACTTGCAGGCGTTGGCCGGTTATTTCCAGCCGTCGGCATGAGTGGTTACAACCCGGCATTCGCCGGGTTGTTCGTCGTTACTAATCTGTGAAACAGCTTCGGGATTTCGAAGCCGGTTGTCGGGCTGCACGGGGAAAAGTGTAACTTGACGGAAAACAACCTAACGGATGGGTTACGATGAAAGTAGGTGCTTACAAAGGATATGTAATCTCGGTGTTTCTCAGGGATGAGCATTGCCCGCCTCACGTGCATGTCAGGGGCAAGGAATGGGATGCACGGTTTCGTTTCAGTTTTCTGAATGGGGACGTGGAGTTGTGGGATATAGAGCCTGAACGGAGGCAGCCACCCACGGTGGTCCTGAGGGAAATACGTGAGGCAATAATGCAGCGGCACTACTTGGCGCGGGCACGCAGGATTTGGTGGGAGAAACTGCAAACGGTTTGTCTGGAGAATCATTCCTGGGATTGGGACGCTGGTGAGTTGGTTCAAGGGTTGGTCATTCGACGTGGTGTCTATGTCATCGCAAGCGCCCGGCACGACGTCGTAGAGCAACGGACAATTTTGAATCTGGTAAGAGCGCCAGATTGCGTGGGGATTAATGTATGAAAATCGTAAAAGCCAAAACTGTGCCCTATAAACCGCTCACTGAGGCGGATGTCGACAAGGCAATAGCCCGTGGGCGCAAATTGAAGCGTCTGTACGCCAACGCCAGCAATGTGCGTTACGAAGACAACTGCATTTCCATCGGTTTCAGCGACGGCAGCCGCATCGTGTTGCCGGTGGCTGGCCTGCCGGAGTTCAACGGGTTTTCCTTGGAGGATTTCCAGCAGTTGGAAGTCGGTTTTGGCGGCAAGGCACTTTGCTGTGAGGCCCGGGATCTGGATGTTTCGATCACGGGCCTGATCGCCACGAGCCAACCGTTGATGGATTTGGCGGCGAGCCTGGTAGCATCGCGCAACGGCCGCAAAAGCAGCGCCGCCAAGTCGGCGGCCGCCCGAGCCAACGGCAAGAAGGGCGGTCGACCACGCAAGAAGGAAGAAGAGGGCGTTGAATTACCGCCGGGTCAATAACACCCCGGATTCCATATGGTGCGTCCACGGGAACTGGTCAAACATCGCACACTGGGTAATCTGGTGCGTGTCATGCAGTTGCGCAATGTTCGCCGCCAACGTCTCCGGGTTGCAGGAGATGTACAGGATGTTATCGAAACGCCGGGTCAGCTCGCAGGTGTCCGGGTCCATGCCGGCACGCGGTGGGTCGACGAAGACGCTACCGAACGCGTAGCTTTTCAGGTCGACGCCGTGTAGGCGGCGGAACGGGCGCACTTCGTTGAGCGCCTCGGTGAGTTCTTCGGCAGACAGGCGCACCAGGGTGACGTTATCCACAGCGTTCTCATCAAGGTTGCTCAGGGCCGCATTCACTGAGGTCTTGCTGATCTCGGTGGCCAGCACGTTGCGCACACGGGTCGCCAGCGGCAGGGTGAAGTTGCCGTTGCCGCAGTACAGCTCCAGCAAATCATCCGGGCGATCGCCCAAGGCTTCATATGCCCAGTTGAGCATCTTCTGGTTTACCGTGCCGTTGGGCTGGGTAAATGCGCCTTCGGGTTGGCGATAGCTGAACGTACGACCGCCCACCTCGAGTTTTTCCACCACGTAGTCGCGGCCGATCACATCGCGCTTGCCCTTGGAGCGGCCGATGATGCTGACATTCAAGTCGGCAGCGAGCTTGTTGGCGGCCGTGTGCCAATGCTCGTCCAGCGGGCGGTGGTAGCACAGGGTGATCATCGCGTCGCCAGCCAAGGTGGTGAGGAACTCCACCTGGAACAGCTTGTGGCTCAGGGCGGCGCTGGCTTGCCAGGCGGCCTTGAGTGTCGGCATCAACTGGTTGATGCGTGCACTGGCGATGGGGAATTCTTCGATCAGGATCGGCGTGCGCTTGTCGTCCTGGGAAAACATCGCGTAGTGGCGCTCGCCGCCTTCGCGCCACAGGCGGAACTCCGCCCGCAGGCGGAAGTTCTGCAGCGGCGAATCGAAGACCTGTGGCTCGGGTGCGTCGAACGGTGCCAGCAGGTCACGCAAGCGCGTGACCTTGTCTTGCAGTTGAGCGGTGTAGCTTGCGGCGTCAAAAGTCATGCGTTGAACCAGCCCAGCTTGATCACAAACAGAATCGACAGGATCACCAGTGCCGGGTTCAGCTCACGGTAGCGGCCCGAAAGCAGCTTGATGGCGGTCCAGGCGATGAAACCGAAGGCGATGCCGTTGGCGATGGAATAAGTGAAGGGCATTGCCAGGGCGGTGATCACCACCGGCGCTGCAACAGTAATGTCGTCCCAGTCGATTTCGGCCAAGCCGGAGGTCATCAGCACGGCGACGAACAGCAAGGCTGGCGCGGTGGCGAAGGCCGGAACGCTGGCCGCCAGTGGCGAGAAGAACAGCGCCAGCAGGAACAGGATAGCGACCACGATGGCGGTTAAACCGGTACGGCCACCGGCGCTCACACCCGCAGCGGACTCGATGTAGCTGGTGGTGGTCGAGGTGCCCAGCAGGGAACCGGCCATGGCCGCAGTGCTGTCGGCGATCAGGGCACGGCCCATTTTTGGCATGTGGCCGTCTTTGCCCATCAGGCCGGCGCGCTTGGCGACGCCGATCAGGGTGCCGGAGTTGTCGAACAGGTCAACGAACAGGAACGCGAAGATCACGCTGATCAGGCCGATATCCAGGGCGCCTTTGATATCCAGCTGCAGGAAGGTCGGGGCCAGGGACGGTGGCATCGAGATCACGCCGCCGAACGGGGTGACATTCAACAGGATCGAGACAATGGTCACGGCCAGAATGCCGATCAGCACCGCACCGCGTACGGCCAGGGCTTCCAGCGCAACGATGAGGATAAAACCAAAGGTGGCCAGGATCGGCGCTGGTTTTTTCAAGTCGCCCAGGCCCACCAGCGTGTTCGGGTTGCCGACCACGATCCCGGCGTTGTGCAGGGCGATCAGCGCCAGGAACAGGCCGATACCGGCGGCAATCGCCGAGCGCAGGGGCAAGGGGATGCTGTTGATGATCCACTCACGGATGCGGAAGATCGACAGCAGGAAGAACAACACCGCCGAAATGAACACCGCGCCCAGCGCCACTTGCCAGGTGTGGCCCATGTGCAGCACCACGGTGTAGGTAAAGAAGGCGTTGAGGCCCATGCCCGGTGCCAGCGCGATCGGGTAGTTGGCGATCAGGCCCATCACGGTCGAACCGATGGCGGCCGCCAGGCACGTCGCGACAAACACCGCGCCCTTGTCCATCCCGGTCTCGCCGAGGATGCTCGGGTTCACGAACAGAATGTAGGCCATGGCCAGAAAGGTCGTGATCCCCGCGAGAATCTCGGTGCGCACATTGGTGTTGTGTGCCTTGAGTTGAAACAGCTTTTCCAGCATGCCGGCTCCCTGTGACGCTATTTTGCGTCGTTATTTGTTGACCTCTAAGTCAAAGCACAAACTGCGCCAAGCGCCTGTGGTTTCAGAGAGGATCGGAAAAAGCGGCGCATCATACCAGCAGCCGACGGCCAGTGGCGCATAGGCTTGGTTTTGATGGTGCATGGCCTTGAGGCATACTGCGCCGACGTTTAATTCAGGGTCGTTAACAGCATGAAAAAAGCCAACGCCAGCAGTCTAGCTCTGTTCGCCGTTATCGGCCTGGGGCTGGTGGCACCGGCTTGGGGCGCGACTGCACCGCCCTTGAGCGAGGTGCGCGTATTCAAGGTTGAATCGGCCGGTTGCACTGAGACCATCCCTGAGCGGGCGAGCAGTACCCAGATGTGCACGCACCGTGGGCCAACCCAGGTTTCAGTGATGGAGGTCGGCCTGGGCAAAAGTCCGATGGGCCGTTTCGATGGCGCGCAGTTGAACGGGCAGCGCACGCCGGTGTGCCAGGTCGGCACCATCAGCGAAGTGTGCAATGGCGCCGGCACCGTGATGGGCTACATCTATGTGTTCGACGTGAATGTCCAAGCGCCTGGCTGGTTCGAATACAGCAATGCCTCGATCAACGGCCCGCAAAACACCCTGAAGACGCTGCTCAATATCCGCTGATCAATTGCCTTGAACGCTCAATACCCCGGGAAGTCGTACCCCTTGAGACGGCGACTTTCCTGAACGCCGCGGATGGATACCAACCCGTGAGGTGTTTATGAGCGCAACCCCCAATGGCGCGGCGGCCAAGTCGTTCGCCAGTCACCCGATACGCTTGACCCTGAACGGGCAAGACCGCCACCTCGATGTGTTGCCCTGGACCACCCTGCTCGACCTTTTGCGCGAGCAGCTTGATCTGGTCGGCAGCAAAAAAGGCTGCGACCACGGCCAATGCGGCGCCTGCACCGTGTTGCGCGATGGTAAGCGCGTGAATGCCTGCCTGACGCTGGCGGTGATGTGCGATGGCGCCGAGCTGACCACCATCGAAGGCCTGGCCGACGGCGACGTGTTGCACCCGATGCAGCAGGCCTTCATCAAGCATGACGCCTTCCAGTGCGGCTACTGCACCCCCTGCCAGATCTGCTCCGCCGTCGGCCTGGCTAATGAGGGCCGTGCCCACGACACCGCACAGATCCAGGAATTGATGAGCGGCAACCTGTGCCGCTGCGGCGCCTACACCAACATCCGCGATGCCATCGAAGACGCCTTGCCCGCCTGCCGCGTGCGCGGAGGTGAGCAATGAATCCCTTCCAGTACAGCAAGCCGGCCGATGTGCACGAGGCCGTGCACCTGAGCAGCGCGGCGTCACGCTTTATCGCCGGTGGCACCAACCTGCTGGACCTGATGAAAGAAAACATCAGCCGCCCCGAACACTTGATCGATATCACTGGCCTGCCGCTGCAAGGCGTTGAACAAACCGCCAGTGGCGGCGTGATGATCGGCGCCTTAGTGAGCAATGCCGACCTGGCCTGGCACCCGCTGATCGAGGCGCGTTACCCATTGCTGTCCCAAGCGATCCTGGCCGGCGCCTCACCGCAACTGCGCAATATGGCCAGTACCGGCGGCAACTTGTTACAGCGCACCCGTTGCTACTACTTCTACGACGCCAGCGTGCCCTGCAACAAGCGCGAACCCGGCAGCGGCTGCCCGGCGCGCACCGGCTTGAACCGCATTCACGCGATCCTCGGCGCCAGCGAACACTGCGTGGCCACGCACCCTTCGGACATGTGCGTAGCCTTGGCGGCGCTGGAGGCGCGGGTGCATGTAGAGGGCCGTGGCGGCGCGCGGGTCATCGAGTTTGCCGACTTCCACCGACTGCCCGGCGACACACCGCAGCGCGACAACCTGCTGGCTGATGATGAATTGATCACCGCCATCGAACTGCCCGCCGACCAGTTGGCCAGTCATAGCCATTACCTGAAAATCCGCGACCGTGCGTCCTACGCCTTCGCCTTGGTCTCCGTCGCGGCCGCCCTCGAACTGGACGGCGACCAGATCATCGACGCCCGCCTGGCCCTTGGCGGCGTGGCGCACAAACCCTGGCGTGACCGTGCAGTGGAAGCCTCGCTGATTGGCCAGACGGTGAGCCGCGAAACCTTCAGCAACGCTGCCGACGCCTTGCTGCATGACGCCGAACCGCTGGAACACAACGGCTTCAAGATCAAACTCGCGCGGCGCGCGATTATCCGCGCCCTGAGCGATGCCGCGACTGCAGGAGAACGCCCATGACCGCTATCGGCAAACCCCTGGACCGCGTCGACGGTCTGCTCAAGGTGACCGGCCAAGCGCGCTATGCCGGTGAATTCCCAGATAAAGACTTGCTGCATGGCAGCGTGGTCTCCAGCACCATCGCCAAAGGCCGTGTCGTAAAAATCGATGCCTCCAAAGCCCTGGCCCTGCCGGGCGTGGTGAGGGTGCTCGACCACCTCAACCGGCCCCAACTTGCCAGCTACGACGATGCCTTTGCCGACGCCGATGCGGCCGACGGTTCCCCGTTCCGCCCGCTTTATAACGACCGCGTCCTTTATAGCGGCCAACCCTTGGCCTTGGTGATCGCCGACAACCTGGAACTGGCGCGGTATGCCGGTTCTCTGGTCGAGATCGAGTACGCAAGCGAAGCCTTTGAAACCGACCTGGTGGCCATGCAGGAACAGGCGTACCCATCGCCGCAAACGCCCCCCAAGCCACGCGGTAACTTCCAGGCCGAGTGGGCCACTGCGGCCGTCAGCCTCGACGTGCACTACAGCACGCCCATTGAGCACCACAACCCGATGGAACCCCACGCCAGTACCGTGCTGTATCAGCCGGACGGCACCCTGCACATCCACGACAAGACCCAAGGCCCGCAGAACTGCCAGGCCTATGTGCAAAAAGTCTTCGGGCTGGATAAAAGCCAGGTGCGGATTTTTGCCGCGTTCGTTGGTGGCGCCTTCGGCTCGGGCCTGCGCCCGCAGTACCAATTGCCCCTGGCAGTGATGGCCGCGCTGGCGCTCAAGCGTTCGGTGCGCGTAACCCTGACGCGCCAACAGATGTTCACCTTCGGCTACCGCCCGCGCACTTTGCAGCGCTTGCAGATGGGCGCCGCTGCCAATGGCCGCCTGCTGGCATTGGGGCACACCGCGATTGGCCAGACCTCACGCTTCGAAGAATTCAGCGAACACGTGGTGGAATGGAGCGGCATGCTTTACCACTGCGACAACGTGCAGTTGACCTACAACCTGGTGCCGCTGGACGTGTTCACCCCGCTGGATATGCGCGCGCCAGGCGCCGCGTTGGGCGTGATCGGCCTGGAATGCGCCATGGACGAACTGGCCTGTGCGCTGGGCATGGACCCGGTGCAACTGCGCCTGATCAACTACGCCGAGCGTAACCAGAACGAAGACAAGCCCTGGTCGAGCAAAGCCCTGCGCGAGTGTTACAGCGAAGGCGCCGAACGCTTCGGCTGGAGCCAGCGCAACCCGGAGCCGCGCAGCATGCGTGACGGCAACCAGTTGATCGGCTGGGGCATGGCCGGTGGCGTGTGGGAAGCCTTGCAGATGAAGGCCAGCGCCAAGGCGCGGATCGACGCCGAGGGCAAATTGACGGTGAGCAGCGCCACCACCGATATCGGCACCGGCACTTACACGGTGATGACCCAGATTGCCGCCCAAGCCAGTGGCGTGCCGATGGCTGATATCAGCTTTTTGCTGGGGGACTCGTCATTGCCCACGGCGCCGTTGCAGGGTGGCTCGTTTACCGTGTCGTCGGTCGGCACCGCCGTGCAGCAGGCCTGTGAAGCGCTGAATGCCAAACTGCTGAAAGTCGCCCGCCAGACTTACCCGGTATTCAAGGATGCTGAAGCGGTGCGCTTTGAAGACGGCCAACTGCATACCGGTGACGTGCGTGTATCGCTGGCGCAACTGGTTAAAGACAGCGGCGACGATGCCTTGCAAGTGCAGGTCGACAGCGAGCCGGGCAAGCAACGCGAGGGTTACGCCTCGGCGACGCACTCGGCGGTGTTTGTGGAAGTTCGGGTCGACGAAGACCTGGGCATCATCAAGGTCAGCCGAGTCGTCAGCGCGATTGCGGCTGGGCGCGTGGTCAACCCGAAGATGGCCCGCAGCCAGATTCTCGGCGGCGTGGTCTGGGGGATTGGCATGGCGCTGCATGAAGAAACCCAGATCGACCATCAACTGGGGCGCTACATGAACCACAGCCTGGCTGAGTACCACATCCCGGTAAATGCCGACATCGGCGACATTGAGGTGATTTTTGTCGAAGAACATGACGCGATCGTCAACGCCTTGGGTTCCAAGGGCGTAGGCGAGATCGGCATAGTCGGCGTGGCGGCGGCGGTGGCGAACGCGATTTATCACGCCACCGGGAAGCGGGTACGGGACTTTCCCATCACCCTGGATAAGGTGCTGTAGCGCACACCTTCAAACCACTGAAGAACCCATGTGGGAGCCGGGCTTGCCCGCGATAGCGGTGGGGCAGCCATCAATCCGGTGCTGACCCACCGCTATCGCAGGCAAGCCAGCGCCCACATTTACTGTATTCCAACATCAGACCAGGTGGCGGGGCTTATTGCTTTGCCTCTTCCACCGGCACATGCATACGGTCGCGATTGGCCAGGGTCGGGAACAGTTTTATCCACACCCCAGTCACCAGCAGCGTGCCGATCCCACCCATGACCACGGCGGGCACGGTGCCGAACCAGTGGGCAGTGATGCCCGATTCGAACTCGCCCAGTTGATTGGATGCGCCGATAAATAGGCCGTTTACCGCGCTGACACGGCCACGCATTTCATCCGGGGTTTCCAGCTGCACGAACGACGCGCGGATGACCATGCTGATCATGTCCGCTGCACCCAGCACTACCAGCACCGCCAGCGAGAACCAGAACGATGTCGACAGGCCGAAGGCGATGGTCGCTACGCCGAACACCCCCACGGCGGTGAACATCACGCGGCCGACCTTGCGGTCCACCGAGAACCGCGCCAGCCACAACGACATCAGCAAAGCGCCCACCGCCGGCGCCGAGCGCAGCAGGCCCAGGCCCCAGGCGCCGGTCAGCAGGATGTCCTTGGCGAACACCGGCAGCAACGCGGTGGCGCCGCCCAGCAGCACGGCGAACAGGTCCAGGGAGATCGCGCCGAGAATGTCCGGGCGGCTGCGGATAAAGCGAATCCCGGCCAACAGCGAATCCATAGTTGCCTTGGCTTTGTTCAGCGGGGTCTGGCGGGCGGGCAGATTAAGGGTCAGCACGCAGGCGATCAGGTACAGCGCCACTGTTGGGCCATACACCCACACGCTGCCAAATGCATACAGCAAGCCGCCGAGTGCCGGCGCGACGATGGTCGCCAGTTGCTGCGCCGACTGTGACGAGGCCACGGCCCGTGGGAACAGCGCGCTGGGCACGATGCTCGGCAGCATCGCCTGGGTGGTGGGCATTTCAAACGAGCGCGCGGCGCCAAGCAAGAAGGCGAGGATAAAGATCATCTCGCGGGTCACGTTGCCGGTCAGGCCGCCGATGGCCAGGGACAGGGCAATCAACGCCTGTACGGTCTGGCAGAGGGCGGCGACCTTGCGCCGCTCATAGCGGTCGGCCACATGCCCGGTGTGCAGCATGAACAGCACGCGCGGTATGAATTCCACCAGGCCGACCAAGCCCAGGTCCAGCACATTGCCGGTCAGTTGGTAGAGGTTCCAGCCGATCGCCACGGTGAGCATCTGGAAGCCGCTGGCCGTAAAGATCCGCGCCAGCCAGAACGCGATGAAAGGGCGGTGGTGACGCAACAGCAACGCAGGTTCACTAGGCATCGGCAATGGAGATCAGGAGCGGAGGGAATGGCGAGATTAGCATTAAGTTGTAACAAACAGTTGCCAGCTTTTAAATAAGGGCGCGCAGCTGAGACAAGCTGTCACGCGGCAAAACACCACACAGTTCGATCCTGAAAATAGGACTACTCTTTCAGCAATGCTTGATCCAGATCAAAACCAGCCCCGGGATTGTTCTGGCGGCCGAAAGGCCAGATTCCCTGCGTGGTTGGTTAAAAAAAGAAACGAATTGAAATTCGCCACACTCCATATCCGTGGGGGCAGTGGGTGCAGGCTCCCAGCCAGCAGCCGGTATTACCTGACAGAGGAAGACTTATGTTCGGTTTGGAGGCGCTAGATCTCGCCCGAATTCAATTCGCGTTCACCATTTCGTTCCACATCCTGTTCCCGGCGATCACCATCGGCCTGGCCAGTTACCTTGCGGTGCTGGAAGGCTTGTGGCTCAAGACCCATAACGACACGTACCGTGACCTCTACCATTTCTGGTCGAAGATCTTTGCCGTCAACTTCGGCATGGGTGTGGTCTCAGGCTTGGTCATGGCCTACCAGTTCGGCACCAACTGGAGCCGCTTCTCGGACTTCGCTGGCGCCGTTACCGGGCCGTTGCTGACGTACGAAGTGCTCACGGCCTTCTTCCTCGAGGCCGGTTTCCTCGGGGTGATGCTGTTCGGCTGGAACAAGGTGGGGCGCAAGCTGCACTTCTTTTCCACGGTGATGGTGGCCGTCGGCACGTTGATCTCGACCTTTTGGATTCTTGCCTCCAACAGCTGGATGCAGACGCCGCAAGGCTTTGAAATCATCGACGGTCGCGTGATTCCTACCGACTGGCTGGCGGTGATCTTCAACCCGTCGTTCCCCTACCGCCTGATGCACATGGCCACGGCGGCCTTTGTCGCCACCGCGTTCTTCGTCGGTTCTTCGGCGGCCTGGCACTTGCTGCGTGGCAAGGACACCCCGGCGATCCGCACCATGCTGTCGATGGCGATGTGGATGGCCCTGATCGTGGCGCCTATCCAGGCGGTGATCGGCGACTTCCATGGCCTCAACACCCTCAAGCACCAACCGGCGAAAATCGCCGCGATTGAAGGCCACTGGGAAAATATCGGCAACGAGCCGACGCCGCTGATCCTGTTCGGCTGGCCCGACATGAAAGCCGAGAAAACCAAATACGCGGTTGAGATCCCGTACCTGGGCAGCCTGATCCTGACGCACTCCCTGGACAAACAGGTGCCGGCGCTCAAGGATTTCCCGCCTGAAGACCGCCCCAACTCGACCATTGTGTTCTGGTCGTTCCGGGTCATGGTGGGCCTGGGCTTCCTGATGATCTTCACCGGTTTGTTCAGCCTGTGGCTGCGCCGTGGCGGCAAGATGTACACGTCCAGGCCGTTCCTGTACCTGGCGTTGTGGATGGGCCCGTCCGGCCTGATCGCGATTCTCGCCGGTTGGTTTACCACCGAAATCGGCCGCCAACCGTGGGTGGTCTACGGGCTGATGCGCACGGCGGACGCTTCGTCCGGGCATAGCCTGGCGCAGATGACGATCACCCTGGTGCTGTTCGTGGTGGTGTACTTCGCGCTGTTTGGTGCAGGGTTGGGCTACATGATGCGCCTGGTGCGCAAAGGGCCGCAGACCCACGAAGGCAGCGAGCCGACCCACGGTGGGCCTGGCCAGAAACGCACACCGGCGCGTCCGTTGTCCGCCGCCGATGATGGCAGCGATGACGAGCACGCCCACATCCAGCACAAGGGGAATTGAGATGGGTATTGATCTTCCGCTGATCTGGGCTGTGATCATCATCTTCGGCATCATGATGTACGTGGTCATGGACGGCTTCGACCTGGGTATCGGCATTCTCTTTCCGTTTATTCCGGGCAAAGTCGACCGTGACGTGATGATGAACACCGTCGCCCCGGTCTGGGACGGTAACGAAACCTGGCTGGTACTGGGTGGCGCGGCGTTGTTCGGCGCGTTCCCACTGGCCTATTCGGTGGTGTTGTCGGCGCTGTACCTGCCGTTGATCCTGATGCTGATCGGGCTGATCTTCCGGGGCGTGGCCTTCGAGTTTCGCTTCAAGGCCAAGGACGATAAACGTCACCTGTGGGACAAGGCGTTTATCGGCGGCTCTATCGCGGCGACGTTCTTTCAGGGCGTGGCGCTGGGGGCGTTTATCGACGGCATTCCGGTGGTGAACCGTCAGTTTGCCGGTGGTTCGCTCGACTGGGCCACGCCGTTCACGATGTTCTGCGGCGTTGCGCTGGTCGTCGCCTATGCCTTGCTCGGTTGCACCTGGCTGATCATGAAGACCGAAGGCAAGTTGCAGGAGCAGATGCATAACCTGGCGCGGCCGTTGGCCTTCGTGGTGTTGGCGGTGATCGGTATCGTCAGCCTGTGGACGCCGCTGGCGCACCCGGAAATCGCTTCGCGCTGGTTCACCCTGCCAAACCTGTTCTGGTTCCTGCCGGTGCCGATCCTGGTGCTGGTGACCATGTACGGTTTGATCCGTGCGGTGGCGCGTAATGCGCACTACACGCCGTTCCTGCTGACGTTGGTACTGATCTTCCTCGGCTACAGCGGCCTGGGCATCAGCCTGTGGCCGAACATCATCCCGCCGTCGGTTTCCATCTGGGACGCCGCTGCGCCGCCGCAAAGCCAGGGCTTCATGCTGGTGGGTACCTTGTTCATCATCCCGTTCATCCTGGGCTACACCTTCTGGAGCTACTACGTGTTCCGCGGCAAGGTCACCCACGAAGACGGTTATCACTAGGAGGGTTGTTTCATGTCCGGCAAACCGTCGTTGCACGAGATCGAACAGGCCGAGAAACAGCCGTTGTGGCGGCGCCTTGGGTGGCTGGCGATGATCTGGACCGGCAGCGTGCTGGCCCTGTTTGTCGTGGCCAGCCTGATGCGCATGTTCATGAATGCGGCCGGCTTGACCACTCACTGACATCCCAATCCGGGCCTTGCGGCCCGGCTTTTCAGCCCTGCCTTTTGCAAGAATGGCAGGGTTTTTTTATTTGCGCGCTTTGAGAATCACGAACTTCGGCGTGGCCGCGACCTGTTCGACGCCACGGAATAAACGCGCCAATTTGCTGTGATAGCCCAAATGGCGGTTGCCGACGATATACAGCGCACCGCCCACCACCAAGGCTTCGCGAGCTTGTTGGAACATGCGCCAGGCGAGGAAGTCGCCGACCACTTGCTGCTGGTGAAACGGCGGGTTGCACAGCACCACGTCCAAGGAGTCGGGGGCCTGGCCGGCCAAGCCATCGTCGGCGCGCACGAGCACATCGCGTGCACCGAGGGCCGCCTGCCAGTTCTCGGCCGCTGACTGCACGGCCATGTAAGACTCATCCACCAGCGTGTACTGCGCATCGGGGTTTTGCAGCGCACTGGCGATCGCCAATACGCCATTGCCGCAGCCCAGGTCCGCCACGCGTGCGTTGCCGAGGTTTTTGGGCAGGTGTGGGAGGAAGGCGCGGGTGCCGATGTCCAGGCCTTCGCGGCAGAACACGTTGGCGTGATTGAGCAATTCGATGGCCGCAGTGTCCAGGGTGTAACGGGTCGGGTAGGGCGACACGGCGGTTGGGCGGTCTGCAACCGTCGCAATCAGCAGCCGGGCTTTTTTCACCGCCAACGAGGCGTGCATCGGGCCGATATAGCGCTCCAGCAATTCGCCTGCCGCCCGTGGCAGGTGCTTGACCATCGCCCCAGCGATCACTTCGGCGCCCGGCGCCAAGTGCCCCTGCAGGCGGATCAGCTGTTCTTCCAGCAAGGCGAGGGTTTTCGGCACGCGGATCAGCACGCGATCGAATGGACCTGTCGGCACCTGGCTGGCAGGGATAAACGCCACCGCATCAAACGCCTTGCCGTTGCGCACCAGGTTTTTCTCAAGGCCCTGGGCTGCGAGAAACGAGTCGCCACTGGACGTTACCTGCACTTGGCCTGCGAGGCTGGCCGCCAGGGCGCCAAAGCTGTCATTGAGCACCAGCACACGGGTTGCCGCGTTGGGCTGCTGCTCGGCCAAGTAGCTGAGCAAGTACTCGTCGGCGGCGTCGAAGGCCTGCAGCGGGTCATTGTGTTGCTCAGGCTGGCGGATCAAATCGAGTTGGGCGAAGGGGCTGTCAAGCAGGGGCATGGCGGGGCAGGCTCTGGGTCATCGATGGGCGTTGGGCGGGTGCGGGCATCCGGCGCAACCATCTGAGTGAACAGCGAGGCACTCCCGATGGGGCTGCATCAACACTCAGAATTGGGCGTAAATGTTACTTTTTTTTAGGCGGGATTACATGCGGTGATTCAACGCGGGCTAAAACAAGCCTGCTTTAGAGGCACAGAGCACAGCGGCGATCTTATTATTGACCCCCAGTTTCTTGAGGCAACTGCTGATATGAAAGCCCACGGTACGCTCTGACAGGCAGAGGATCGTGGCGATGTCCGAAGCCGTCTTACCCATGGCCGACCATCTGAGAATTTCTGTTTCCCGTGGGGTCAGCTTGCAAGGCGGCGTGAGGCTCGGTGTGTCGGCATATTTCTGTGCCACCACGGCGTGCATGGCGTGACACAGCCACAGCACCTGGCCGGCTTTTTCGTAAAGCTCATCAGGGCTGACTTCGCCGCTACTTCGGCCCAACGTCAGCATGCTGAACACGCCCTGGAAGTCGTGTACGGATTGGGTCCAGCCCAGATGCACCCCAAATGACTGGGCCAGCTCCCATAAGCTGGGCGTGGTGCTGAAGGCTTTTTCATCCCACACAATCGGCATTACGCTGCGTTTGCAGTGGGCGACTACTGGGTCTACATCGAAGAACTGCGCTTGGCTATAAAGTGTGTTCCATTCATTTGGATAGTTATTCAAATGAATAGGTTTAGTTGGATTGTTGGCTTGTTGTGAGCTCATCGTGAAAGAGCAGTATTCAAATCCAAGTTGGTAGGTGTGATTGATGAGCATCTCATAAACAGTGGTGATTTTGTTCTCACCCTCCAGTTTGGGGAGTCTTGTATTGCGCCAGTTAACCATCGGGAACTCTCCATGAGTGTGATGCGGATTGGGGACGTCCTGACTCCCAATGTGATTCGGAAAGGATTGTAGGATAAATCCTACGCACAAGGTGTGAAATAAATTTGCCAGTCGTTCGTATTTCATTTGCCTAAAGTTGTGCAGGTAATCGTATGTTGTATAAGTGATGTCAGCGGTTGGAAAATCTTATTGATTTGAATGTTTTGATGGTGATGTTAATTTGAAGGCACCTGTCTTCACTGCACCCTCTAATAGCTGCCTGAAAGGTGCGAAATAGCTAAATGATTAGTTGGAAAGTGTTATGCCAAGCTTCGATGTAAAGGCCTCGAAACACTGACCCTTTCGCGTTCGATACGGTCTGTCAGCACCCGGGCAGCGGCATACCAGTACAAACCAGCGGTGTTTCCCTGAACGACTTTGAGGGACACTAGGGCACCTGTTCAACGGAGCCCCCCATGACGGCCAGTGCTGAGAAATTTACCCGCCAGACCTTGCTCGACGTGCAATCGCTGACCCCCAGCCTGTTTACCCTGCGTACCACGCGAGACCCAGGCTTTCGGTTTACTGCAGGCCAGTTCGTGCGCCTGGGCGTGGCAAAGGCGGACGGCAGTACCGTATGGCGGGCCTACTCCATTGTGTCCTCACCGTTTGACGAACACTTGGACTTCTTCTCTATCGTCGTTCCGGGGGGCGAATTCACCAGTGAGTTGAGCCGCCTGCAGGTGGGCGATACGTTGCTGGTTGAGCGCCAAGCCACTGGCTTCCTGACCCTGAACCGCTTTGTGGACGGGCGTGATTTGTGGTTGTTGGGCACCGGAACCGGGGTGGCACCGTTCCTGTCGATCCTGCAGGACTTCGAAGTGTGGGAGAAATTTGAGCGCATCGTGCTGGTGTACAGCGCCCGTGAGGCCAAAGAGCTTGCGTATCAGGCGCTCATCCGCGAGTTGGGCGAGCGTGAGTACCTGGCGGAGTACGCCCATAAGCTCACGTACATCCCCACCGTTACCCGTGAGCAGCACCCCGGCGCGCTGAATGGGCGAATCACTGCGTTGATCGAGAATGGCGAACTGGAGCGCGCTGCCGGCGTACCACTGACTGCAGAACACTCCCGTGTGCTGATTTGCGGCAACCCACAGATGGTCGATGACACACGCCAACTGCTCAAGCAACGCGACATGCAACTGAGCCTGAGCCGTCGCCCTGGCCAAGTGGCCGTGGAAAATTACTGGTAGCGGCTAATAAAAAAGGCGCCTGTCATAGGCGCCTTTTTTGCCAAGCCCTTGCTGGTTAAAGCGGCTTGTCGTTCTGCGCCTTGAGCAGATCGCGGATCTCGCCCAGCAGCAGTTCTTCCTTGGTCGGTGTCGGCGGCAAGCTTGGGGCCACAGCCTCTTCGCGCTTCAGGCGGTTGATAGCTTTTACGCCCATGAAGATGGCGAAGGCGACAATCACGAAATCAATCACGCTCTGGATGAACTTGCCATACGCCAAGACAACGGCCGGCACATCACCCTGCGCTGCCTTGAGTGTTATCGCCAGGTCCGCAAAGTCCACGCCGCCGATCAGCAGACCGATGGGTGGCATCACGACGTCGCCTACAAACGAGGAAACAATCTTGCCGAAGGCGGCGCCGATGATGATACCGACGGCCATATCGACCACATTGCCTTTGACCGCGAAGGCCTTGAACTCACTGATCACGCCCATAGGTTATTCCTTGTTACAGATTAGAAGGGTGGAGGTCAGTGTAAGTCAGTCGTAGAAGGCTTGCGCGACACAACCGTTAACACTGTCGATTTTTATCGACACATTAAATCGCAAATAGTTTGCACATTGCCACCAGTCGCGCGCGGATTACTCGCCATTTCAGTGGGTTACCACACTATTTTCTTAATCGACCTGGTGGTGTTTTTCTATTTATCTTCTGACTCGCGGGTCACTAGCCTCTGGCAAGCACGACTGAATGTGCACTAAAAAAACCAGAGGAACCCTCGATGAAGAATCCAATGAAGCGCGGCCCGATTATCGCGCGACATGCGCTGATACTGGCGAGCGCCAGCCTGCTTTCGCTGTCCGTACACGCTGCCAACCTGACCCGCGATAACGGCGCCGCCGTTGGCGACAACCAGAATTCGCAAACCGCCGGCGCCAATGGCCCGGTGCTGCTGCAAGACGTGCAGTTGATTCAGAAGTTGCAGCGCTTCGACCGTGAACGCATCCCCGAGCGTGTGGTACACGCCCGCGGCACCGGCGCCCACGGTACCTTCACCGTCACTGACAACCTCAGTGACCTGACCAAGGCCAAGGTCTTCGCCGCTGGCGAGGCCACCCCAGTGTTCGTGCGCTTCTCGGCCGTTGTCCACGGTAACCATTCCCCGGAAACCCTGCGTGACCCACGCGGCTTTGCCACCAAGTTCTATACCGCCGAAGGCAATTGGGACTTAGTGGGCAATAACTTCCCGACGTTCTTTATCCGCGATGCCATCAAGTTTCCGGACATGGTTCACGCGTTCAAGCCTGACCCGCGCACCAACCTGGACGACGACTCTCGTCGTTTCGACTTCTTCTCCCATGTCCCTGAGTCCACTCGTACGCTGACCGAGTTGTACTCCGACTCCGGCACGCCGGCCAGTTACCGGGAAATGGACGGCAACGGCGTGCACGCTTACAAGTTGATCAACGCCAAGGGCGAAGTGCACTACGTCAAGTTCCACTGGAAGAGCCTGCAAGGCATCAAGAACCTCGACCCCAAGCAAGTCACCGAAGTGCAAGGGCGTGACTACAGCCACATGACCAATGACTTGGTTACCCACATCAACAAGGGCGACTTCCCCAAGTGGGACCTGTACGTGCAAGTGCTCAAGCCTGAAGACTTGGCCAAGTTCGATTTCGACCCGTTGGACGCCACCAAAATCTGGCCGAACGTGCCGGAGCGTAAAGTCGGGCAGATGGTGCTGAACCGCAACCCGGCGAATGTCTTCCAGGAAACCGAACAAGTGGCCATGGCCCCGGCCAACCTAGTGCCGGGCATCGAGCCGTCGGAAGACCGCCTGCTGCAAGGCCGGGTGTTCTCCTACGCCGACACGCAGATGTATCGCCTGGGGGCGAATGCCCTGCAATTGCCGATCAACGCACCCCGTGTGACCGTCAACAACGGTAACCAGGATGGCGCGATGAACTTCGGCAAAACCAGCACCGGCGTGAACTACCAGCCAAGCCGCCTGTTGCCACGCGAAGAGCCACAAACCGCGCGTTACAGCCAGTCGGTACTGTCGGGCAGCACCCAGCAGGCGAAGATCCAGCGTGAGCAGAACTTCAAGCAGGCCGGTGACTTGTACCGCTCTTACAGCAAGAAAGAGCGCCAGGACCTGATCGACAACTTCGGCGGCTCGCTGGCCACCACCGATGACGAGAGCAAGCACATCATCCTGTCGTTCCTCTACAAGGCGGACCCGGAGTACGGCACCGGCGTGACCAAGGTCGCCAAGGGTGATTTGGCGCGCGTGAAAGCGCTGGCAGACAAACTGACTGACTGACGTTGGTTCCGGTCGGCGCCCTTGCACGGGCGTCGACCCCTGGCAGGAGACACCCCATGCGTATTTCGATTGGTTTACTGATGGCGATGCTGGCCTTTGTCGCCCGTGCCGAGTCGCCCGACCCCGTCGCGCTCAAGGCGCAGTTGCAGGACTACTATTTCGACGCCGCCCGCCGTGGCGATATCGACATGCTCAACACCTTCATCGAGTCCGGCTACAGCCTCAACACCCAGGACGAGAAGGGCTACACCGCGCTGATCCTCGCCGCCTACCACGGCCAGGGCTCCTTTGTAGAACGCTTGCTCAACGCGGGCGCCGACGCCTGTGTGCAGGACAAACGCGGCAACACCGCGCTGATGGGCGCGATCTTCAAGGGCGAACTGAAAATTGCCCAGCGCCTGCTCGCCACCGACTGCAACCCCGACCAGCGCAACGGCGCCGGGCAGACGGCGGCCATGTACGCCGGGCTGTTCAAACGTGTCGAACTGCTCGATGAACTCAAAGCCAAAGGCGCCGACCTCAATGCCGAAGACCCGATCGGCAACAGCGCTTCACGATTAGCCAGTGGTGAAATTCGGACCCCGGCACCGCGCTGAGCTATCATCGCGGTTTTTCGGTTGGAGGTTCTCAAATGGCAAAGGCCAAGCGCATGTACGGCTGCACCGAGTGCGGCGCGACCTTTCCCAAGTGGGCCGGCCAATGCACCGAGTGCGGCGCATGGAACACCCTGACTGAAACCATGATCGAAAGCGGCGGCGCTTCGGCCCCCACCGGCCGCGCCGGCTGGACCGGGCAACAGGCGCAGATCAAGACCCTGGCCGAAGTCAGCGTCGAAGAAATCCCGCGTTTCTCCACCGCGTCCGGTGAGCTGGACCGCGTGCTCGGCGGCGGCCTGGTGGACGGCTCGGTGGTGCTGATCGGCGGTGACCCGGGCATCGGTAAATCGACCATCCTGCTGCAAACCCTGTGCAGCATTGCCAGCCGCATGCCGGCGCTGTACGTCACTGGCGAAGAATCCCAGCAGCAAGTGGCAATGCGCGCCCGCCGCCTGGGCTTGCCCCAGGACCAACTGCGGGTGATGACCGAAACCTGCATCGAAAGCATCATCGCCACGGCGCGCATCGAAAAGCCCAAGGTCATGGTGATCGACTCGATCCAGACGATTTTCACCGAGCAATTGCAATCGGCACCGGGCGGCGTGTCCCAGGTGCGCGAAAGTGCGGCGTTGCTGGTGCGGTATGCCAAGCAGAGCGGCACGGCGATCTTTCTGGTCGGCCACGTGACCAAAGAGGGCGCGCTGGCCGGGCCACGGGTGCTCGAGCACATGGTCGACACCGTGCTGTATTTCGAAGGCGAATCCGATGGCCGACTGCGCTTGCTGCGGGCGGTGAAGAACCGCTTCGGCGCGGTCAACGAACTGGGTGTGTTCGCCATGACCGACCGCGGGCTGAAAGAAGTCTCCAACCCGTCCGCGATCTTTCTGACGCGCGCCCAGGAAGAAGTCCCAGGCAGTGTGGTGATGGCAACGTGGGAAGGCACCCGGCCAATGCTGGTGGAAGTGCAGGCGTTGGTGGATGACAGTCACTTGGCCAACCCGCGCCGGGTCACCCTCGGCCTGGACCAGAACCGCCTGGCGATGCTGCTTGCCGTGCTGCACCGTCACGGTGGCATTCCTACCCACGACCAGGACGTGTTCCTCAACGTGGTCGGCGGGGTCAAGGTGCTGGAAACCGCGTCTGACCTGGCGCTGATGGCGGCGGTGATGTCCAGCTTGCGCAATAAACCGCTGCCCCACGACCTGTTGGTGTTCGGCGAAGTTGGCCTGTCAGGCGAAGTGCGCCCGGTGCCCAGTGGCCAGGAGCGCTTGAAGGAAGCCGCCAAGCACGGCTTCAAACGCGCGATTGTGCCCAAGGGCAATGCGCCGAAGGAAATGCCGGCGGGGTTGAAGGTGATTGGCGTGACGCGCCTGGAACAGGCGTTGGATGCACTTTTCGAATAATTTATGGATCAGTCAGGGATGAGTGCAATGCATAACGCCAATCGCTGGGCAGCCATTGCCCTGTTCATGGCCTTGGTGGGATTGCCGGGGATCGCCTTGGCCGAGTCGGCCAAGCTGCCGATCGGTTACCGATCGGCGCAGAAATTGGCGACGCAGTACGGCAGCGTGTTGCAGGTGCTGGAAGACCAACGCATCAGCGCCCAGTTGCACAAAGACAGCTGGGGCAGTGGCCTGGATGAGGACTCGTTTGACGAGCCCGGTGATCTGGTTGAAAACCCGCTGCTCAAAGCCCAGCTGCGCTTGCTGTCGGCGTCCGGCGAGGTACTGGCGAGCAAAGATCTCGGCTACCCCTTGGCCAAGGTCGAAAAGGCCCCAATCAAAGGGCTGCCGGAACCTGTGTATTTTTTGACCATCGATCAGACGGCGCCAATGGGCAGCTATAGCGGCCCCGCGACGCAACTGCTGCTGCCGACCAAGCAGCAACTCAACCCGGTGAATTACAAGGGCGCCGGCGGTAAGGTCGAGCCATTGACCCTGGCCCAAACCGGCAAAGCCGCGTGGCAGATTGCAACACCCGCCGAGGGTGGCGCAGATGAATTGTTGCAAGTCTCTTCATTTATGGACGGTGACGGCGATGATGATTTCGCCACGCGCTTTGAAACCTACCGTTTTGTCGACGGGCAATGGCAGGCCACATCGAGCCAGAAGGCGGGCTACTGGGACGCGGAAAACGAATTCCCTGCGCGTACGGCGTTTCCCTGAATCGTCACACCTGCAGCAGCGCGCCGAGTTCCCGTTCAAGTTCTTCCTGATCGCCGAGGTTCAACTCGATCAACCGCCGCAAATGGCTGATCGACTCCAGGTCGATGTACTCGCACACAAAACCCAACTGCCCATGGTCGTCATGGGCCAGCGTCCCCTTCATCTTTATATGCGCCTGTGGGTCCAGGCGGATATCCACGTCGAACGACTCTGCGCGATTGCCCTGCCAGTCATCCGGCCGTTGCACCAACAAGCCTTTGAGCGATAAATCCACCAATTGCACCGGCCAATTCCAGCCGTTTTGCGCAATGGTCGTTCGTGCATCGAAGGCGATACGCCGAAAACGGCGTCGATCAGACGGCTGTTCGCTCATGCTCAAATCCTCTGTGGGTAGAAGGATTGTAGCCGCGTGCCATCAACGGGCCTTTATTTCTGCTTTTTTTACGCTTGCAAGGCTCTAGACCAACGTAGGGGGGTGGCCTTTAAGGCCAGTAGCGCTAAACTCGGGCTGGCTGTCCTTTCTGTCCACCCTGGCTGGAATATAAAAATGAAAAATAATAATAGCCTGCTACGCCACTTACCCTGGCTGGTGCTGGCAATCGTAGGCGCGTGCGCCCTGGGCGTAGTGGCCTTGCGCCGCGGCGAGGCGATCAACGCCTTGTGGATTGTGGTCGCTGCTGTGGCCATCTACCTGGTTGCGTACCGTTACTACAGTCTGTTCATCGCTAACAACGTGATGCAGCTCGATCCACGACGGGCCACCCCCGCAGTGCTCAACAATGACGGTCTGGACTATGTGCCGACCAACAAACACATCCTTTTTGGTCACCACTTTGCGGCGATTGCCGGTGCAGGCCCGCTGGTCGGCCCGGTACTGGCGGCGCAAATGGGCTACCTGCCCGGCACCCTGTGGCTGATTGCCGGGGTGGTGTTGGCGGGCGCGGTGCAGGATTTCATGATCCTGTTCCTGTCCACCCGTCGCAACGGCCGCTCCCTCGGGGACATGGTCCGCGAAGAAATGGGCCGCATTCCCGGGACCATCGCGCTGTTTGGCTGCTTCCTGATCATGATCATCATCCTCGCGGTGCTGTCGCTGATCGTGGTCAAGGCCCTGGCCGAAAGCCCGTGGGGCATCTTCACGGTGATGGCGACCATCCCGATCGCGATGTTCATGGGCGTCTACATGCGCTACATCCGCCCGGGCCGCATCGGTGAAATCTCGATTATTGGTGTGTTGTTGCTGCTGGGTTCGATCTGGCTGGGCGGGCAGATTGCCGCTGATCCAGTGTGGGCAAAAGCGTTCACCTTCACTGGGATCCAGATCACTTGGATGCTGGTCGGTTACGGCTTCGTGGCTGCGGTATTGCCGGTGTGGCTCATCCTCGCCCCGCGTGACTACCTGTCTACGTTCCTGAAGATCGGCACCATCATTGCCCTGGCAATCGGCATCCTGGTCACCATGCCCGACCTGAAAATGCCAGCATTGACTCAGTTTATCGATGGCACTGGCCCAGTGTGGAAGGGCGGTCTGTTCCCGTTCCTGTTCATCACCATCGCCTGTGGCGCGGTATCGGGTTTCCACGCACTGATTTCCTCGGGCACCACGCCCAAGCTGTTGGCCAATGAAGCCCACTCGCGCTACATCGGGTATGGCGGCATGTTGATGGAGTCGTTCGTGGCCATCATGGCCATGGTTGCCGCTTCGGTGATCGAGCCAGGCGTGTACTTCGCCATGAACAGCCCGGCTGCCGTGGTAGGTTCGGACGTGGTGACCGTTGCGCAAACCGTCAGCAGCTGGGGTTTCGCAATCACCCCTGAAGCGCTGCAAGCGGTGGCTAACGATATTGGTGAAACCACGATCCTGGCCCGTGCCGGCGGTGCGCCGACCCTGGCGGTTGGTATCGCGCAGATCCTGCACAGTGTGCTGCCGGGTGAAAACACCATGGCGTTCTGGTACCACTTTGCGATCCTATTCGAAGCGCTGTTCATCCTGACTGCAGTGGACGCCGGCACCCGCGCCGGTCGCTTCATGCTCCAGGATCTGCTCGGCTCCTTCGTCCCGGCGCTCAAGCGAACCGAGTCCTGGACCGCCAACCTGATCGCCACCGCAGGCTGCGTGGCGATGTGGGGCTACTTGCTGTACCAAGGCGTGATCGACCCATTGGGCGGCATCAACACCTTGTGGCCGCTGTTCGGTATCTCCAACCAGATGCTGGCCGGTATCGCGCTGATGCTCGCCACGGTTGTGCTGATAAAAATGAAACGCCAGCGCTACATCTGGGTGACCATGCTGCCGGCGGTCTGGTTGCTGATCTGCACCGTGACCGCAGGCTTCATCAAGCTGTTCGATGCGAACCCGGCGATTGGCTTCCTGTCGCTGGCCAAGAAGTACAGCGATGCGTTGGCCAACGGGCAGATACTTGCCCCGGCGAAGAGCATCGACCAGATGCAGCATGTGATCTGGAACGCCTACACGAACGCGACATTGACGGTACTGTTCCTGTTCGTGGTCTTCAGCATCCTGTTCTATGCGATCAAAGTCGGTGTGGCCGCCTGGGGTAACAAAGAACGTACGGATAAAGAATCCCCGTTCCAGGCCGTACCGGACGCTTAATCGAGGGTTGCAACCATGTTCAATGACATCAGTCGCCTCGGTAAATACCTCGGTCAGGCCGCACGCCTGATGGTCGGCATGCCCGACTACGATACGTACGTCGAGCATATGCAGACCAAACACCCGGACAAACCGATGATGGACTACAAGGCGTTCTTCCGGGAACGCCAGGAAGCCCGTTACGGTGGCAAGGGTGGGCCTAAGTGCTGCTAGCCCGATAAGTTGGGCGTGTGGTGATCCCCTGTGGGAGCGGGCTTGTGTGGGAGCTGGCTTGCCTGCGATAGCATCAGCTCGGTCTAACTGGAAGACCGAGGTGTCTGCATCGCAGGCAAGCCAGCCCCCACATAGGTCTGCTCCCACATTTGTTTCTGTGTTTCTTCAAGGAGAATATTTTGTCCTCTCCCATCCCCGTCACCATCCTCAGCGGCTTCCTCGGCGCCGGCAAAACCACCTTGCTGCGCCACCTGCTCAAAGCCGAACACGGCCTGAAAATCGCCGTGATCGAAAACGAATTCAGTGACGCCGGTATCGACACCCAGCTGTTAGGCGCCGAGCCGGTGCAGGTCATGACCCTGTCCAACGGCTGCGTGTGTTGCACCATCCACACCGACCTGACCAAAGCTCTGTACCTGCTGCTTGAGCGCCTGGACAGCGGCGAGATCGCCTTCGACCGCCTGGTGATCGAGTGCACCGGCTTGGCCGATCCTGCGCCCGTGGCCCAGACCTTTTTCATCGACGAAGAACTGCGCGAGCGCTATATCCTCGACGGCATCATTACCTTGGTGGACGCGGCCCATGCCGAACATCACCTGACCCAAACCATCGCCCAGGCCCAGATTGGTTTCGCCGACCGCCTGCTGGTGAGCAAGCGCGACCTGGTGGACGAAGCGACCTTCGATGCCCTCAGCCAGCGCCTGACCCGCATCAACCGCCGCGCGCCGATTCGGGTGGTCGACCACGGCGCCATCGACCTGGCCGAATTGCTTGATGTACGCGGCTTTAACCTCAACGCCGGCATGAGCCTGCGCCCGGTCAGCGCTGCGCCGTCTATCGACCGCATTTCCAGCTTGGTATTACGCACTGACCAGCCGCTGGATATCGACCGCCTCAGCGCGTTCATGAACGAGCTGTTGGAAGACCACGGCAAGCAACTGCTGCGCTACAAAGGTGTGCTGAACATTGCCGGTGAAGACCGGCGCATGGTGTTCCAGGGCGTGCTCAAGCTTTACGGGTTCGATTGGGACACCGAATGGGCCGAGGGCGAGGCGCGCGAAAGTGTGATTGTGTTTATTGCTGACGAACTGCCAGAAGACAAAATTCGCGAGGGCTTTGCGAAGGTCTACCAATCCTGATTTGAAATGCGATCAAACTGTGGGAGCTGGCTTGCCTGCGATAGCGGTTTTTCAGCTGATACAGCTGTGACTGATACACCGCCATCGCAGGCAAGCCAGCTCCCACATGGAAGTGCATTTCAAGTTGGGAACGCAGTGATTTCAGGCATAAAAAAGCCCGGCTCTAAAGCCGGGCTTTTTGTTCAAGCAACTGCAATCAAGCGCCGTATACCGGCAGCTTTTTGCAGATGGCCTTGACCTTCTCACGTACCGCGTCGATCACGGCTTCGTTGTTCAGGTCCGCCAGGATGTCGCAGATCCAGCCGGCCAGTTCCTTGCACTCTGCTTCCTTGAAGCCACGCGTGGTCACAGCCGGAGTACCGAAGCGCAGGCCGGAGGTGACGAACGGCGAACGAGGGTCGTTCGGCACGGAGTTTTTGTTCACGGTGATGAAGGCTTTGCCCAGGGCAGCGTCAGCATCTTTACCGGAAATGTCCTGCTTGATCAGCGACAGCAGGAACAGGTGGTTTTCAGTACCGCCGGACACCACGTCGTAGCCGCGTTCGATGAACACACCGGCCATGGCCTTGGCGTTCTTCACCACTTGTTGCTGGTAAGTCTTGAACTCAGGCTGCAGGGCTTCTTTGAAGCAGATTGCTTTAGCCGCGATCACGTGCTCCAGCGGGCCGCCTTGGGCGCCTGGGAATACAGCGGAGTTCAGCTTCTTCTCGATCTCGGCGTTGGCGCGCGCCAGGATCAGGCCGCCACGTGGGCCGCGCAGGGTTTTGTGAGTCGTGGTGGTGACCACGTCAGCGTAAGGCACCGGGTTCGGGTAGACGCCAGCGGCGACCAGACCGGCTACGTGAGCCATGTCCACGAACAGGTACGCGCCGACTTTGTCAGCGATCTCGCGAAAGCGTGGGAAATCCAGGATCTGCGAGTAGGCAGAGAAACCGGCCACGATCATTTTTGGCTTGTGCTCAACTGCCAGGCGCTCGACTTCGTCGTAGTCGATCAGGCCGTTGGCGTCGATACCGTATTGAACGGCGTTGTACAGCTTGCCGGAGGAGGAAACGCTGGCGCCGTGGGTCAGGTGACCGCCGTGGGCCAGGCTCATGCCCAGGATGGTGTCGCCGCCTTGCAGCAGGGCCAGGTACACGGCGCTGTTGGCTTGGGAGCCGGCGTGTGGCTGGACGTTGGCGTAATCGGCGCCGAACAGTTCCTTGGCACGGTCGATGGCCAACTGCTCAACCACGTCGACGTACTCGCAACCGCCGTAGTAGCGCTTGCCTGGGTAGCCTTCGGCGTACTTGTTGGTCAGAACCGAACCTTGAGCCTCCATCACCGCAGGGCTGGTGTAGTTTTCCGAAGCGATCAGCTCAATGTGCTCTTCCTGGCGCACGGCTTCTTGCTCCATGGCGGCGAAGAGATCGGCGTCGTACTTGGCAATAGTCAAATCACGGCTGAACATGGCGGTCCTCAAGGATCGGGGGCAGAAAAGGAGGGCATTCTAACCCAATGGGTTTTAGATGGCATATGAAAGGACATCATGTCGCGGACAAGTGGGGCTCATCTGGGGATAGGCGGTGCCTGTACTGGCCTCATCGCAGGCAAGCCAGCTCCCACATTTGAAATGCATTCCCCTGTGGGCGCCGGGCTTGCCCGCGATGGGGCCATCAGCACCCCTGCAAGGTTTCAGTCGAACAGAAAAAGCGCCTCGTTACTGAACTGCGCCTCAAACCGGTTCGCCGGCATCGGCCGCCCAAACAGATAACCCTGCACCTCATCGCAACCATGCTCCCGCAGGAAATCCAGCTGCTCATGGGTTTCCACACCCTCGGCGATCACCGCCAGGTTGAGGCTGTGGGCCATGGCGATAATCGCCCGGGCGATCTGCGCGTCCTGCTCACCGGACGGCAGGCCATCGACAAAGGTGCGGTCGATCTTCAACACGTCGATGGGGAATTGCTTGAGGTAGTTCAGCGACGAATAACCCGTGCCGAAGTCGTCCACCGCGATGCTCAGGCCGAGGTTTTTCAGGCTGGCGAGGATCTGCATGGCTTCGTTGACTTCGCGCATGAGGATACTTTCGGTCAGCTCCAACTCCAGGCACGCCGGCGGCAGGCCCGTGTCCCTGAGAATGGTGGCGATGCGCTCGCCTAGCTGGCCATCCGAGAATTGCCGCGCCGAGATGTTCACCGAGACTTTCGGCACGCGCACCTTGTTCTGGTGCCAGGTCTTGAGCTGGCGGCAGGCTTCGGCCAGCACCCAATCGCCCACGTCCACCACCAGCCCCAACTCTTCCAGCACCGGAATAAAGTCACCCGGCGGCACCAGCCCACGGCGTGGGTGGCGCCAGCGCAGCAGGGCTTCGGCGCCGGTCAAACGTTTGCCATCGCCGCTGAACTGCGGTTGGTAATACAGCACGAATTCGTTCTGATCCAGCGCGTGGCGCAGGTCGCTTTCCAGTTCCAGACGCTCAAGCGCACTGGCGTTCATGTCGGCCTGGTAGAACTGGAAGTTGTTCTTGCCGCGCTCCTTGGCGTGGTACATCGCGGTGTCGGCGTTTTTCATCAGCTGGCTCAGCTCGTTGCCGTCCTGCGGGCTTAAAGCGATGCCGATACTGGCGGTCACGAAGAACTCGCGGCCCTCCAGCACAAACGGCTTCACCAGGCTCGCCAGAATCTGCTCGGCCACGGTGATTGCGCGGTTCAGCGCCATCTCGCGGCTGGCCCGCGGTTGCAGGAGCAAGGTGAACTCGTCGCCGCCCATGCGCGCCACGGTGTCGTCTTCGGCCACGCAACCGAGCAGGCGCGTGGCCATTTCCTTGAGCATGCGGTCGCCGGCGGCGTGGCCCAGGGAATCGTTGATCGGCTTGAAGCGGTCGAGGTCGAGGAACATCAGCACCACCCACGACTTCTGCCGCTCGGCCGACTGCAGTGCGGTGTGCAAGCGGTCCTGGAACAGCGTGCGGTTGGGCAGGTGGGTCAGGGCGTCGTAATACGCCAGGCGGTGGATGCGCTGTTCGCTGGCCTTGCGCTCGCTGATGTCGCTGAAGAAACACACGTAGCTGGCCAGGTCGCCTTCGTCATCGAACACGGCTGTAATGCCGACCCACGCCGGGTAATGTTCGCCATTGCGCCGCTTGAGCCACACTTCACCTTCCCAGGTGCTGTGCTGGTGCAGTTGCTTGAGCACATAACGCAGGTGGGCTTCCTGCTGTTCGTCGACGGTGAGCATGTTCGGCAACTGGTCGAGCACATCCGCCACGGCATAGCCGCTGACGCGGCTGAACGCCTCGTTGGCCTGCACGATGTAACCGGCCGGGTCGGTGATCAGGATCGCTGAGGTTGAGTGTTCGAACACCGTGGCCGCCATGCGCAGGTCTTTCTCGGCGCGGCGTTGCTGGCTGATATCGCGGCCTACACCGAGGATGCCTTCAAACGCGCCGTGTTCGTCCCACACCAGCACCAGGCGCAGCTCGATCGGCACCTTGCGCCCATCGGCGCGCAGGCAGTCGAACAAGAACAGCTGGGTTTGCACGTCATCGCGCAGTTTATTCAACGCCGCAACGTCGCCCAGCGAACGGCTGACCTGTTCCACCAGGCTGTAAATGCCGGTCAGTTGTTGCGGGTTGGCAATGATCGACTGCCAGCCATTCTTGAACACCCAATCCACGTCATAACCCAGCACGGCGTTGACCGACGGGCTGATGTAGTTGAGGGCCAGCTGGCTGTCGGTGGAGCAGATCACGTCGCTGATGCTTTCGGCCAGCATGCGGTAGCGCTGCTCGCTGTCACGCAGGGATTCGCTGGCTTCGATCTGGTCGGTAATGTCTTTGGCCACGCCGATGATCCGCGTGACCGCCGCGCTCTTGTCGCGGGCCAGGGCTTGCTCGCGGATATCGAAGCGCCGCCATTGGTTATCGCGGTGACGAAAGCGCAGTTGGCATTGCAGTTGGGTGGTGTAGCCGACTTCGCGTTGCTGCTGGCGCAAGTCGTGGTAATGCTCGGCGTCGTCCGGGTGCAGCAGGATTTCCCAGAAGTACTCGCCCATTTGCTGCAATTCGGCCTTGTTGTAGCCCAGGGTGTGGCCCAAATGGTGGTTGCTGAAAATCATTCGCTGGCTGATCACGTCCTGCACATACAGGTGATCCGGCACGGTGCGCACCACGTCCGACCAGAAGCTTTCGCGCTCCACCAGCGACAGCTCGATCAGCTTGCGGCTGGTGATGTCGCTGATGCTGAGGATCACCGCCTTGAAGTCGTCTTGCTGCTCAGGCAGGCGCATCACCAGCCACAGGTATTGATCATTGCCGGCGACGTCATTGAACTGGATCTCCAGCTCCAGCTGTTTTTGCTGGGTCAGTACAGCTTCAAGCACCTGATGACCGATGGCCGTGGCGTTGCGCGGGCAGTCATCGATCAGGCGCTCCCAGGCTTGCTCGCAAGAACTGACGTTCAACAGGCGCACAGCCACCTGGTTGACTTCGGTAACGCGCAATTCCTTGAGCAGTTGCTGGCGTTCTTCGGCGTTGTTGTGCAGCCATGCCTGCAATTGCTCGCGGGTTTGCCCATGGGCTTTGTCGAAGAACGCCTTCAAACCCGACAGGTCGAGCACGCACAGCGCCACACCGGTGCCTTCGAAAATATCCTGATAACGGCGGCGGCCCTCATGCACTTGGCGCTGGCGGCGGCGCATGTTCAGCAGCACGATCACCGGGATCAGCGAGAGGGCCAAGCCCAGCAGGCATTTGCCGATAAACGCCGGCAGCAGTTGCTCCAGCACGGCGCCGCGGTCTAACAGCCCGCGCAACTGCCAGTCGCTTTTGCTTAGCGGCGTGACCAGCACGCTTTTATTCAGTTCGTCCGGCGTGAGTGCAGAGGCCCATTGCGCCGGCATGCCGGTGTCACGGCCGACCACGCGGTGGTTCAGACGGTTTTCGATGGTCCACATCGGCCGCTGGCCCTGGCCGTCCTGGCGGGAAAGGTTGCTCAGGTAGCTGGGCGCCAGGCGCAAGGCCCAGTACATTTTTGAGCTGCCACTGGGCTGTTGCAGCAACAGGTAGATAAGCGTGCCGTCAGGGTTGTTGCTCAGGTAATAAGGCTGCGATTGGCTGCGCTGCACCAGTTCTTCCAGATAGGCGCTGTCCTGGCTGTCTTTGGCGGTGTCGCTGATCATCGCGCCGCTGGGGGCGAGCAGGGCGACACTGCGCAGCTCTGGCAACGAGCGTTGCAAGGTGCGCATCAAGGCCTGTTGCTGTTCGTCGTTGCGCGGTGGCTCGACCATCGGTAGCAAATTCAGGGCGATTTTTGCGCTCAGGGCCATGTTCAGGCTGATCTGTTCTGCCAGGTCGGCGCTGTAGTCGATGGTGTATTGCTGCTGGTTTTTTTGGTTCTGCTGCAATTGGTCCAGCAGTTGCCAGAACAACAACGCGAGCAGCATCAGGACAAGCGTCGCCAATGCGCCTTTGAGGGTGCCGTGCAGGGGCGCTCCCGGCGCTATATGAGCGGCGCGCAGGGGAGTGGGCGGCGTGACTTTGGACAAGCTATGATCCTGCGGTTTGGCTGGGTTGGCGCGCGACGTGCACTATAGCCGGACGCCCGGAGGGCGGCTAGCATGCCTTGACTTGTGGCAAAGTGCCAGTCCCGGCTGGCTGGACTGACCAAGCGCATTGAGGTAGCTTTGCCGGTTACGCGGGGGCGTTCCAGCCCCAGACATTCAGGCTTTTTGCGCACGAAGGCATTGATTACCGTCAACGGCCCGTGCGGCGCATGGCCTGCACGGGCTTCGCCCGCTCAATTCATCAGTCACTGACGCTAGGTTCACCATGGCTCAATACGTCTTCACCATGCATCGGCTGGGAAAAGTTGTTCCGCCGAAGCGGGAAATCCTGAAAAACATTTCGCTGTCCTTCTTCCCTGGCGCCAAGATCGGCGTGCTCGGCCTCAACGGTTCAGGTAAATCCACGCTGCTGAAAATCATGGCTGGCGTCGACACCGAGTTCGAAGGCGAAGCCCGTCCGATGCCCGAGCTGAACATCGGCTACCTGCCGCAAGAGCCGATCCTGGACCCGACCAAGACCGTGCGTGAAGTGGTCGAAGAGGCCGTGGCCGTGATCAAGAACGCCCAGGCGCGCCTGGACGAGGTCTACGCCGCCTACGCCGAAGAAGATGCCGACTTCGACAAGCTCGCCGCCGAACAGGCCAAGCTCGAAGCCATCTTGCAGGCCAGCGACGGTCACAACCTGGAGCGCCAGCTGGAAGTCGCCGCCGATGCGCTGCGCCTGCCGGCGTGGGACGCCAAGGTCGAATTCCTGTCGGGTGGTGAAAAACGTCGTGTGGCCCTGTGCCGCCTGCTGCTGTCGGCCCCCGACATGCTGCTGCTCGACGAACCGACCAACCACTTGGACGCCGATTCCGTCGCCTGGCTGGAACACTTCCTTCACGATTTCCCGGGCACCGTGGTTGCGATCACGCACGACCGGTACTTCCTGGACAACGTTGCCGGCTGGATCCTCGAGCTCGACCGTGGCGCCGGTATCCCTTACGAGGGCAACTACTCCGGTTGGCTGGAAGCCAAGTCCGACCGTCTGGCCGCCGAATCCAAGCAGCAATCGGCCCACGAAAAAGCCATGAAGGAAGAACTGGAGTGGGTGCGCAAAGGCGCCAAGGCCCGCCAGTCCAAATCCAAGGCACGTCTGCAACGCTTTGAAGAAATGCAGTCGCAGGAATTCCAGAAGCGCAGCGAAACCAACGAGATCTACATCCCGGCCGGCCCACGCCTGGGTGACAAGGTCATCGAGTTCAAGAACGTCAGCAAAGGCTATGGCGACCGCGTGCTGATCGATAACCTTTCGTTCTCGATGCCAAAAGGCGCGATCGTCGGCGTTATCGGTGGTAACGGTGCGGGTAAATCCACGCTGTTCCGCATGCTGATGGGCAAGGAAACCCCGGATTCTGGCACCATCGAAGTCGGCGAAACCGTGCAGTTGGCTTGCGTCGACCAGAGCCGCGAAGACCTGGATGGCAGCAAGACTGTGTTCCAGCAGATTTCCGACGGTTCCGACCAGATCCGCATCGGCAACTATGAAATCCCGTCGCGCACCTACGTCGGCCGTTTCAACTTCAAGGGCGGCGACCAGCAGAAGTTCGTCAAGGACCTGTCCGGTGGTGAGCGTGGTCGCTTGCACCTGGCCCTGACCTTGAAAGAGGGCGGCAACGTGTTGCTGCTCGACGAACCGTCCAACGACCTCGACGTTGAAACCCTGCGTTCCCTGGAAGAGGCCCTGCTGGACTTCCCGGGCGCCGCCATTGTGATCTCTCACGATCGGTGGTTCCTTGACCGCGTCGCGACCCACATCCTGGCGTACGAAGACGACTCCCAAGCGGTGTTCTTCGAAGGTAACTACACCGAGTACGAAGCGGACCGTAAAAAGCGTTTGGGCGAAGCGGCTGCCCAGCCGCACCGAGTACGCCACAAAAAACTGGCCTGATTTGGCGGGTTGTTTAAGAGAGCGGAGCCTTCGGGCTCCGTTTTTTTTGCGTGTTATTCAGGTGGCCCGCGGCGTCTGCATCGCAGGCAAGCCAGCGCCCACATTTTGATTTGTGAACACATGTCAAAAGTGGGAGCTGGCTTGCCTGCGATAGCAGTTTAACTGCTGGTGCATTCTCTAGAGTTGAATCCCTTTCTTGGTGCAAATAAACCGATTTATTTATATCCAATGCACCATTTAAATTCACAAAGGCGACATTTTGCGCTTTTCAGGTGCAGCATGAATTGCTAAGGTCCGGCTCAATCTCCTTTAAAAACAATCAATTTGCCGAGACGTTTCCATGATCGAATCTGTCGAATCCTTCCTCGCCCGCCTCAAGAAACGCGACCCCGACCAGCCGGAATTCCACCAAGCTGTAGAGGAGGTCTTACGCAGCTTGTGGCCGTTTCTAGAAGCCAACCCCCACTACCTGACCTCGGGCATCCTGGAGCGCATCTGCGAGCCGGAACGCGCGATTACTTTCCGGGTGTCGTGGGTGGATGATCACGGCAAGGTCCAGGTCAATCGCGGCTTCCGTATCCAGATGAACAGCGCCATAGGCCCCTACAAAGGCGGCCTGCGCTTCCACCCGTCGGTGAACTTGGGCGTGTTGAAATTCCTCGCCTTCGAGCAGACCTTCAAGAACTCCTTGACCTCGCTGCCCATGGGCGGCGGCAAAGGCGGCTCGGACTTCGACCCCAAGGGCAAGAGCGACGCCGAAGTGATGCGCTTCTGCCAGTCATTCATGAGCGAGCTGTACCGCCACATCGGCGCAGACGTGGACGTGCCCGCCGGCGATATCGGCGTGGGCGCGCGCGAAATCGGCTTTCTGTTTGGCCAGTACAAACGCCTCAGCAACCAGTTCACCTCGGTGCTGACCGGCAAAGGCATGGCCTACGGCGGTAGCTTGATCCGCCCCGAGGCCACCGGTTTCGGCTGCGTGTATTTCGCCGAAGCCATGCTCAAGCGCGACGGCCAGCGGGTTGAAGGCAAGCGCGTGGCCGTCTCCGGCTCCGGCAACGTCGCGCAATACGCGGCGCGCAAGGTCATGGACCTGGGCGGCAAGGTGATTTCCCTGTCCGACTCCGAAGGCACCCTGTACGCCGAAAGCGGGTTGACCGAGGAGCAATGGTCGGCCCTGCTGGAGTTGAAAAACGTGCAGCGCGGGCGCATCAGCGGACTCGCTGAGCGCTTTGGCCTGGAGTTCCGCAAAGGCAAAACCCCTTGGGAGCTAGCTTGCGACATCGCCCTGCCATGCGCCACCCAAAACGAACTCGACGCCGAGGCCGCCCGCACGCTGCTGCGCAATGGCTGCATGTGCGTGGCCGAAGGCGCCAACATGCCGACCACCTTGGAGGCTGTGGATATCTTTATCGAGGCGGGGATCTTGTTCGCGCCGGGCAAGGCCTCCAACGCCGGCGGTGTGGCCGTGAGTGGCCTGGAAATGTCGCAAAACGCCATGCGCCTGCTGTGGACCGCAGGCGAAGTCGACAGCAAATTGCACAACATCATGCAGTCGATCCACCACGCTTGCGTGCATTACGGCGAAGAAAACGGCCGGGTCAACTACGTGAAAGGCGCGAACATCGCCGGCTTCGTGAAAGTCGCCGACGCGATGCTGGCCCAAGGCATCGTCTAAGCCTCGGGCTCGATGCGCAGCACTTCGATCACCTGATCACCGACGGGGCGCTTCCACAGCACCTCCTCGCCCACCTCGGCGCCCAGCAACGCACGGCCCAGCGGCGAGCCCCAGTTGATCAGGTTGGCCTGGGCGTCGGCCTGGTCTTCACCGACCAACTGAATGCGCTGCTGCTCGTCGTGTTCGTTGGCGAAGGTGACCCAGCTGCCGATCTGCACCTTTGCAGTGGAGGTGGCCGGCGCCACGACTTGGGCGCTTTGCACCCGCTGGTTGAAGTAGCGCAAATCGCGCTCCAGATCCGCCTGGCGCTGTTTATTGTCCTTGGCGGACTCGAGGCTGTAGGCCTGCTGCAACTGCGCGACCTTGGCCTGCAACTGCGCCAACCCTTGCGCGGTCAGGCGGTTGGGTTGCTCACTGATCAGGCGCTCCACCGGCGGGTCAGCCTGGGCGGCGGCGTTGTCTTCGTTAACAAAAGCTCGGCTCATGACATTCTCCCTCTATGGCGTTTGGGCCATGGTCGCCGCGCGATCGTTCCCACGCTCTGCGTGGGCATGCAGCCCTGGACGCTCTGCGTGCGCTTTTCAGGAAAGCGACCTATTGCGAGCGATAAGCCCTGGCGGCGTCGCGGTCTTTCTCCTGCTGCCAGGCACGCTCACGGTCGTCCCAGTGATTGTCCTTGTAGTCGCGCAACTCCTCGCTTTCACGCATGGCCTTGCACTGGCGAAAGCCATCTTCCCAGCCTTCGGCGTACTCGCTGTCTTTCAGATAACGCGGCACGTTCTTGCGAAACTCCCCGCTGATCACGCCGGCGGCCTGGCGACCGCTGCTGCAACCGTCATCAAAGCCATCGGCGAAGGCCGGTGGATAACCTTTGGCGAGTAAATCTTGATGGGTTGACTGGCAACCCGACAGCCCCACTACCGCGCACAGCATTAACGCGTACCGCCACATTACGTACTCCCTGGCCGTTTCACGGCTGATAGGGGAAGTCTAGTCAGGGATTTGTCGGGGCGGCGTGAAAGGGAGGTGAGAAAGGTGTTGGGTTAAAGGGCCATCAACGACGATTCTCTTTAAATTGCAGGACGTTTCCTAGAGAATCCCTGGCCTATTGCGCCATAGGATTTGAGTGTCTAGCCTTCTCGGGTCGCTGCAAAACAGCGATTGGGTTTAGCGACCCGAGAAACGTAGGTACAACTTCCTCAACTCCTTTGGCTCGCGCTTTTTGCCTGCCTTATCGTGTTATGGCGGCTGTGCGCGGGAGACCTTCGGGTCTACCGGGTTCCTAGGTTACCGGTTCGCTAACCCGCGTACAGCTGCCACCTCTCCATGTTTAGCGACGTGCTGTGGCGGTTTCTACTTATTAACCTAAGGAAAAACCATGTCTAAAGTCGTCCCCAACCCACCCCTTTCCTCAATCACCACCCTCGGCGTCGTCACCTTCGGCGACTACGGTGAAAACGAAAAACCGCTGTTCCGCGTCAATTCTGGCATGCCGATCGACGAAGCCTTGGAACACGCCTCCACTTTGCTTTTTTACTCCAAGAAACTCGCCATGGAAGCCGCCATGGATGTGCGCGGCGAACAATACGCCTGGGCGGCGCATTATCTGTGTGAGATGGGCAAGGCCGTCGTGGACGACCTGACCCAAGCGATGACACCCGCCACCTAAAAGGCTGACACCGCTCTTGTGGCGAGGGAGCTTGCTCCCGCTGGACTGCGCAGCGGTCCTAATCTTTTGGGGCCGCTTCGCGCCCCAGCGGGAGCAAGCTCCCTCGCCACAGGGGTTATGTCGCCTGGTGGTTCTTCAGCGAAGCATGCTCGGCCAATTCCTGCTCAATAAACGCCGCAATCATTGCGCGATACACCTGCTCAGTGACCTCAGGGTTGGCGCCCACCGCCTCTGATAAACCCCGCACCTTGGCGATCACCTGTTCAACCCGCTGCGGTGCCTTCACACCATCGGCGTCTTTTTTAAAGCGCGCCGCTTGGGAGACGTAGTGGCCGCGTTCGGCCAGCAGGGTGACGATTTGTTGGTCGAGGCGGTCGATGTTTGCGCGGACTTCTTCAAGGGTGGTGCAGTTAACGGCCATGTTGATGAAACTCCTGATGGGGTGGGCAATGCGATGTGTCTGAATATACGCGAGC